>SFGJ01000031.1 GCA_004557655.1 Clostridiales bacterium | reverse complement strand
ACCCCTCCCATTCGTAATAATCGTGTTACTCGATGGTATTCGACAATTGCCGACCATCGCACGATCATCTCGGGAGGGGTAGTTACTTAACGATTGTTATCAAATATTGTAAGTCAGATTGACGAATGCGAACAGCGTGTTTGCATCCTCGTAACGCATCCGGCCGAGAGCTATATCGTTCTCGATGCCTAGCCTCGTTACAGCCGGGATCAGTGCGACCTCGTCGCTCAGATCCTTCGGGTCCGTAACATACATCACAGTAGCAGATTTAATAATATTGCGTTCCTGCTTCGCTATCCTCATTCCGCCCGTAGTCGTATAGATCCTGAACCATTTACCATAAATGTTCAATGCCCACCTATCCGGAACGGCACCCTTCGGAATCCTCCGGATGAGCTTATGCATTTCATCCTCGTCCTCATCTGCGTAATCCCCATAATGCGCAGCCGCATATGCCTTATTCCATGCGCTTTCCTTCGCGATCGCACAGCGATAACCGCGGCACCGCTCGATGGCCACGCCTTTATCTTCCCAAACGGTAACATCCTGTTTCGGGTCCGGGTAGATCTCGAACCCCGCGAAGTAGGGATTACTCAGGGCGACAAAGTTCGACGTGCAGATACACCTACACCCTTCGCGTCCGGAGAATACCGTCTTAGTAAGGCTCATCAATCCTTTAAGCGCTCCCTTCATATAGCGGCGGTCCTCGGGGATAAACTCATCGAACAGGATCAGATCTACATCCGGATGTGCCGGCCCTCTTCTCGAGGAGTATGTACTCAGGCTTTGAAATTTAATCACGAGCTCGCCGCTCGGGTCGTGAACGCCGTCGGCCTTGCAGCTCCAAACATGCTTATCATCCTCGTCATGGATCCAGCCGAATTCATAGGCATCGTTCAGAAAATCCGCCTGGAAATTGGCGGCTTCCATAGTCCTCAGAACGTCACGGACCCACATGGTCTTACGCCGGTATTTCTGCCACAGCACTAAAGCGATGTGCAGCGCGACATCCGTTTTACCGATACGGCGGGCTCCGATCATGAACCAGATAGGGCATCCGCGAGCCTTCTTAAGCAGCTTAAGGAAGCTCGCCCATCCGTCGTTATCTCCTATGTCCTCCTCGATGACCCTGTCGAGGTAACACACCGGGTAAGACATGACGTCCGACATTGTCAGACGCTCCTGGATAAACGTATTTTCAATCCATCGTCATCTATCTTATGCGTGTGTCCCTCGAGGATGACGCCTCCGGGTACTCTCCTTGGGAGTAACTTGAGAGTGTTAACATCATCCGGGTCTTTGCCTGCGTCTTTGTACATTTCCCGCAGCCATTTACTCTTGATAGTATAATGCGCATCGCCGAGCTCCTCCCCGAATATCCTCGTAGGCTTATCGAGCAACTCGACCCACATTCCATAAGGCAGGTCGTCCGCCCGCTTAGGCTGCGGCACACCTGCGCATGTGACTTTGAACCTGTCGAGAGGCTTCTCGGCATTCCGGAACACCTCGATGTATCTTTTGAATCCGCCTTCATAGATCTCGTTCGGCCGGCTCTCGAGGTCCCACATCCCTAGATCCTTCCCGTATCCGCCGAGAGGCTCGCCGAGATAGATCACGGAGTCGGTGTCGCAATGCAGGACCGAATCCACGCCGTAGGCATCTACGACCTTCCTCACCCGGTCCATAAGCTCCCTTCTGGCCCATGCGGTGACGAACATAGCATAAGGCAGATACGCAGAAGGTTCTCCCTTCTCCTCGTGGGTCCTCCATATGGGCTCGCTCGTCTCCTCGTCCATGACGAGCTCCGTATGGGATTCGTCCGGGATCAGTGCGAAGCGGCCGTATGCCGCGTTGAGCATCCTCTTGGCGTGCTCCCTCTCGGCGCTTCCCTTCTTGGCCTTCTTCTTCTCAGCTCCCCACTTCTCGATGTATTCAGTCAATACGCCGGTCCGCTGCTTGAATGCCCAGAATTCTCCGGCGCAGGTATCTACTTCAATATCATAGTCGATGGAGAGATTCTCCCAATCTACGCATGTCAGCGTAAGATTATGCCATTGCTTGCAGTCCTCGATATGCTGGCCGTACTCTACGTCCTCTCCGCAGTAATCGATACCATTTTTGAAGGTGAACCATGGGATATGCCCCTCCTTAATGTGGAGCTTGACCCTCATCTTGCCGACCCATAATCCGGATTGAGGTTTGACGGCTCCCATATAGATCGGGTTTCCGACCGGGAGAGGCTTCTGGAGCATCACACCCGGGAACATGCTGACCTTGTCCTCGTGCGTAATGGGACCTCTATGATGCCCCTTATTCCTCGAGATATTTATGCCGCCGAAATACCCATCACGGAGAATATCATCGAACTCTCTCGTCAAGGGAGGGAACAGCTCCTTCCACAGCGGAATGCCTATCATATTCCTCATATCGGCCCAGGCATCTCCGGAAGTGGTCGCATGCTTGAACCCGCCTCCGTGCCAGAATTCGCCCGCCTTGGCGCAGATCCTCGCGTCTCTGATGACGTACTTCCAGTCCTCTTCCGAATCCAGATTTAACGCGGTAGACCATCCGGGCTTAAAGTCCGGGTCGATGTTCTCGAGCTTCGGGTAGTTTAAAGCGTCCCCGAGGCTGCGCAGATTCCCCTGCCATTTCTTCGCGGAATCGCGGAAGATGAGGATCCTATTATTCACCTCGACAGAGACCTGGATAGGCTGCCCGTTCCGGAAGATGGGAGTGAGCTTCGCGCCGTACTCCTCTTGGAGATCCCATAGAACGATCCTCAGAAACTCGAGATCGTATTTCAGATTGTGAATGTAGATATACTGATGTTCGCGCGACCTCCCCAGGGTACGCAGCCTGTGCAGCAATGCGCGGGTATCCGTACCTTTGTAGGTTCCGGCTTTGCCGGTGATCACCCATTGCACTATCCAGGCGGTATTACCGTCGTTGTCGGTCTCGGTGTCGAATCCCCAGATCACGAGTAAACCTCCGGTTTACGAGTGAGCGTAACGCTTGCGTTGCGTATCATGATTGTCACACTCCCATATAAGTCTCAATCCTTTTTACAAACTGATAAAGCCATACGGAAACGTCGGACCTATGCGGTTCGTCGCTCTCCCCGTGGTAGAAAAAGAAAACCTCGAAGATGTAGGCGTCCTGCTTGTATCCCTCGTATATGGCCTCATCCGAGAGGGCCAGGATCTTATTCTGCAATGCCTTCGGAGCCACCGATAGCGCGGCGGCCTTTACCCTGCGCGCGAATTCTGCGATGACGAGTTTCTCGGCCTCCGGGAATTCGGTTCCCTCGAATTCCTCCGCCTCGTCGATGCCTGCGGCCTTCGTGCTTTTCCGGTTCGTTCCGGACGGAGACCTCGGTCTCTTCTGCGAGGGCTTCGCCATTCCGGCCGCCTTCCTCTTGGCGGCTGCCTTCCTCTTGTTCCTATTGGCCTCCGCCTTCGCGATCTTGGTGGCCTCGGTCCTGGTGAGGTTCCTCGAGAGACTGCCGACACGGCGGCCGTTGGCACCATATACAGTATTTTTCCTAAAAGTATAACTCGACGGTGCCAGCTTTCCGTTGGACTTGTATACCAGGTCTCCCGAGGGTGAGAGAGTGAATTTAGTGAGTTTGGCCATGGATTACCACCATTGGAGGATGTTTCGCCGCAGGCAGAAGGAACGTACATCGGTGTTAAGGTGAGCCTGCGACGGCGGTCGGCCAGAGACACGAGCCACCGCTTACGGAAGGCAGAAGGAAACGAGCAAGCCGGAGGCTTACTCTCTTCCCTCGGCCGTTCGGCCTGCGGGAAAGGAGAAACCCGCTGCCTTTCCGCCGGTGCCCGCGTTAATCAACCTCCTCGAGGTCCGCCACATCCCATTTTATCGGTTTGCCATCCTTCTTCTTATCCATCTCGAAGGGGATGAACTTGAGCACACCTTCGGGCGCCTCCACATGATAGATCCGGTCGCCGAAGCGGTTGACCTCGTCGCATTCCCTGTCGAGGTCGCCCGTGAAGAGCGTCACGATCCTAGGCGAGTTGGTCCTTACGAGGACGGCCTCGCCGGATGCGGTGCGGAGCTGCATCGCTATCTGGCGGTCGGGGACGGGCTGGCCCTGCTTCGGACCCTGCCTGTAGAGGATGACCTCCCCGCTCTCGTCCTTCTTGTCCTTCTCGATGATGGCGGCCTTTTCGATGCGGAAGGTCTCCGCTACATCCTTCCAATCCTTCTTAATTCCGGCGAATCCGTCCGGAAGTCCTGTCACCTTGTTCCTCATCTCGCTTAGCTTCATTCTTCCACTTCCATTAATCTCGATACGATCCATTGATTCCTGCTCTTGCATCCGCCCTTGGCTGAGAGGAGGTATCTTCCGTAATTCTCGGAGATCCTGCACTCCTCCTCCGGAGTCACGGACAGATAGATCCTGATGGTTCTGTTCATGTTTCTCCTATTCCGCAAATGTGTTTTAGAGTTTAAACCCTTCGCCCTTCGGCGGTTTTACATAGCCGACGAATTCTATGAAATTGATTTTCTTCGTCCTGACCCAGACCGGTGTGAGGTGAGCATCCCAGTAACTCTTTTCGACATCCGGATGGTATTCACGCACCTCGATCCAATCAGGCATCTTCTCGGCCGTGTCTATCCGGTGATCCGTGACAACGTCGAGCTTGCCGTAGCAGGCACCGATATGGATGATGTAACGCAGCATGGGCGGTTGGAGCGGTGCGGTCATTGCGACCCCTCCCAAAGGCTGTCTTTTTCGGAACGCTCGTACTCTTCCTCCTTCTCCGCCTGCTGCATGATCGCGCGGACGGCGAACGCTTCCTCGAGACCGCGCTCGAGGATGGAATCCATCGCTCCGGCGATACCGGTCCGGTATTGGTCGGCCAGGCCGACGACGTCCTCGTAGCGGTCGCAGAGGAACGATATGACCCTGTTGACGATAAGGCAGGAGTCAAGGGCTCCTACTTTGCGGTCGATCGTGGGCTTGTCGGTCATTCCTTCGCCTCCTTCAGCCATTTGTTGAATTCGATCGTGCATTTCTTGCATAGGTCGGACAGATCGTCCGACTTCCACCGGATGACCGTCCAGGTGTTTTCCATCGTCATGCCGCATCTGTCGCAATGCCTGACGCTGGTTACTTCAATGCTTATCATTCCATCACCGCCTTGATTTCGCTCTTGATCCCGTTCAGGTTCTCTGCGACCAGAAGGACGCAGCCGATCTGCGCCGCATAAAGGGCGCAGGCCCTCTTATTGTCCTTGTGGAAGGCGCGGCAGATCTGCACCTTCATATATACGCTGTGCTGCTTCCAATCGACATGCCCGCGGTAGTTGGCGAAGCGCTGCATTGCCAATCCGGTACCGGAGCAGCGAAGACCCTCGTCTATCATTCCTTCACCTCGCGGATGGTGCCGTAAGGTCCGCATGCGCGGTATTCCTCGTTGGCCTTCTCCTCGTCGTCGCCTTCATAGACGGTCCAGCCGCCGTATCTCACGATCCAAGTCATTTACTCCACCTCCTCGAATTCGTTGATGTGTTTATTGATGAATCTCTCGCATTCCCACTGGAAGTCCGACATTAAGCGGCCCATGATGGTCCACGCTTCACGGTCATCACCAAGAGTCTTGAATGTTCCGAGTTTGATAGTTTCTTCTCCTTCGAGGTACACGTCGACGTATATGCCCTCGCTTCCGCCACGGCTGAGCCTTCCGACACAATCGACTTCGTAAGTGGTTATCTTCCTTTCATCGTATGATTCCTGGTGATAGTCAAGGATGTCAGGGAGGGAGCCTGATTCCTTGAGTGTTTCAACGATCTGTCCGAACAGCCTCTTGTTTGTCCATGCCATTTTCATGTCTCCTTTTGCGCGATATAGGCCGCGTCCCTGCAACACATTTGTTGCAATTACACAATGGCACCTTTCATATAAATAACCTTCCCTCAATAACACGTTTATATCTAAAAGTAATACTGATATATACCGAGGGAGCGGAAAAGCGCAGGAGACCCCTGATCCGCACGGTCGCATGCTTTCGACATCATCCCTCGGCAAACGCGCAAGGTGATAACATGACAGCAGGAAATCCACCCGACGAAGGAATCCCGGCCGGCGGCGCCGTCGATTATGGCAAGATCATCGACGAGCTTAAGGCGGCGAATGTCGCACTGATCGAGAAGGTCAACGCCCTCGAGGAGAGATCCAAGGGCTTCGACCAGAAGATAACCGCCCTCTCCGGCGAGGCGGCCAAGGCCAACGCCACCAAGAAGGACGAGATCGAGACTAAAAAGAGAGAATTCGACGAGTCGTACGAGCGTGCGATGGAATCGCTCGGCTTCCGCGTTAAGAAGGAGTGAGTACAATGTCCGGTTTTGACAAATTCGCAGGTCAGGAGATAGCCTCCGGGATAAGAAAGAACGAGCCTGTCATGGCCTTCGAGGAGGAGGTCACGGCCACCAAGCTCGCCAACATCGCCGCCGTGCAGGGCTTGCTGCCTAAGATCTCCAAGATCATCGTGCACGAGACCAGGATCAAAGAGGGGAACCTTGACGCATATTTCAAAAAAGGCGGCATGCCTTACGGCGCCGGTATCGAGCATATCGGCTTTATGGATGGGGCAGTCAACGCCAAACAGTCCGGAAGATGCGTCCCCTACGGGAACGCGGCCGCAGTCGGCCAGCTCGATGTGATAAACCTCGCGTGGAGCCTCAACATATCCGTGTGGGACCGTGAGATCAGCCAGAACGTATTTTCCGCCGCGGAGGTCGGGGATTACGTCGCTCAGAAGCTCCGCACTCCCTACAAGACCCTCGCCGGGCTCAAGAGGAACGCCGAGATCCAGCTCGTTTCCGACGTCATCGACGGTACCAGGAACGTATCCAGCCACGAGAGCTCCGACGGGACCGGTAACTCCGTCACCTACGCGCCCAACATCAAGGGTTACGCCGGACAGATCGCGGATACCGGCATCGTGATGCCCGCATTGACGCAGGGAAGCCTCCCCGCATTCGCGAACGCATCCGACGCCATGAGCCTGGTCAAGACCCTCCAGGACCGCGCGGCCGAGATGATGGAGGAGGGAACCGCCTACTCCAAGCTCGGGATAAACACGTTCTGCATGGAGGCCCCGCTGCTCATCATGGAGACCAGGGTACTTAACGCACTTGATAACGCGTGGGCCCTCGACGGTGCGGCCAAGCAGATACCCACCAGGACCGCGCGCGAATTCCTCAGGACCTTCGCCGAGATCGTGGAGATCCCCGCCTTCGCCGAGCTTCCGACCAACACATCCTACAGTAAGAAGAGGCTCGGGGCAGTACTCCTGGACAGGGATTCGCTCTCCGAACAGATCGCATGGGACAACATCGAGAGCCAGAGATGTACCGAACAGAGGATGACCGGTTACAACCTTGCCGGAGCTTCCGCCCTCGGAGTGTACCGCGGAAACCCCGCCTGCGGCGTGCTTTTCAACACCGCCTGAGGTGCATCATCATGTGCGCGAACATCTGGAAGATAGGTATCCCCAAGGACACCCTCATCGGTATCCTGGAGAAACTCGACGCGGACGTGGATGGGTTCATCACCATCGGCGAGGTCCGTGACGTGCTGAAGCGTTACGGAAAGGACGCGAAATCCAGCCTCAAATCCTCTATCATGATGAGGAGACCGTAATATGACGGACCGTCCCCTCTCGATCAACACCAAGGGACAGCGCAGGGAGGCGGAGGAGCTCGGAGCCTACGACCTCGTAAACCATTATGAGGATGTCTTCTCCGCCCGCTTCCGCTGGCTGAGAGGACCGGAGGGGATGCCCGTCGACTGGCCGGAGCGTATGCTCTTCCGCTACGGCCTCCTCGGAACGGCGGAGGCCTTCGGCTCGATGCAGCTTGCCGGAGGTTCCGTAGGACTTACCGGCATCTACGGCCAACCCCTTAACTGGTTCCCCAAGTGCGACGGGGTGCAGATCCCCGACGGATGGCTGCAAGCCCACGACGGGCCTACGGTCCACATCCCCAACGTCCCGCAGGACGAGATCGAGCCTCTATGCGAGCTCATGGCCGACGCATGGCGCTGTATGAAGACCAACATAATGGGAATGTCCCAACCGGTCATCATCCAGGGCACCGTAGGCGCCGAACTCAACGTCAAGGAGTGCGGCCAGGCGGTCGACGGCTACAAGCCGAGGATCTTCACGCTTGATCGGGCCTCCATGGACGCCAAGGCCCTGGACCTCGGAGCGAAGGACCACACCGAATCCTTGATAAAAACCATCAACGACATCGACTGCGAGATCCTCGCTAGGTTCGGCATAAAATCCGCAGGCACGGAGAAGGCGTCCGGAGTCAGTCCGGAGGAGACCCTGAGCATAGCGCAGGAGCTGAGGCTTCGCCTCGAGAGGGACTTGGAGATCAGGAGGAGATTCTGCGAGGAGGTGCAGGACGTCCTGCCCGGATTGAGGGTGGAGCCTGCGCCCGGACTGATGGACGACGCTGCTAAGACGAGGCCCGATAAGGAGGAAGATGATAATGAAGAATGATCTCGAGATACCCATCCAAGAAGGTTGTTCATGTACCGGTAAGACCTGCGGAGCAGTGCGCCACATCGAGGACCTCTCGCACGATGTCGACGTCCTCCGTGCGGAGCTCCGCCGCTGTGAGAAGACCAACTCGGAAGACACCCGGAGACTTTGGTTCAAGGTCGGCGGGCTCATTGTCGCATTGGGTGCGCTCCTTCCCACCGGATGGGCGTCGTTCCTGGGGTTGATATGATATGTCGCCTTGTTATTGCGTCCCGACGCCTTACTCAATCCAAAACCGCGGCACCGACCCTTACGACATCTTCGAGCGCATTATTCCGGAGACGGACAAATACGCCGCGGAGAAACGCCTCGCATTGTGGGACCGGTTCCACGACACCGGCCTCGGAAACGACAATGAAGAGTATTGGATACGCTGCATGAAGGCACGCGCTGACGAGATCTCCGGGAGATACGACATAAAGATGAGGGTCTACACAGAGTATAAGACCAGGCTCGAGGCTGCCGAGAGCGTCGATCTCTCCGACGGAAAGATAGTCAGTAACTCGGTCAACCGCACATATGACCCGCCGGAGACACCCAGCGGCGTCAAGCTTGCCGAGAATTTCCTCGCCGAGCAGAACCGGACGGACTATGAACAGCAGAGCTACGGCGGTCTCGAGCCGGAGACCGTGCGGCAATATGCCGACGCGGTCCAAAACCCGTTCGAGACCTGGGCGGCCGAATTCGATAAGCTATTCTACTGGGGTCTCTGATAGCATGATATTTCCGGATGTAAAAATATACTCAAAACTCACCATCGGGACGACGGTCTACGAGGAGGACGATCTACATAAACCCTACTTCACCGCGACCGCATCCAGGACCAACTTTAAGAGCTTCGCTAAAGACGCTGACAAACTTTACAACTTCACAGATGTACAGCCTCGTAAGGGAAAGGAATTCCAAGAGATGGAACTCGAGATCACATGGGACGAATTCACCGGCGTCAAATTGTTCGAGACTCCAAAACTCATCGTGATAAGGTTATCCAAGCTCAACACCGCAGGCGCTTACACCTTCGTCTATGGATGGATCGACGACGCCGAACCGGTTGCGACCAAGGGGCCCCAGCCTAACACCCGGATAAGATGGCATGTCGATTGGTGGCTCACCTGGACCGATTACAATTGGTTCCAGATCGCCGGAGAGCCTGCGGCGCAGAAGAACTGGAGTCCTCGTAAGGTCAGCATCGGAGCCGGAAGGCTGATAAAAGGTCCTGCCTCCTTCGCCAGGCCGTCCTCGTCGGCTCCGAGGAAATGGTTACTCGATAATGCGAAAAGCATCATCGACGACCGCGACCCTCATTTGAACACAAGTACCTGGTGGGCGATCATGTGCACGACAAAAACATCCGGAGCGCCTCCGTCGGAAGTCGTCACGGGCATAGTCTATTATTTCTGGCCGATAGGAGAGAAGATATCCGGAGCCGCCAAAGATTCGCCCGATTGGTCCATCATCTACACCGGACAGATCGAGGAGGCGATGGGAATCGACCCGTCGAGGATACAAGGATTCTGGCTGACTCCTTTCAGACCTTGGACGTACGGAAAGGTGAGGGATCTCGCCGGCGCCAGCGTCTACGAGGTCACGAACGTCTTATCCGGTAACACCAACACCAAGACCCTGGCAGAGAGTGTACAGACGGACGACAGACATAAGATCGTATTCACCGACCCGACCGGCGCGGAGATGTTCACGGCACCCTGGGGAATATCGTTCAAAACGATCGTCACATGGTTCGACATCGGCACATCCGCAGCTGCGTTGTGCGTCTACCTCGGGGGTACTAACGTACCCATCGAGGAAAGGAAAGGAGCCGAAGGAAGGTTTTTCTCCTTCCCGCTGCCATCGCTGCCGGTGACGGAGAATGCATGGAGTTCATACACATACAGCGGCCAGCGCGATTATGATCTCCAGCAGAAGGCCATCCAAAGGGACCGGAGCGCCGTTAACGGTATCGCAGGCATCGGAACGCAGGCGATAGGCGGAGCTCTCGCAGGGACTGCGGCCGCTCCGGGAGCGGGGACCGCGATCGGAGCCGTTGCGGGACTCGCCAGCGGCATAATCGGAACCGCCGTCAATTACTTCACGGCCGGGGAATTCGATTCCAGGGAACAGCGCAGCGTGGACACCCTGACCAGCAGACAGACGGCCGGTATGATCGTCAATGCAGGAGGATATGACGGTATCATTCAGCCGTACGGCTCGATGATCGGGTGGAACATGCTGACCATGGTCAGGGACCCGGTAAGCCTCGCCGAGATAGAAGTAGAGCAGGAAGAGTTAGGGTATGATACGGATACCTACGTCGTAGACTGTACCAGCCTAATAAGTGCAGGAGGACCGCTCCGTATCGAAGGACTGAGGGTCAAAGGCGATATTCCGAAGGAAGGTAAGGAGTATATCGCGTCGCTGTTCGCTCGCGGTGTGCATATCGACCTCATTGTATGAGGTAGATATGCACGCTTGCGTAATCCTCCGATTGCTCATGGTGTGCATATTGATTTAATTAGTTGAAATGTGATAAGGTGATAGAATGCCAAGGCAGGATGTGCCATACGGCGGTGCGATATGCCGCCTGAAGGAAAGAATTGCGGAGATATGGGATAAGCTCGACCAGAAACTCCACTCGATCAACGGAGTCGAGGGAGACGGAGCCGGGAACGTGGATATCGTCAGCGGTGACGCTGCCGTTGTCATCAACAACGACCAGATCGGGCACAGGATAGAGGTCTCTCTCGACAGCTCTAAGCTTCCGGCTGCGGCGGTCTCGAGCGTCAACGGACAGACCGGAGCGGTCGGGCTGGATGCTGCGCATATTCCGAGCGACGGGAATTTTAACGTTCAGACAGACATCAACTGGTGCAAGACTACGATAAACGACTGCTTCGATTCCATCACAACGGAGCAGGACGACAGGAAGGCCGCAGATGACGAATTGCAGACAAACATAAACGCGGCACGGGCTTCTATTCCCGAGATGAGCGCAACGCCCGACCCGTATAAAGGAGTCGAGAGGGACGCACAGGGAAGGGCTTTCGCTGCGGATCCTGCTGCCGGTGCGACCGATAAGACGCTGGTCACTGCTAACTGGGTGAGTCAGACCGGAGACAGTGCGCCGAATAATGTAGCGCACAGAAACGGGTCGGAAACGATTGACGGCGATAAAAGATTTACACGGCTTTTAATTGGTAGAGGTACCGGACAGTACTATACTAATTTTTGGCTGCAGAATATGAGTATCGACCGTTCTGTTTATGACGGTACAAGGAAAGAGATCCAAATATCGTTTAGAGATATGAACGGGCAGGTGTTGGGCGGGCTGATGTTAGTCCGTAAAACGGCATCAACGGAGATCGTAGCAAGGGTATTTAGAAAAGACGGCACCTATGTAGACACAACATTAATAAGTGTAACAGAAACACCATGAAGGGAGACAAATGAAAGCTTTAATCCGTGATGGCGAGATCATATACGAGCCCTGGAATCAATGGATAAAAGACCATCTCGATTGGCTGACGACTGCAAGACCGGACGGAGACGGCTACAGACTCGTAGAGGATTACCAGCCTCCGGAGATCTCCAAAGAAACCTTTTGAATTGTAACAATCGTTAAGTAACTACCCCTCCCGAGATGATCGTGCGATGGTCGGCAATTGTCGAATACCATCGAGTAACACGATTATTACGAATGGGAGGGGT
>SFGJ01000003.1 GCA_004557655.1 Clostridiales bacterium | reverse complement strand
CAATCGTCAGTGTAAATTCAGCGAACTGCAAGAAGCTGTGGCTTAGTTCCTGCCATCCTTGATGGCAGCCTGTGCGGCGGCCAGACGGGCGATGGGCACACGGAAGGGGGAGCAGGATACATAGTCCAGGCCCACCTTGTGGCAGAACTCCACGCTGCTGGGATCACCGCCGTGCTCGCCGCAGATGCCCAGATGGATGTCGGGGCGAGTGGCACGACCCATCTCGGCTGCCATCTTCACCAGCTTGCCTACACCGGTCTGATCCAGCTTGGCAAAGGGGTCGTTCTCATAAATCTTCTTATCATAGTAGGCGCCCAGGAACTTGCCGGCATCGTCACGGCTGAAGCCGAAGGTCATCTGGGTCAGGTCGTTGGTGCCGAAGGAGAAGAACTCGGCCTCGGTGGCGATCTGATCCGCGGTGAGAGCGGCTCTGGGGATCTCGATCATGGTGCCCACCAGATACTTCATCTCCATGCCGGCAGCGGCCAGCTCCTCGTCGGCTGTCTTCACCACGATGTTCTTGACATACTTCAACTCCTTCACCTCGCCCACCAGAGGAATCATGATCTCGGGCACCATGTTCCAGTCGGGGTGCTTCTTCTGCACATTGATGGCGGCGCGGATAACAGCACGGGTCTGCATGGCGGCGATCTCCGGGAAGGTGACAGCCAGACGGCAGCCACGGTGACCCATCATGGGGTTGAACTCGTGGAGGGAGGCGATGATGTTCTTGATCTGCTCCACGGTCTTGCCCTGGGCCTTGGCCAGCTTCTCAATGTCGGCCTCGTCGGTGGGCACGAACTCATGCAGGGGAGGATCCAGGAAGCGGATGGTCACGGGGCAGCCCTCCATGGCCTCATAGATGCCCTCGAAGTCGCCCTGCTGCATGGGCAGAAGCTTAGCCAGAGCGGCCTCACGCTCGGCCACGGTGTCGGAGCAGATCATCTCGCGGATGGCGTCGATGCGGTCACCCTCGAAGAACATATGCTCGGTGCGGCACAGGCCGATGCCCTGGGCGCCCAGAGAACGAGCCTTGGCGGCGTCATGGGGGGTATCGGCATTGGTGCGGACCTTCAGGCGGCGATACTTGTCTGCCCAGGCCATGATGCGGCCGAACTCGCCGCCGATGGTGGCGTCCACAGTGGGCATGGCGCCGTCATAGATGTTGCCGGTGGAGCCGTCCAGGCTCAGCCAGTCGCCCTCGTGATAGGTCTTGCCGGAGAGGGTAAACTTCTTGTTCTCCTCGTCCATGGCAATGGCGGAGCAGCCGGACACGCAGCAGGTGCCCATACCGCGGGCCACAACAGCGGCATGGCTGGTCATGCCGCCGCGGACGGTGAGGATGCCCTGGGCGGCCTTCATGCCCTCGATGTCCTCGGGAGAGGTCTCCAGACGAACCAGGACCACCTTCTCGCCGCGGGCAGCCCATGCCTTGGCGTCCTCGGCGGTGAAAACGATCTTGCCGCAGGCGGCACCGGGAGAGGCGGGCAGCGCCTTGCCGGCGGGCCGGGCCTTCTTCAGGGCCTCAGCGTCAAACTGGGGATGCAGCAGAGTGTCCAGATTCCGGGGATCGATCATGGCAACGGCCTGCTGCTCGGAGATCATGCCCTCGTCCACCAGGTCGCAGGCGATCTTCAAAGCGGCTCTTGCGGTGCGCTTGCCGTTACGGGTCTGGAGCATATAGAGCTTGCCGTGCTCCACAGTGAACTCCATGTCCTGCATATCGCGGTAATGGTCCTCCAGAGTCTTGCACACAGACTCAAACTGGGCAAAGGCCTCGGGGAATTTTTCTGCCATCTGGTCGATGGGCATGGGGGTGCGCACGCCGGCCACCACATCCTCGCCCTGGGCATTGGTCAAAAACTCACCCATGAGCTTCTTCTCGCCGGTGGCGGGGTTACGGGTAAAGGCAACGCCGGTGCCGCAGTCGTCGCCCATGTTGCCGAAGGCCATGGACTGGACATTGACAGCGGTGCCCCAGGAGTAGGGGATGTCGTTATCCCGGCGATACACATTGGCCCGGGGATTGTCCCAAGAGCGGAACACGGCCTTGATGGCGCCGATGAGCTGCTCCTTGGGGTCAGAGGGGAAGTCGGCGCCGATCTTGGCCTTGTACTCAGCCTTGAACTGCATAGCCAGCTCCTTGAGGTCCTCGGCGGAAAGCTCCACATCCTGGGTAACGCCCTTCTTCTCCTTCATCTCGTCGATGAGCTGCTCGAAATACTTCTTGCCCACCTCCATCACCACATCGGAATACATCTGGATAAAGCGGCGATAGCAGTCCCAGGCCCAGCGGGGATTGCCGCTCTTGGCGGCGATAACGGCCACCACATCCTCATTCAGACCCAGGTTCAGGATGGTGTCCATCATGCCGGGCATGGAGGCCCGGGCGCCGGAGCGGACGGAGACCAGCAGGGGGTTCTCATGGTCGCCGAACTTCTTGCCGGTGATCTTCTCCATCTTCTCGATGTACTCCATGATCTCGGCCATGATCTCATCGTTGATACGCTGGCCATCCTCATAATACTGGGTGCAGGCCTCGGTGGTAATGGTAAAGCCCTGGGGAACAGGCAGGCCGATGTTGGTCATCTCGGCCAGGTTGGCGCCCTTACCGCCCAGCAGCTCACGCATAGATGCATTGCCTTCGGTAAACAGATAGCAGAATTTCTTACTCATAATACCCTCCAAAAATACCTCTATAATTGTGGTAACAATTTATTATAGCCGTAATAAAAAATAAATGCAATATAAAACGAGGATTTATTTATATTTTTTTCCCTTTTACCGAATTCTCAGCCCACTTTTCCAAAAAAATATCGCATATCACAAAAAAAGAGCCTGTGGCTGTTGAGGTAGACGCCTTGTTGTGGTATAATACAAATGTATATTCAATTTTCGGCAGAACGGAGGTACGGCTGATGGATCCCACGCTGGAGCGCAGTATCCGCCGGGCAAGCCGCAGCGGTAAGCTCCCCCACGGGGTGATATTCTCCGGGAGCGGCGACCTGCTCTGCGCCGCTCGATTCTATGCCGCCGCCCTGCAATGCAGGCAGCCGGAGGCCCCCTGCCTGCGCTGCAGCGCCTGCAGCAAGGCCATGCGGGATATTCACCCGGACATTATCACCGCCGCCGGCGCCGACGGCAAGGATCTGTCCGTGGAGACGCTGCGCGCCCTGCGCAGTGAGGCGTTCATCCAGCCCAACGAGGGCGTCTGCAAGGTGTTTATTTTCCCCGACTGCCGCCGGCTGACGGTGCAGGATCAGAATGTACTGCTGAAACTGGTGGAGGATGGCCCCGCCTATGCGGCGTTCCTCTTCTGCGCGGAAAAGGTGGCCGAGCTGCTGCCCACGGTGCGGTCCCGGTGCGCGGAGTTCACCGTGCGCCCCTCTGTGGCGCAGGAGGAAACGGAGCTTCTGCCGCAAGCGCAGGCTCTGCTGGAGACTATGGCGAGCGGAGAGACCGCCGGTATGGTGCGGACGCTGGTGGGCTTTGAAAACGGAAAAATAACCCGGGATAAGCTGCAGCAGGTGCTGCAGCAGTGCCGCACGTCCGCGCAGCAGGCACTGCGCCTGGGCTGCGGCGTGGAGCCGGAGCCGTACTTTGCGGTCTGGGCGGGTCCATTGAGCCGGAGATTCAACAAAAAGCAGCTCCTGAAGCTATGTGAAATGCTGGGCAAGTTTGCCCAAGAATGTGAATGGAATGTGGCAGTGGGCCAGGTTTTGGGCGCCATGGCCGCGGAATGGGAGGAGATCCTATGACAGAAGTTGTCAGCGTCCGCTTTCGCAGCGGGTGCAAGAATTACTATTTCAGCCCCGGCCAACTGGACATCAGTGCCGGTCAGGACCTGATCGTGGAAACGGCCCAGGGGCCGGAGTATGTCACCTGCACCGAGGGCAATCATTCGGTGGAGGAGCATCAGGTGGTGGAGCCCCTGCGCAGGGTGCTGCGGCTGGCCACAGAGAATGACAGGCGCAGCCTGCAGCTTTCCCGGGAAAAGGAGAAGGACGCCTTTGCCGTGTGCCAGAAGAAGATCGCCCAGCACGGGCTGGACATGAAGCTGGTGCGGGTGGAGTGTTCCTTTGACGGCAATAAGATTCTGTTCTTCTTCACCGCCGACGGGCGGGTGGATTTCCGGGAGCTGGTGAAGGACCTGGCCTCCGCCTTCCACGCCCGCATCGAGCTGCGGCAGATCGGCGTGCGGGACGAGGCCAAGATGCTGGGCGGTCTGGGCATCTGCGGCAGGCCGTTTTGCTGCAGCCAGTTTTTAGACGATTTTATTCCGGTGTCCATCAAAATGGCCAAGACCCAGAATCTGTCCCTGAACCCCACAAAAATTTCCGGCACCTGCGGACGGCTCATGTGCTGCCTGAAATATGAGCAGGACGCCTATGAGGATGCCGTGCGGCGTATGCCCAAGAATGAGTCCTTTGTCCAGACCCCCGACGGACCGGGTAATGTCAGCGCCGTGAATCTGCTGAAGGAGCAGGTCACCGTGCGGCTGGACAGTCAGCCCGACAGTCCCCGGTGCTATCACAACTGCGAGGTGTGCGTGCTGCGCAATGGCAAGGGGAGCCGGGACGGCATCGAGGTGCCGGAGGAGCGGCCAGCCCGCCGGGTGGTGACCCCGGAGGAGGCCGAGGAGTTCCCCGCCGTGGTGTCGGATTTCAGGTTCACCACACCGGAACCCGTGGCTTCCGGTCTCGACGAAAGGAAAGAGGGCGGACGGCCCTCCCGCAGCCGCCGGCGCAGAGGCGGAGGTCGCTCCGGCGAGGAGAGCGGCGCCGAGAAGAAAACCGCGGGGCAGCCCGAAAAGAAGGACAAACCCGAAAAATCACGCTCGAGCCGCCGCAGGGGCGGCAAAAAGCCCGAGGGTGCCGTATCTCCGTCAACCCAGCAGCCCAAGGCCCAACCCATCGCCGCAGACGCGCCGGCCAAGAAGCCCCGGCACCGGGGCGGACGGCGGCACAGCAGGCGCGGCGGCGGCAAGACGGAGGCATAAGCTGTGGGAAGATTTGACGGCGTGCTTCTGGCCAGCGATTTTGACAACACCCTGGTCTATACCGAAGATGTGCTTTTAAGCGGCGGCGTTTTGCCGCCGCTTTCCCGCGAAAATCGGGAGGCCATCGAATACTTTATGGCCGAGGGAGGCATATTTTCCGTGGCTACGGGCCGGGCCCTGCCCAGCTTTGCCCCCATTGCTCCCACCCTGCCCATGAACGGGCCCACCATTCTCTTCAATGGGGCAGCCATCTATGATTTTGCCCGGAAGGAGTATATGGTCACGGCCTTTCTGCCCGACGATATTCGGGCGAAGCTGGCTCCGGTGGAGGAGGTCTTCTCCGGTCTCACTTGCGAAATATACCACGAGGGCAGTGATATTCATATCCTGCACCCCAACGAGTTGACACGCAACCATATGCGCCTGACAAACTCCACAGCCGTGGAGCTCACTTCCATTATGCAGGTCCCCACGCCCATCAGCAAGGTGCTGTTCGAGGAGACCGGACAACGGGGTGAAGCCCTGGAACAGTATGTGCGCAGTCAGCCCTGGGCCGGGGAATTTGAGATCGTGAAATCGGGGAAGTTTTTCCTGGAGATCACCGCCAAGGGCGCCACCAAGGGAGGTATGATCCGGAGGCTGGCAGAGCACCTGCACATCCGGCAAGAGAATGTGTGCTGTGTGGGCGACCACCTCAACGACATCCCAATGCTGCGCTTTGCCTCCCACGCCTTTGCGCCGCGAAATGCCGTTGAAGCGGTACGGCAGACCCCGGGGGTCCAATTGCTGCGGGACTGCCGGGAGGATGCCGTGGCAGAGCTTGTAGCCCGGCTGGAGGAGATTTATCCTCCAGAAAAGGTATAAAGCCGCAGAAAACCCGGCTTTTTGGTCAAAAACGATTTGCATATGCGCAAGCTGTGGTGTATAATAGGTTTAATTTGATCAAAAGAGTTCCAATTCTTTTATTATTACATCAAATATCCAGGAGGAAGCAATCATGTCCAACTACATTCTTGTTATTAATCCCGGCTCCACCTCCACAAAGATCGGTGTGTTTGAGGACGACACCCTGCTCTTTGACAAGACTCTGCGGCATCCTGCCCAGGAGATCGCCAAGTTTGCCTCCATTCCCGATCAGAAGGAGTGGCGCAAGGAGCTGGTGATGGAGGCTCTGCGGGAGAACAGCTTTGACACCGGGAGGCTGACGGCCGTCTGCGCCCGGGGAGGTTTGGTCAAACCCATTCACGGCGGCACCTATGCCACCTCCGACGCTCTGCTGGCCGACTGCGTGGCCGGTGTGCAGGGTCAGCACGCCTGCAATCTGGGCGGCCTTATCGCCCGGGAGATCGGCGACGAGCTGGGCGTGCCCTCCTTTATCGCGGATCCCCCCGTGGTGGACGAGATGCAGGACATTGCCCGCTATTCCGGCCATCCCCTGATCCCCCGTGTCAGCAAGTTCCACGCCCTGAACCAGAAGGCCGTCGCCAAGCGCTACGCCAAGGAAGTGGGTAAGAAGTACGAGGATCTGAATCTGATCGTGTGCCATATGGGCGGCGGCGTGTCCGTGGGTGCCCATGTTAAGGGCAATGTTGTGGATACCGAGAACGCCCTGGACGGTGAGGGTCCCTTCTCCCCCGAGCGCGCCGGCTCCCTGCCCACCGACGCCGTGATGAAGCTGTGCTTCTCCGGCAAGTATACCGAAGAGGAGCTGCGGAAGATGTTCGTGGGCCGCGGCGGTCTGGTGGCCTATGCCGGCAGCACCGATATGCGTGACCTGCTGAAGATGGCCGAGACCGATGCCAAGGTAGCCGAGGTCATCGACGCCTTCCACTATCAGATCGGCAAGGAGATCGGCGCTATGGCCGCCGCCATGCACGGCCAGGTGGATCAGATCATTCTCACCGGCGGCATTGCCTACGGCAAGGAGACCGTCCAGGCCCTGAAGGATATGGTGGAGTGGATCGCCCCCGTCACCGTCTATCCCGGCGAGGACGAGCTGCTGGCTCTGGCCCAGGCTGCCCTTCGGGTGCTCAAGGGCGAGGAGGAGGCCCGGAAGTATTGATTTTGCAAAAAAGACACCGGTGGGTTTGACCCGCCGGTGTCTTTGCGTCAAAAAGCCGTGGGAGGCAACGCTCCCACGGCTTTACTCTTTTACTTCTTCATCACGAAAGCCTTGCCGTCCACGGCGCGCATGGTAGCCAGAACGCCGTTGAGATGGTCATACTCGTGCTGGATCAGCTCGGAGAGATAGTCCTCGCACAGCAGCTCCTGCACCTGCCAGTTCTCGTCCCTATAGCGGACGATGCAGCGGCGGTTGCGCTGCACCTTCACCAGCAGTCCCGGGAAGCACAGGCAGTCGTCCATCAGCTCCATCATCTCGCTGCCCACAAGCTCCAGCGTGGGGTTCACGATGACCCGTCGCACGCCGTCCAGATCCAAGCAGATAAGGCGTTTCTTGATGCCGATCTGGGGGGCGGAGATGCCGTGGCCGAAGCCGGCATCCTGCAGGCACTCGAACATATCCTCAATATCCGGCCGCAGCGCCTCCAGCTCCTCGCGGGTGACGGCGGTGCTGACCTCATACAAGGCCGGATCGCCCAAAAGTAAAACTTCACGCTTCATTGATATTCTCCTCTCACGCTTGCGCGGAAATATTGTAAATAGTTTACTACGGATTCTACTCGCTGTCCAGCTTCAGCACGGCCATAAATGCCTCCGTGGGCACCTGCACGGTTCCCAGGTTGCGCATCTTCTTCTTTCCGGCCTTTTGCTTCTCCAGCAGCTTCTTCTTGCGGGTGATGTCGCCGCCGTAGCACTTGGCCAGCACATCCTTGCGCATGGCCTTTACCGTTTCGCGGGCAATGATACGCCCGCCGATGGCCGCCTGGATGGGCACCTCGAAAAGCTGGCGGGGGATGTTATCCTTCAGCTTCTCGCACAGGCGGCGGGCACGGGGATAGGCCTTGTCCCTGTGGGCGATGAAGCTCAGGGCGTCCACGCCGTCGCCGTTTAAGAGCAGGTCCACCTTCACCAGCTCGCTGGCGCGGTAGCCGGACAGCTCATAGTCCAGGCTGGCGTAGCCCTTGGTATTGGCCTTGAGCGTGTCAAAGAAGTCGTAGATGATCTCGTTGAGGGGCATCTGGTAATGCAGCTCCACCAGATGGGTGTCCAGATACTGCATATCCTTGAACTCGCCCCGGCGCTCCTGACACAAGGGCATGATGTTGCCCACATACTCGTTGGGGGCAATGATGGATACCTTCACATACGGCTCCTCGGCGTGCTCGATGACCGCCGGGTCGGGATAGTTGTGGGGGTTATCCACCCGGACCACAGTGCCATCGGTCTTGTATACATTATAAATAACGGAGGGGAGGGTGGTGACCAGGTCCAAATTGAACTCGCGCTCCAGCCGCTCCTGGATGATCTCCATATGAAGCATCCCCAAAAACCCGCAGCGGAAGCCAAAGCCCAGGGCCACGGAGCTTTCCGGCTCAAAGGTCAGGGAGGCATCGTTGAGCTGGAGCTTTTCCAGGGCATCCCGCAGATCGGGGTACTTGCTGCCGTCCTCGGTGTAAATGCCGCAATAGACCATGGACTGGGCCGGACGGTAGCCGGGCAGCGGCTCCGACGCGGGGTTGGCGGCATCGGTGACGGTGTCACCCACCTGGGTGTCCTTCACGGTCTTGATGGAGGCGGTGAAATAGCCCACCTCCCCGGCCTGGAGGGCGTCCGTAGGCTCGTTGCCCAGCGGCTTGAGGTAGCCGCACTCCAGGACGGTGTACTCCGCTCCGGTGGCCATGAGGCGGATGGTCTGGCCCTTGCGCAGGGTGCCCTGCCGGATGCGGAAATACACCACCACACCCACATAGGGGTCATACTGGCTGTCAAACACCAGGGCCTGCAGCGGGGCGTTGGGATCGCCGGCAGGAGCCGGGACATTGGCCACGATGTCCTCCAGCACGGCGTCGATATTCACACCGTTTTTGGCGGAGATCTCTGGGGCGTCCAGCGCCGGCAGCCCGATGATGTCCTCCACCTCCTGCTTGGCCTTCAGTGGGTCGGCGGCGGGAAGGTCGATCTTATTGAAAACCGGCAGGATCTCCAGATCATGGTCCAGAGCCAGGTAGGTGTTGGCCAGAGTCTGCGCCTCCACGCCCTGGGTGGCGTCCACCACCAGCACAGCGCCCTCGCAGGCGGCCAGAGAACGGGAGACTTCATAGTTGAAGTCCACATGGCCCGGAGTGTCGATGAGGTTCAGGGCGTAGGTCTCGCCGTTTTTCGCCTTGTAGAACAGGTGGACGGCCCGGGACTTGATGGTGATGCCCCGCTCCCGCTCCAGGTCCATGTTGTCCAGGAGCTGATTCTCCATCTCGCGCTCCGGCACGGCATCGCACTTCTCCAGCAGGCGGTCCGCCAGGGTGGACTTGCCGTGGTCAATGTGGGCGATGATGGAAAAGTTGCGGATATGGGATTGATCGAACATAGATTGAATCCTCCGATATAATGGAAAAGTGTTTGTATTTATCCCAGCTTTTTGCAGCGCTCGTCGGTGTTATGTACCACCTGAGCCACGCTCTGCCCAAGTCCCGGATAGGCCGTCAGAGCCTCCGCCGTGATAGCGGGGCATCGACAATCCTCGTCATACAGCGCCCGCTGATACCGCACCCGGCTGGCGGCCATATCCGCCTCCACCGCCCCGGCATCAAAGATCCCGGCCTCTACGCCGAACAGCTCCTCGTTGCCCCGGCCCCGGCGATACAAATGCCGCAGCAGCAGGTAAAGCGCGCCGCTGAGATAGTCCCCGGCGGCAGTAATCGCGCCGCGGCTGCCCATCTTGCCCAGCAGGTCAAAGAGAACATTGGCGGTGTTCACCACCAGCTTCTTCTGCAGGGTGGCCATGATGCTGCCCCGGAGGTTGCTCTTTTCGTCCGTGGAGTCGTACAGGTCGTCAGCCACTATGATGGCCCCATCCCGGCTCAGGGTGCGGCCCAGCAGATAATCCGCCGACACATGGTAATAGTCGCACGCCTTCACCACAAAGGCAAGACCCGGCTCACGGATGCCGTTTTCATAATGGCTCAGCAGGGCCTGAGAAATGCCCAGCTGGGCTGCCGCCTTGCGCTGGGAAATGCCCCGCTCCTGCCGCAACAGGCTCAGGGTCCTGGAAAAATCAGTCGCCATAGAGTGTTCCGTCCTCTCCTACTCTTATACAGGAAGTAAATTATACCGCATTTTATACGAATTGTAAACGACTTTTTCTGTTTTCTTTTGCAAAAAAGGTGGATTTTCCATCGGTTTCTCCTTGACGAAGGGGCTAAAATGCGGTATGATTACTTTGTAACTATTTTGTAACCTTTAGGATGGATTTGTTATGGACAGTCAGAAACGGCGCAGCAAGGCGCCGAAGGGAATACTCTGGTATCTGGGCGAGCATCCGGATCTCCTGCAGCGGTACACGGATCTGCCCGGGCTGCTGCGCCGGATGGTGCATCTTATCAAGGGGAAGATTGAGCAGGCCCGGCAGGCTCTGCGCTATATGGGCCGGGAAAAACTCGCCCGCCGTTTTCCGGAGTCGGATCATATACTGGCCCAGTTGGTGCTGTTTTTCTGGGGCAATATCCCCCGGTTCACCAGCAAGATCCGGGAGCAGCTGTACCACATTCGCAGGCGCAGTATCCGCTCCGGCAGCCGACGCAGGGCCGTGTTTGAGCGGATTAAGCTGCACCCTGCTCTGTTTTTGGGCTCCGCGGTTGCGATGGCAGCAATTGCGGTGGTGCTGAGCCTGTATACCGTGGGCGTGTCCGTGACTTATGACGGCATCAACCTGGGTACCGTGGCCTCCGGCCGATCCGTGCTGCAGGCTGCCTCCAATGTTGAGAAATTGACCTGCAAAACCCTGGGCTATATCACCTATACGGTGGACACCTCCCTGCTGACACAGGAAACCCGTATCGTTCCCCGCAGCAAGGTCCAGTCCCAGCAGAAGCTGGAGGAGAAGCTCTCCCAACAGTTGGGGGACATTGCCTACGGCTATGTGCTGTATGTGGATGACGAGCCTGTGGCGGCCACGGAGTATGAGGGCGCGCTGGAAGAGCTGCTGGCCCAGCTCAAAACCGGCTATATCACGAATCAGACCGTGGACTGCTACTTTGTGGAGAAAATTGATATCCGGCAGGAGTACGTACCCGCAAAACTGATGATGAATCTGGGCTATATCGCTGAAAAGCTCAACGCTACCAAAGAGGGCGCCGTGACTTACACCGTGCGTCAGGGCGATACCTTGTACGATATCGCGCTGGATAACAAGATGAGCGTGAGCAGCCTGCTGAAGCTGAACCCCGGCTATCAGTCAGATCTGATCCACGCAGGTGATACGTTGACCATCAGCAACGCTGTGCCCTATCTGACCGTAGTGAATGTAGAACGGCAGAATTATCTGCGGGATGTTGCCTACAGCGTGGAATATCAGGATGATTCCTCCCTCTACCAAGGCGATTATCGGGTGTTGAAGTCCGGCGTATACGGCAAAGAGGATGTCACCGCCAATGTCACCTATGTCAACGGTGCTGAAGTGAACCGGGATGTGGTGGCGGCCGTGACACTGAGCCAGCCTGTTCCCGAGCTGCAGGCGCGGGGCACCGCGCCCAGGCCCTCCTGGGCACCCACGGGCTCGCTCCGCTGGCCCTGCTACGGTATTATTACCTCCTACTTCGGTTACCGCCAGACCGGTATCATCGGCGCCTCTACCTACCACTCCGCCCTGGATATCGCGGCGCCCTACGGCACCAATATTTATGCCGCCGACGGCGGCACCGTGGTGGCCTCCGGCTGGGCCAACGGCCTGGGATACCGGATCGTCATTGATCATGGCAACGGCAGGGAGACCTTGTACGGCCACTGCAGCAGCCTCTTGGTGAGCAGCGGCACCCATGTTTACAAGGGCGAGCTCATCGCCTATATGGGCTCAACGGGCATCAGCTCCGGCAGCCACTGCCACTTCGGCGTGTATATCAACGGCACCGCCGTGGATCCACTGAACTATCTGCCCTGAGCGCTGACCGCTCTGAAAACGAAAAAGGCTCCCGAGGCGAATGCCCCGGGAGCCTTTTATATTCGTCGTCATTCGAACAGGGAGGACTGGTAGGGCAGGTCGCCCCGGCCGATCTGGCGAAGCTGGCGGCTATTCTCCTCCGTAAGAGCATGCACAATGGCCATTTTGCGGATGATGTTCATCACCGTACTCTCCAGTGCCGTGCCGGCACGGTAGTCCGCCGGGAAGATGAAATCCACCCGGCCCTTGTTCAGCAGGTCCTCCACCCCCTGACGATTCTCCTCCTGGTACACGGCAATGGCTTCGCCGCCGTAGGAGCGCATCATCTTCATGCAGGGCACATCGGAGAGCCCGTCACCGATATAGATCATGTTGGTGAAGGGAACGCGCTTGCTGTCATCGGGCATGGAGGCATTGAGGGTGCGGTCGTCAGACACATCCAGCACACCCTTGTTGATGCGGTAGACAAACTGGGTCTTATTGGTGAAGTTGACATCCAGCTTGGGCCAGGAAGCCAGGCCCTCCTCGTTGTAAAAGAATTCGCAGGCGTAGATCTCCTTGAATTCATGGCTGATGCCGCTGCCCTCGATGATCTCCCGCAGGCCGGAGGAAATGACATAATGCTCCACGCTGACCCCCTGGCTCCGGCCAAAGGCGTTGATGCGGGCAAACCAGTCCTTCACCCCGGGAAACAGCTCAATGCCGTGGCCGCAGCGCACCAGAAACTCGCGGTCCAGCCGGATATTCTGCAGCCGGCATTCCTGGATCATGGTATACATATAGGCCAGCAGTCCGTCCATGCGGTTGATGTAGCCAAAGGTATTGGCCTTCTTCCAGAACTCGGCGGGACGGTAACCCAGGGCGGGGATGAAGGTGTAGTCCTCCATATCCGTGGTGCAGAGAGTCTTGTCAAAATCGTACAGCAGCGCAATGATGGGTCTATCCACGAAACGGCCTCCTTTTATCGGTGAAGAAAACGCAGAGGCAGCTATGCAAGCCCCTGCGTTTTGCCTTTTCCCGTGTATTACTTGCCGGGGTCATAGTTCCGGCCGAACTTCAGCTCGTCCAGGTCCAGCTTGAACTCGGAGCGGAAATCCGTGTCCGCCGGCAGCGGCTCTTCTTTCTTCGTCTGCTCCTCATAGGCGGCCAGGATATCCTTTTCAATAATGCGGACGGTATCCTGGGTCATGACGGAGTCCTCCGGCCCGGCAGACTCCTCCGCGGAAACAGCTTCTGCGGTGGGAGCGTCCTCTGGGGCCGCGGAAACAGCCTCCTCCGCAGGGGCGGCCGCAGCCTCCTCCTGCACGGGCAGCTCACTGTGAGGCAGCCTCTCCAGATACTCCACCTGCTGCAGGCACATGGCCAGGTTTCTGGCAATGAAGTCCTCCATGGACGCCTTAGCCTCGTTGTATTTCCGCTGGGCATTCTCCGTCTTCCAGGCAAGATCCCGGTTGATGGTCTCGGCGGAGTTCTTCGCCTCCTCCAGCATACGCTGGCTCTCCTGCCGGGCATCCTGCAGCACTTTTTCGCTCGTTTCCTTGGCCTCCTCGGTCATGGCTGCGGCCATCTTCTGGGCAGCCAGCAGCGTAGAGCGCATGGCATCTTCCGTGGCGCGGTACTCCTCCATCTTCTCCGCCAGGATCTTCAGCTTGGTTTTCAGCGCGGCATTTTCCTTGTACAGCGCCGTATAATCCTCGGTCAGCGCATCCAGAAACTCATCCACTGAGGCCATGTTGTAGCCGCTGGAAAAGGACGCGGACTTAGGGAATGTTTTCTCGGAAACTTCCTGTGGTGTGAACATTGATGATCCCTCCGTACTATCGTTTCTGTCCGACGGCCGTTACAGGTACAGGCCGCTGCTCTCCAGCTCGTCAATGAGGTCGCCCATAAGGTCAACGGAGTAGGGCGTGATGATATAGGTGTTTGCGGAAACCTTCTTGATCTTGCCGTCCCCGGCATAGGCAACACCGGAGAGGAAGTCGATGAGTCGGCGGGCAATATCTTTGTTGGTAGACTCCAGATTCAGTACCACCGTACGCTTTTCCCGCAGGTGGTCGGCGATCTCGGAGGCATTTTCAAAGCGCTCGGGCTTCACCAGCACCACCTTGAGCTGGGTGGTGGCGTGGATGTTCACCACCTTGCTGCGGCGATCCTCGCTGCCGCGGCGGTCCTCCTTTCGGTCCTCAAACGCAGGCTCCCGGCCGGGCCGCTGGGTGGGAAATTCCTCTTCGTTTTCGTAATCATAATCCTCATCATCGTAGGGATGAATGATCTTCTTGAACTCGTCCATCAAACTCATATCTGTGCAACCTCCCGCATTTACTTGCTGTAATTCCTGGCTCCAAAAATGGCCGTTCCCACGCGGACCATATTGCCGCCTGCCTCGATGGCGTCGGCAAAGTCTCCACTCATGCCCATGGAGAGATACTTTAGTTTATTATCGTATATTTTTTGATTTATGTCAACAAAAAGCTCCCGCATACGGGTGAAAAACGGCATATTTCCGTGCGGCTGCTTCTCCACCGGAGGGATGGTCATAAGCCCCAATACCCGCACATGGGCCAGACTGACGGCATAGCGGGCAGCCTCCTCCAGCTCTTGCGGCGCAAACCCGCTCTTGGCCTCCTCGCCTCCGATGTTGACCTCCAGCAGAATGTCCTGCACAATGTCCAGCTTTTCCGCGGTCTTTTCGATCTCATCCAGCAGGGCAACAGACCCCACGGACTGGATCAGAGCCACCTTGCCCACCACCTGCTTCACTTTGTTGCGCTGGAGATGACCGATGAAATGCAGGGGGGCGCCGTCATAGGCGTTTTCCGCCAGCTTTTGGGTCATCTCCTGCACCCGGTTCTCCCCCAGCACATCAATGCCGGCGGCGATGGCCTCCCGGCAGGCGGCGGCGCCGTTCATCTTGCTGGCGCCCACCAGGGTAATATCCGTCCCGGTGCGGCCGCTGCGCCGCGCCGCCAAATCTATCTGCTGCCGGATGGCGGCAATGTTTTCGGAAATAGACATGGAAACTCCTCCCTTATTCTGTGTATATGCGCGCCGGGATCATCTGTCCGGCAGGATCATACCGTCTGTGAGCTTCTCCGAGGTGGAGATCACCAGATCGCCCTGGCGCAAGACCCGAATGCCCGCTGCGCCCTCGGCACTGTCTACCAGGCAGAAGCCCTCGCCCCGGTACACCAGAACCACGGGTTTACGGTAGGCATAGGCGCCGACCTGGCAGAATACTCCCAGATTTCCCTCTTCATCCATGCGCAAAGCGGAAGAGGGAACATGGACTCCCTTATACTCCCGCAGCAGGATCTGGCCCTGCTGGCGGCGCAGGAGCGTCACCTGGGAGATATACCGCGTGCAGGAGAGCACCACGGCCACATGACCGTCCTCCTCGGGGCTGATGGAATACACATAGGCCGGGGTGTCCTGCTTGAGGCCCATGCTCAGCCGCAGAGTGACCTCCTGACCCACGGTCAGCTTCCGGGCCGACTCCGCCGGCAGGTCCGCCGCATAGTACCAGGTGCTGTCGGTAATGATCTTCCCGGCATTCTTCACCGCAGTGCCGGCAGAGACGGTCTTAAGCCTGGAGGGCGTCAGATCCTTTAGGAACTCCGGGTTCAAAAGCTCCTCGCAGCCGTCGGTGGATCCACTGTAATACCCGCCGGAGTCGGTCCTTATGGCCGACGCGCCGGAAAGCTGCCCCTGCAGTGAGGCAATATCCGCCTGGGTGCCGCGGATCTCCGTGTCGATCTGCTCCAGAGACTCATAGCTGTAGCTGCGCTTTAAGACGGCCGTCTTCACGGCGGACAGACAGTCCCCCGCGGTGGAATAGTCGCCGTCCACAGTGGCGGCGCGGAGCTTATAAATACTGTCGGAAATATCGCTGTCCACCTTCAGGGCAGCGTCACTGTCCAGATAGGAATTGCGGGCAAACTGGAGCTGCTGCAACTTCATCTCCGCATCCTCCAGTTCCTTCACCACCTCCAAGGCCCCTTTGTCGGCATAGGCCATGGCAACGGTCTGCCCGGCATGGACCTTTTCCCCCTCCTGTACCTGACGCAGCAGTGTGCCGGAGGTCTCGGGCAGCGGCTTTTCCTGCCGGATCACCCAGCCGGTGACGGAGATAGAATCTGTGATCTGCCCCGTATAGGCCACCGACACGGCTATGGGCCGATAAAAATACCTGTACCCTTCGACGCCCAGCAGGACCACCACGGCTACCAGTACCGCAATGGACAGTATTTTGAAGATGGGAGTGGATCTCATGGCTGCTCCTTCGCTGTCAGGTCTCCCCGTCCTCCTCTCTGAGAGAGATGGGGCGCAGGGGGACGATGGTGGAGACGGCGTGCTTGTAGATAAACTGCTGGCGGCCGTCGCTGTCAAGAACCAGGGAGAAACTGTCGAAGCCCGTGATGGTGCCCCGCAGCTGGAAGCCGTTCATCAAAAACACCGTGACGGAAACGGCCTGCTTGCGCACCTTGGTCAGAAAAATGTCCTGTAAATTTGCCTTTTGCATATCGTCTGCTCCTTTTTCTATATATTGGTGCGGACGATGGATTTTGTGCTTGTCCGCCCGGGTCTATCCTAAGCCCTGGGCGGTGAGAAAATTTGTCGCATTTTGGAGACCGGCCGGGAAATTCGGCTGCTTTTCCCACTTTATCCAGTAGATCTTCTCGTTGCGACGCAGCCAGGTGAGCTGGCGCTTGGCATATTGCCGGGAGCGGAGCTTCACCTCCGCCACGGCTTCCTCCGTGGTAGCCTCTCCCCGCCGGACGGACAAAAACTGCTTGTAGCCAATGGCCTGCAGGGCGGTAGCGTCCTCCGGCAGACCCCTTTGCAGCAGGGCTTCCACCTCCCGCAAAAGGCCCTTTTCCACCATGGCGTCCACCCGGCGGTCTATGCGGTCATAGAGATCCGCCCGGTCAAGAAAGGTCAGGCCGATGTAATACGCCTGATATTTGGGCGGCAGGGCACGGGTGCGCTCATCATGCTCCGTGATGGTCTCCCCGGTCTGGCGGTAAACCTCCAGTGCCCGGAGAATGCGCTTTTCATCCCCCAGCGAGAGCCGCTCGGCGCACACGGGATCGATCTCCATAAGCTCCCGGTACAGCTCCTCCACGCCCCGCTCCGCCAATTCCGCCTGCAGCCTTTTCCTCGTTTCACCGCTGCTGTGACCGGGGGCGAAGGTGCGGCCGCTGACCAGAGAATCCAGATAAAGTCCCGTGCCGCCCACTAAGACGGGGCGTTTGCCCCGGCGAAGGATGTCCTGTACACACAAATCGGCTTGCTCCGTGAATTTTGCCACGGACCAGCTCTCCCGGGGATCCGCCACGGCGATCATGTGATGGGGCACGCCCTCTGTCTCCTCCTCCGTAGGAGCGGCGGTGCCTACTGTCATCCCCCGATAAATCTGCATGGAGTCCACGGACACCACCTCGCCGCCGAAGCGCTTGGCCAGGGCCACGCCCATTTTGGTCTTGCCGGTGGCGGTGGGTCCCACCACGCAGATGACGCGCTGATCGTCCATGGTTTCCCTCCTTTCGCAGATACAATTGGGTTTTACTGCAGCTTCTGTTTCAGTTCATACAGCAGGTTCAGAGCCTCCAGAGGCGAGAGGGTGTCCACCTGCTCCCGGCGCAGCCGGTCCAGGACTTCCTCCTCCGCCACAGCGGCCAGAGATACCTGCTCGTCCTCCTGCCGAAGCGTGGCGGGTGCCTTGCCCGCCTGCTCCTCCAGCTCCCGGAGGATGGTCTTGGCCCGGCCGATAACACCCTCCGGCAGGCCTGCCAGACGGGCTACCTCGATGCCGTAGCTGCGGTCGGCGCCGCCGGGGACAATCTTGCGCAGGAAGATGATCTCCTCCCCGCGGGCGCGCACGGCGATGTTATAGTTCTTTACCCCGGGGAGGGAGAGCTCCATGTCCGTCAGCTCATGGTAATGGGTGGCGAAGAGGGTCTTGGCGCCCAGCTTCCTGGGGTCTGCGCAGTATTCCAGCACCGCCCGGGCAATGCTCATACCGTCAAAGGTGCTGGTGCCCCGGCCGATCTCGTCCAGGATTAGGAGGCTGTCCCTGGTGGCGGCACGAAGAATGTCGCTGACCTCGGTCATCTCCACCATGAAGGTGGATTGGCCGGCGGAGAGGTCGTCCGACGCGCCGATGCGTGTGAAAATGCGGTCCACCACGCCCAGATGGGCGCTCTTTGCCGGAACGAAGGACCCAATCTGCGCCAAAAGCACAATGAGGGCCACCTGCCGCATATAGGTTGATTTGCCCGCCATATTGGGCCCTGTGATGATGGCCGCCCGGCCCTCCTTCTCCCCCATGTAGGTGTCGTTGGGCACGAACAGGGCGTCGCTGCGCATTTTCTCCACCACGGGATGACGGCCGTCGTGTATTTCCAGTATGCCGGAGTTGTCCACCGTGGGGCGGCAGTAATTGTTGCTGACCGCCACCGCCGCCAGAGAGCACAGGCTGTCCAGCTCCGCCACTGCCGAGGCCGCCGCCTGAATGCGGCCCACCTGTCCGGCAACGGCAAGACGCAACTCCGCGAACAGCTCAAATTCCAGTGCCGCGACCCGGTCGGCGGCGGTGAGAATGTCGCTCTCCAGGTTCTTCAGCTCCTGGGTGATATAGCGCTCACCGTTTACGAGGGTCTGCTTGCGGATATAGGTGTCCGGCACCTGATCTTTAAAGGAATTGGACACCTCGATGTAGTAGCCGAAAACCTTGTTGTAGCCGATTTTCAGGGTGCGGATGCCGGTTTTCTCCTTCTCCTGCGCCTCCATGGAGGCCATGAGACCCTTGCCGCCGTGGAGAATGCCCCGGAGTCGGTCCACTTCCGGGTGAAAGCCGTCCCGGATGAACTCCCCCTCGCGGACGGAAAAGGGCGGCTCATCCTGCAAGGTGTCGGCGATGCGCCGGGCCAGATCGTCCAGCGTGTCTAATGTGCGGTATATCTCCCGCAGCCGCCCCTTGGGAAATGCAGCCAACAGCTCCTTGATGGCGGGGAGCTTTTCCATGGCCATGCGCAGGGCCACCAGATCCCGGCCCCCGGCGCTGCCGTAGACAATGCGGCTCATGAGCCGCTCCATGTCGCTGATACCCGACAGGGACAGCATCAGCTCCTCCCGGGTGACGGTATCCTTCACCAGCCGCTCCACGCAGTCGGCCCGGCGGTCGATGTCCTGCACGGTAAGGAGCGGACGCTCCAGCCAGCCGCGCAGCATCCGGGCGCCCATGGCGGTCTTGGTCTTGTCCAGCACCCAGAGGAGGCTTCCCTTTTTCTCCTTGCCCCGGAGGGTCTCCGTCAGCTCCAGATTCCGCCGGGCGGCAATATCCAGTTCCATGAACTGACCCTGGCGGTAATAATCCAGTGTGTCAATGTGGTACAAATCGCCCTTTTGGGTTTCATGCAGGTAGCCCAACAGGTTTCCCAACGCCAGCAAAACGGCGGGGTTTTCCCGGGGCAGACGGGAAAGCTCCTGCTCCCCGAACTGGGCCGCCACCAGCGTGCGGGCGGTCTCCATCCGGGTGCCGCGCACCTCCCGGTGGCAGGAGAGCTTGCTCTGCGTGAGCGTTGTAAGCGCCGCGTCTTCGGCGGCCGTTTCGTTCATAATAATCTCCGCCGGAGAAAAGCGGGCCACCTCGTTGAGCATGTGCACGGCGGCGTCTTTCCCCGAAAAGGCGGTGGCGTGGGTCTTGCCGGTGGAGATGTCGCAGGCGGCGAAGCCGGCCATATCCCCCTCCAGCCACACAGCAGCGCAGAAATTGCTCCGCCCGGCCTCCAGAGAGGCCTCCCCCAGCACCGTGCCGGGGGTCACCACCCGGATGATGTCCCGCTTCACAAGGCCCTTGGCCGTGGCGGGATCCTCCGTCTGCTCGCAGATGGCTACCTTGTAGCCCTTGGCGATGAGCCGGGCGATGTATCCGTCGGAGGAGTGGTAGGGGATGCCGCACATGGGTACCTTGTCCTCAAACGCCTTATTTTTATCCTTGTCCCGGGTGGTGAGGGTGAGATCCAGCTCCCGGGAGGCAGTTCTGGCGTCGGCACCGAACATCTCATAAAAATCGCCCAGCCGGAAAAACAGAATGGAGTCCTTGTTCTGTTCCTTGATCTCCAGATACTGTTTCATCATGGGGGTCAGTTCAGCCATAAACAGTCACATCTTTCTGCCGCTTGCGCGGCGAATCTCACCCATGCAGGTGGAAAAATTATGAAAAGAGGCATGGTTCCTTTTCGGAAAAGTGCCGCCTTACGCCCGCTTGAACATCTTCTCGATCTCGTAACGGGTGAGCTTCACCGCCACGGGGCGGCCGTGGGGGCAGTACTGGATCCGGCCGGACTGCACCTGCTCCACTAAAGCCTGCAGCTCGGCGGAGGAGGTGTGCATCCCGGCCTTGATGGCGGATTTGCAGGCCATGGTCTGCAGCAGGCGGTCCCGGGCGACAGCCGGGTCGGCCCGGCCCAGACGCAAATCCTCCGCCAGCTCCTCCACCGTGGCGGCGGCGTCCTCCATGCGGATGTCCGAGGGAATCTGCCGCACCAGCAGGGTGCCGGCGCCGAAATCCTCGCAGACAAAGCCGAATTCCTCCAGGAGGGAAAGCCGGGACATGGCGGCGGCATAGGCATCCGCCTCCAGATCCACCGCCAGGGGCTGGAGCAGAATCTGGCTCATAGGCGGCTCCTGCCGCTCTTTCAAGGCGTTGAACCGCAGCCGCTCATGGGCGGCGTGCTTGTCTATGAGCCAGAGGTTTTCCGACTCGTCCTGGCAGATGATATAGGTATCCAGCGCCTCACCCACCATGCGCCAGGGGGCACTCTTGCGCTCCATGGTCTCCTGCAGGGGCAGGTCGATGGTGTTGCACCGGGGAACCGGGGCGGCTTGGGGTTTGACCGCAGGCGGGGAAGGGGGCGTCTTTCCCTCCACAGGGGCGCTCTTTTGTTCCGCGGCAGGAGCAATGCACCGCACGCTGTCACGGATGGGCAGGGGAGAGTCAGGATGCACCGCGGGGCGGGCAGAATAGCTGCCCAGTGGCTTCTTTTCAGCAGGGGACGGGATCTGCCGCTCCTTGTATTCCTGCACGGTCATGGACTGGTAAAAGCTCTGCCGGGCAGGCTTGGGAGCCGGCTTTTCCCCGGCGGTAAGCAGATCCTTCACCGTATAGTGCACAGCGTCAAAGACTGCACGCTCATTCTGAAACTTCACCACGGTCTTGGCCGGGTGGACATTCACATCCACCTCATTTTTCGGCAGGGTGATATGCAGCACGCAGCCGGGAAACTTGCCCTTGAGCAGGCGGTTGCGGTAGGCCTCCTCCAGAGCGGCGGTGAGAAGCTGGCTTTTCACAAATCTGCCGTTGACGAAGAAAAGCTGGCGGCCCCGGGTGCCGCTGCCGTTTAGGGGCTTGGTGACGAAACCCTCCACCCGAATGTCTCCGCCGCAGCCGTCCACCGGCAGCAGACCCAGAGCGAAATCACGGCCCAGCGCGGCATAGACGGCGGAGCGGAGCTGACCGTCTCCGGGGGTGTGAAGTACCTCCACGCCGTCCCGGATCAGCTTCACGGATACCTCCGGATGGCTCAGGGCCAGATGGGTGACGATGCCAGTGACGGCGGCACCCTCGGCAGTGTCCTTCTTCATAAACTTCATCCGGGCGGGGGTGTTGTAAAACAGGTCACGGACGCAGATGGTGGTACCCTCCGGACAGCCGGTCTCCGACACCCGGTCGGGCACGCCGCCCTCCAGATGGAGGGATGCCCCCTGCTCCGCCCCACGCTCTCGGGAAAAAACATCCACCCGGGACACGGCGGCGATGGCAGCCAATGCCTCCCCCCGGAAGCCCAGGGTGCCGATGGCGGTCAGGTCTTCGGCACGGCGCAGCTTGCTGGTGGCGTGGCGCAAAAAGGCGGTGGGGAGCTGGGAAGGCGCAATGCCGCAGCCGTTATCCGTGATGCGCAGGTAGGTCAGGCCGCCGCGCTGCACCTCCACCGATACGGCGGAGGCCCCGGCGTCCAATGCGTTCTCCAGCAATTCCTTTGCCACGCTGGCGGGACGCTCCACCACCTCGCCGGCGGCAATGAGATCCGCCACATGGGGGTCTAAACACTGAATCATCGGCACGAAAAACGCCTCCTTTGCCTCGAAAAATGCTTGCGGCTACACCATCTCGCCAAAGAGCGCCCAGGTGTTGCTGTCTGTGATCTTCACATCCCGATATTGGCCCAGAGCGGACCTGTCGCCCACCAAATGTACCAGTCTGCCGCCTGCGGTGCGGGCGGAAAGAGGCCAGCGGCTGTCGTCAGTCTCACCGTCCACCAGACAGCGCAGGGTCTTGCCCACATAGCAGGCGTGGTGGCGGGCGGAAATTTCATTTTGCACGGCGCAGAGGGTATCGAACCACTTCTGCTTCTCCTCCCGGGGAACGGGGTCGTCCATCTTCGCCGCCGGTGTGCCGGGACGGGGGGAGAAAATGAAAGTGAACAGGGCGTCAAACTCCACCCGGCGCACCAAGTCCACGGTCTCCATGGCCTCCGCCTCCGTTTCTCCGGGGAAACCGATGATGACATCCGAAGTCAGCACCAGATCCGGCATGACCTGCCGGGCATAGGTAATGAGCTCTATGTACCGCGCCCGGTCATAGGGTCGGTTCATGGCACGCAGCACCCGGTCACAGCCGGACTGTACCGGCAGATGGAGCTGGTGCGCCACATGGCGGCTCTTTGCCATGGTATCAAAAAGCTTAAAGGATGCGTCCTTGGGCTGGGAAGACATGAAGCGCAGGAGGTAGTCCCCGTCGATCTGATCCAGCTCCCGCAGCAGATCCGCAAAGTCCCGGGGATCCTCCAGATCCTTGCCGTAGGAGTTCACATTCTGGCCCAGGAGAGTGATCTCCTTGTACCCCTCCGCCACCAGCTCCCGCACCTCGGCGATGATTTTGTCCATATCCCGGCTGCGCTCACGGCCCCGGACATAGGGCACGATGCAGTAGGAGCAGAAGTTGTTGCACCCGTACATGATGGACACCCACGCCCGAGTGCGGCCCTCCCGCACCACCGGCAGATCCTCGGCAATGGTGCCGTGCTCGTCCTCCACGGAGAAGACCCTGCCCTGCTGGGTGTAGACCCGGTATAAAAGCTCCGGAAACTTCCACATGGCCTGGGGTCCAAAGACCAGATCCACATGGCGGTAGCTGGTGCGGACCTTCCGGGCAATTTCCGGCCGCTGGGCCATGCACCCGCACAGGCAGATGATCTGATGGGGATTTTCCTTTTTCGTGTGGGTCAGGGCGCCCAGATTGCCAAAGACACGCTTTTCCGCGTGGTCCCGGATGGCGCAGGTGTTCAGCACGATGATGTCGGCCTTGTGGGCATCGTCAGTAAACTCGCAGCCCATGGCCTGCAGCATGCCCATGATGTGCTGGCTGTCCGCCACATTCTGCTGGCAGCCGAAGGTGTCCACCAGGGCAAGAGGGGTTTGGCCGCGCTGACGGTGCAGCGCGGCAATTTTCCGCTCAAATTCCCGCTGGCGCAGGGTGTCCTCCGCCGATAGTACCACTTGCTTTCTGTCCAAAATATACCTCCGTAAGCAACCATTGGAGAAATGGCGCTATGATTCGACTTTAATTAAGAAATTATACCACATTCGCCATGGTAAAACAAGCATATGCCGTTGCAAATTTCCGGCAGTTCGTGTATGATAGGGGCAGCAAATAATGGCGAGGAGTATGACTATGGTATGGAGCATTGCGGCACTGATCGCCCTCATCGGGCTGGACCAGGGACTTAAATACTGGACGGTGACAAACCTGGCTTTGGGTGAGTCCGTCCCCCTTATTCCGGGTGTGATGCAGTTGACCCGGCTGCACAACTACGGCGCAGCGTGGTCCAGTCTGTCGGGAAAAACGATCGTCCTGCTCGTCATCACCTCCGTGCTGATGATCGCCGTGGCGGTGCTGCTCATGAAGAAGATCGTGCGGCACCGGCTGGGCGTGACGGCGGGGATCTTCATTATCGGCGGCGGCCTGGGCAACATGATCGACCGGGTGTGGCACGGCTATGTGGTGGATATGCTGGACATTTCTCCGCTGTTTTCCTATCCGGTCTTCAATCTGGCGGACTGCTTCGTGGTGGTGGGCGCCATTCTGGGCTCCGTGTACTACCTGTGGTTCTATGATAAATACGACAGGAAGGGGAAAGCCCATGGAATCGAGGACTCTGACGGCCACAACTGAAGACACAGGGCTGCGGCTGGACAGCTTCCTGGCGGGTCGGCTGGAGGGCACCACCCGCTCGGCAGCGGTACGGCTCATCGAGAACGGCTGCGTCACCGTAAACGGCAAGGCCGCCGGAAAGAGTGTGCGCATAGCCGGAGGCGAAACAGTGTGCGTGGAGCTGCCGGAGGCGGAGGAGCCGGAAGCACGACCGGAGGACATTCCCCTGGACATCGTGTACGAGGACGGAGATGTCATCGTGGTCAATAAACCCGTGGGTATGGTGGTGCATCCCGCCCCGGGTCACCCCGACGGCACACTGGTCAACGCCCTGCTGCACCACTGTGCCGGGAGCCTGTCCGGAGTGGGCGGCCAGCTAAGGCCGGGCATCGTCCACCGCATTGACCGGGACACCAGCGGGCTCATCATCGCAGCAAAAAACGACGCCGCTCACGCTTTCCTGGCGGCGCAGCTGGCGGATCATACATTGGCCCGCACCTACGAGTGCCTGGCGGTGGGAAATTTCAAGGAGGACAGCGGCACTGTGGACGCACCCATCGGCCGGCACCGGACGGACCGGAAAAAGATGGCCGTGGTGCCCGACGGACGGCACGCCGTGACCCACTGGGAGGTCATCGCCCGATACGGCGGCGTGACCCATCTGCGTTGCCGGCTGGAAACCGGCCGCACCCATCAGATCCGGGTACATCTGGCTCACATCGGACATCCCATCCTGGGTGACACGGTATACGGCGCCAAAAAGCCCGTACCGGGCCTGACGGGGCAGTGTCTCCACGCCACGGAGCTGCAGTTCATCCACCCTGCCACCGGGAAGACGGTCAGCCTGCGCTGCCCGCTGCCGGAGGAATTCACACATATGCTGGAAAAACTGAAGCGGCAGGGGTAAGGGCGGATCCTCCGGGGCCGTCTTTCACTTGGCAGATCTTCTCTCCTGGCGCAGGGCCTTTTCGTGGCAAAGCAATGCTCCCTCCATGATCGACGGTACTTTTTCGCGGCCGATCATGGGGGGAGCATATTATTTGCGCAGGGGTTTCCCCTTTAGACTTTTATTCTTCCGCAGGCTTATCGCCCTGGGGTTTGTCCTCTGCCGGCTTGTCCTCCTCCGGCTTGTCAAAATCCGGCATGGGGATGGGCTCGGACACCATATTGATGTGCTTGGCGGGAGCCTCAATGATATTGGGCATGGAGGGGCGGAAGGCCCTGGGCTTGTCTTCCCGGGTGGCGCCGTAGTTGTCCACGGTCTCGGGATCTCGGCCCTCGATAATGGCCATCATCTCCTGACCGGTGATGGTCTCCTTCTGTAGAAGGTAAGCGGCGATCTTGTCCAGCAGCTCCCGGTTGTTCTCCAGGATCTGCCTGGCCTCCTGGTGGCACTGGCGGATGACCTTGATGGTCTCCCGGTCGGCGGCGGCATAGGTCTCCTGGGCGCAGGTCATGGAGTACCCGCCATCCAGATACTGGCTCTGAATGGTGCCCAGGGCCATCATATCGAACTCGTCGCACATACCGAACCGGGCCACCAGATTCCGGGCCAGCTCCGTGGCCCGCTCAATGTCGTTGGCTGCGCCGGAGGTCATGGTATTGCACACGATCTCCTCGCTGGAGCGTCCGGCCAGGAGGGTGCGGATCTCCGCCAGAATGTCCTCCTTGGACATGAGGAACTTTTCCTCCTCCGGCAGGTGCAGGGTGTAGCCCAAGGCGCCCTGGGTATGGGGCACGATGGTGATCTTGCTGACAGGCTGGGCATTCTTCTGCTTGGCGGCCACCAGCGCATGGCCCACCTCATGGTAGGCGATGATACGCTTTTCCTCATCGGTGATGACGGTGCCCTTCTTCTCGGAGCCCGCGATGACAACCTCAAAGGCCACCAGCAGGTCATTCTGATTCACAGCCTTGCGTCCCTTGCGCACGGCACGCAGAGCGGCCTCGTTGACTAGGTTCGCCAGATCCGCGCCCACGCAGCCGGCGGTGGCCTGGGCGATCTTTTCCAGATTCACATCCTCCGCCAGATGGATGTTGCGGGTGTGGACCTGCAGGGTCGCCAGACGACCTGCCATGTTGGGCCGGTCCACAGTGATGCGGCGGTCAAAACGGCCGGGTCGCAGCAACGCCTTATCCAGCACCTCCGGCCGGTTGGTGGCGCCCAGAACGATGACGCCCTTGGAGGGGTCAAAGCCGTCCAGCTCTGCCAGAAGCTGATTGAGGGTCTGCTCCCGCTCGTCGTTGCCGCCGAAACGGCTGCCGTCACGGGATTTGCCGATGGTGTCGATCTCGTCGATGAAGATGATGCAGGGAGCCACCTTGGCGGCCTCCTTGAACAGGTCGCGCACACGGCTGGCGCCCACGCCCACAAACATCTCCACGAAGTCCGAGCCCGAGATGGAGAAGAAGGGGACATTGGCCTCGCCTGCCACGGCCTTGGCCAGCAGGGTCTTACCTGTACCGGGAGAGCCAACCAGCAGGGCTCCCTTGGGCAGCTTGGCGCCGATGGCGGTATACTTGCCGGGATTGTGAAGGAAGTCGATGATCTCCTCCAGGGATTCCTTGGCCTCGTCCTGACCGGCCACATCCTTGAAGGTGACACCCGTCTGCTTCTCCATATACACCTTGGCGTTGGACTTGCCCACATTGCCGATGCCGCCGATACCGCCGCTGCTTCTGGACAGAAGACGCATCACCAGCATGAAGGCTCCCAGCATGAGGATGGTGGGCAGGATATAGGAGATCATAAACTGCAGGATGGGACTCATCTGCTCCTGCACGGGCGCAGTATAAGCCACATGATGCTCATCCAGCAGCGCATAGAAACTGCTGCTGTTGATGTGGGTGGTGTAGAGAATGACCTTGGTTTTTTCGGAGTTGGTATAGGTCTTCGGTTCCTTGCCGCTCTCATCGGTGTAAACATAGCCGTCAATGGGGACGGCATAGATCTTGCCGTCCTCAAATTCCACCCGGGCGATCTTGTCCTCACGCACCAGATCCGCCAAAGCGCTGAAATCCACCTCAAAGCTGGTGGAATTATGGGCGGCATTGCCGGTATAGGCGGCAAAATAGTTGAAACCGATGGTCAGCACTACGGCCCAGGCCAGCAGCACCAGCACCCCCCGGAGGTTGCGCCCGCCCTTGCTGTTTTTGTTGTTATTGTTTTTCGGATCCATAGGGGTCTCCTTCCGCTGAAAATCTCTGTGCAGAGATCAATTGCATTTATTGGAAGTATACCATATAAATAAAGGGCAGACAAGGGCGAAAAAACCGCGTGTCCTGTAAAATTTCTATGAATTGGCCTTTCTATTATGCCCTGTATGTGCTATACTATTTTATGTATACCATTTACATATTCTATCCACATGAGGACGAACGATGAGAGAAAACAACAAACAACGGCCCCTGCTCCAGGCGGAGGCAGACGGGATCATCGAGGGCCGCAACGCCGTTATCGAGGCGCTGCGCTCCGGTGAGAATATTGATAAAATATACCTGGCTAAGGGGGAAACGGACAAGACCCTGGGCCACATTGCCTCCCGCGCCCGGGAGAAGGGCATCGTGGTGGTGGAGGCCGACCGGCGCAAGCTGGACGGCATGAGCCGAACCCACGCCCACCAGGGGGTCATTGCTCTGGCGGCTATGCGGGAGTATGTGTCCGTGCAGTCGCTGCTTTCTGCCGCCGCAGCGAAGGGGGAGCCAGCGCTGCTGGTGGTGTGCGACGAGATCTCCGACCCCCACAATCTGGGAGCCATTCTCCGCACGGCGGAGTGCGCCGGCGCCCACGGGGTCATCATCCCCAAGCGCCGCTCGGCTGGTCTCACGGCCATTGTAGGCAAGACCTCGGCCGGGGCGGTGAGCTATATGCCCGTGGCGAGGGTGGCCAATCTCCCCGCCACCCTGGAGGAGCTGAAGAAGCAGGGCGTGTGGATCTACGGCACCGCCGCCGATGGCACCACAGATTTGTATGAGGCAGATCTCAAGGGCCCGGCGGCCATCGTCATCGGCTCGGAGGGCAGCGGCATGGGCCGTCTGGTGCGGGAAAAGTGCGACTTTCTGGTGAGCATTCCCATGAAGGGGCATATCTCGTCCCTGAATGCGTCGGCTGCCGCGGCAATATTGTTATATGAGGCGGTGCGCCGCCGGATGTAAAGCGAGGACTATGAGCAAATACACGGAGGAAGAACTGAACAGGGCTTTGTCGGATACGGCGGAGCTGATTCGGGGCGTACCCGTGTCGGAGGAATTTGCGCTGGAGGACATTCTGGCGGAGTTCGGCACCGGTGCGCCTGCGGTACCTGCCGCCCCGGAGCAGCCGCCGGCAGAGGAGCCTGCATCCCCGGCGGAGGAGCCCGTCTGTACGTCCTGCCCCGAGCCTGTCCCGGAGCCTGCGGAGCCGGAATCCCCGATGGCGGACTCCAAAGAGAGCGCCGCCCCACGGGAGCGGCTGGTTTCCTTGGAGGACGTGATGGATCGCACCGTGTCCGCCGTCATGGAGGAGGAGTCCGCCCAGCGGCGACAGGAGATGCAGCAGCAGGAGCGGGAGACGCGCAAGCTCCGCAGGGCCGCCCTGCGCCGGGCAAGACTGGCGGCGGCCAGGCGGTTTGCCCGCAGCCTGACGGACAAAAGGGAATCCCTGCCCGCGGAAGAGCCCGTCCGGCAGGAGCCGGATATGGCGGATGCGGAATTTGACCAGAAGCGGCTGTGCCGCCGCCACCGGGGAGCCACCCTGCGGTGCCTCATCCCGGCGGTGCTGCTGGTGGGCATTACGGCGGCGGAGGCGCTTGTCCCGCTTCCGGAGGTGTGGACCAACACACCCTGCCTGCGCTTTGGCGCGGCCGGCGGACTATTGCTGCTGCAGGCCCTTTTTGCCCTGCCCCTGTGGCGGGATATGATCGGAAATCTGCGGGACAAATGTTTTACCAGCGCGGGAGGAGCATTTTTGCTGACTTTGATATGTCTGGGCGACTGCGTATGGTGCCTTTTTAAAGGCGGGGCGCATCCGCCTCTGACGGGAGCGGTGGCACTGGTGGTATTTTGCTGCCAGTGGAGCGTTTATTTGCGGTGCGCCGGCCGGCGGGAATGCTTCCGTCTGGCGGATCTGGGGGGCACCCCTCCTTGGAGTGTGGAGAAAACGGAGGCCGGCGCCGTGAAGCAGCAAGGCCGCATGGAGGGATTCTACACCCACACCATGACGCCGGATCTGCCCCAGAGATGGCAGAACTCGGTGCTGCCTCTGTTGCTGGCCACCGCCTGCGTGCTGGCGGGCGTGGTGTGTTTGTCCGATGTAAAGCCGGAGCAGCCCATGTGGGTGCTGTCCGCCCTGCTGACGGCGGCCATGCCCCTGTGCCTGCCTCTGGCCGGGCCACTGCCCATGTATCTCCTTAGCCGCCGCCTGTCCCACAGCGGCTGCGCTGTGGCGGGCTACTGCGGCGCCCGGGCCATCAGCGGCGTGAAGCGCATGGTCATCACCGACGAGGACCTGTACCCAGCGGGGACGCTGGCCCTCAACGGCATGAAGATCTACGGCGAGGAGCTGGGGAGAGTGCTGTCCTATGCGGTGGCGGTTGCCAGAGCGGCAGACAGCCAGGCGCTGCCGATTTTGGAGCAGCTTCTTTCGGACCAGGGCGGCCGGGCTGAGGAGCTGGATGATTTCCGCTGGTTTGAGGAGGGGGGCGCTGGCGGCACCATTCATGGGGAAACGGTGCTGCTGGGCAGCACCTACTTCATGCGCAAGCAGAAAGTACGCCTGCCCAAGGAGCTAAAGGTGTCCTCCGGATTGTTTTTGGCGGTGGACGGCCAGCTCACAGCAATTTTTGCCTTGCGGTACCAGCCCTCCCGGAATGTGGACTGGGCTCTGCGCGCGCTGCGGCGCAACCGTGTTACCCCGGTGCTGGCAGTGCGTGGGTGCAACATTACCCCGGTTTTTTTGCGCCGCAGCTTCAAGGTAGACGCCAAGCCCATTTACCCCGATGTGGAGACCCGCCTTTCTCTGCTGGAAAAGACCCGGGAGCGGGGACCCGCCTATGCTCTGGTCTATCGGGACGGGCTCATGCCCTACGCCGAAACGGTGCTGGGCAGCCGCAAGCTGCTGCTGGCGGTACGGCTTGTCACCGCTCTTTCCACTCTGGCGGCGGCAGCGGGCATCCTGCTGTGCTACTATCTCACCGGCGTGGGGGGATACGCCTCTCTGACGCCCTTGCGCCTGATCTTGTTCCAGCTTTTGTGGCTGCTGCCGGGTCTGCTTCTGGCAGGGCAGGTAAAGCATTTTTGACAACACCTACGGCGGGCCTCAGGAAAAGCCTGGGACCCGCTTTTGCACGGAGAAAGAACCCGTCTTTTGCCGCCTCGTGTGCCTTTTTATGTAGACAAGAAAAATTATGCAACTTTTTCTCGGATTTTCTGTTTACATAACAATGTGGAAAACCCTGTGGAAACTGTGCAAAACTCTATGTGGAATGCTGGTTTTTCGTGGTTGCGCTTTTGTTATGCCAGGCAGAATCGTTAAACATTTTCACCTCTTATTTGTCTTTTTGTCATACTCCGCTGCAGCACTTGCCAGAATGAAAAAAATACGATAAAATAGTGAAGTATGGTCGGAATCGCCGGCAGGAGGGCTATATGGCTACGAAAAAGAACTACAACAACGAAAGCATTTCCAGTCTCAAGGGTGCGGATCGTGTGCGCAAGCGTCCGGGGGTCATCTTCGGCTCCGACGGCCTGGAGGGCTGCGAGCACGCCGTATTTGAAATACTGTCCAACGCCATTGACGAGGCCCGGGAGGGCCATGGGCAGCTCATCACCGTGACGAGATTTTCCGACCTCTCCATTCAGGTGGAGGATATGGGCCGTGGCTGCCCGGTGGACTGGAACGAAAAGGAAGGCCGCTTCAACTGGGAGCTGGTGTTCTGCGAGCTGTACGCCGGCGGCAAATATGACAACGAAAACAGCGAAAACTACGAGTTTTCCCTGGGTCTCAATGGCCTGGGCTCCTGCGCCACCCAGTATGCCAGCCGCTACATGGACGTCACCGTCTGGCGGGAGGGAAAAGAATACTCCCTGCACTTTGAAAAAGGCGAGATCGTGGGTGATCTGCAGTCCCGTCCCCTGCCGGAGAGCCAAAAGCGCAAGACCGGCACCCGCATTCACTGGCTGCCGGATCTGGATGTGTTCACGGACATCCACATCCCCCTGTCTTACTATCGGGATGTAATGAAGCGGCAGGCCGTGGTGAACGCCGGGGTCACCTTCCGCCTGCGCAGTCAGAACGGCTCCGCCTTCGACAGTGAGGATTTCCTCTATGAAAACGGCATCGCCGACTACATCCGGGAGCTGGCAGGGCAGGACGCCTTTACCGAGCCTGTGTGTTGGGAATGTGAACGCCGGGGCCGTGACCGGGAGGACAAGCCCGAATATAAGGTGAAAATGAACATAGCCTGCTGCTTTTCCAACAAGCAGTCCCTGGTGGAGCATTACCACAACTCCAGCTTTCTGGAGCACGGCGGCTCCCCGGAAAAGGCCACACGCCTGGCCTTTGTGTACGCCATCGACAAGTATCTGAAGGACACCGGGAAGTACACCAAGGACGAGACGAAGATCACCTATCCCGATGTGCAGGACTGCCTGATCCTGGTCAGCAACAATTTCTCCACCCAGACCAGCTACGAAAATCAGACCAAGAAGTCCATCACCAACAAATTCATTCAGGACGCCATGAACGACTTCCTCCGGGAGCAGCTGCAGGTGTACTTCATCGAAAATCCCGAAGCCGCGGACAAGATCGCCAACCAGGTGCTGGTTAATAAGCGCAGCCGGGAAACGGCAGAGAAGACCCGTATCAACCAGAAAAAGAAGCTGACGGAGAAGATCGACATTGCCAACCGGGTGCAGAAGTTCGTGGACTGCCGCACCAAGGACGTGAGCAAGCGGGAGATCTACATCGTGGAGGGCGACTCCGCTCTGGGCGCCTGCAAGCAGAGCCGGGATGCGGAGTTCCAGGGGCTGATGCCCGTCCGGGGCAAGATCCTCAACTGCCTGAAGGCCGACTATCCCCGGATCTTTAAGAGCGATATTATCACGGATCTGATGAAGGTCCTGGGCTGCGGCGTGGAGGTGCATGGCAAGGCGGTGAAGGACCTGAACCAGTTTGACCTGAACAATCTCCGCTGGAGCAAGGTCATCCTTTGCACCGATGGCGATGTGGACGGGTTCCAGATCCGCACCTTGATCCTCACCATGCTCTACCGCCTGTGTCCCACCCTCATCCGAGAGGGCTATGTCTACATCGCGGAAACGCCCCTGTTTGAGATCACCTGCAAGGAGAAGACCTGGTTTGCCTACTCCGAGAAGGAGAAGGCGGACATCCTCAAGTCTCTGGAGGGCAAGAAGGTGAAAGTCGACCGCTCCAAGGGACTGGGTGAAAACGACCCGGAGATGATGTGGCTGACCACCATGAACCCGGAGACAAGGCGGCTGGTAAAGGTCCTGCCGGACGAGGCCGCAGAGACCGAGCGCATTTTTGACCTCCTGCTGGGGGACAACCTGGCGGGGCGGAAGGAGTATATCGCCGAGAACGGGTATAAGTATCTGGATATGATCGATGTGAGCTGAGGGGAAATGGACAGGCTTGATAAAGATATTTCATTTTTGGAAAGTGTTGACCGCGACCCGATACTAAAAGAGCTGTGCCGCCAGTATTCCGTATACAGCTTTGATGAAAAGTTTCGGGTAATAACTTTCCCAATAAGCGATTTAATTAAAAGGAACTATGAGGCAGGTTACTTTCTAAGCAATTACCCGTATGTGTTGTCACTGTATGGCATGCGCGACGAGCAGATGGACAATTTGAGTACGGAAGAACTCCCATATTTAGCGACCCTTGCCTGTCTGACATGGCATTTTCGGCGCGACTACTTTTGCCAGGGAACGCTTACTTGCCGCAGCATTGCGGAGGGGACCTTACTTCGACTGTTTTGCCATTTAAGGGAACTGTATAAAAAGAACCCAACGGTCTCCACTTTGGAAGAACTCCATCGGACAAAGTGCAGTTCGCTTCCGTGTCAGCCAGGCATTTACCGAGTGCTGGTCCCGGAAAAGCTACCCATTTCCTTTATTGAGGGCTCCGACAATTTGCGTGCAAAAGGTTATCCGGCGGAAATTTTGGAGCAAAAATACGGCCAATGCACAGACAAAACCGTTTTGTACATCGGCAAGGCTAACGGACGCGGCGGCCTGCGGCAGCGGGTGCTGCAATATGTAAAATACGGCTGGGGCACCGCTGTCAACCACAAGGGCGGGCGCGCCATTTGGCAGGTGAAGGACTATCCGCTCCTGCTGTTAGAGTACGAAGTCTGCGAAAATTGCGAGCAGAGGGAGCATGAGCTGTTGGCCGATTATAAGAAGGAAAACGGCACCTATCCCTTGGCAAATTGGCGGGGGTAGGCGGAGCAAGGGAATAAAAAGCCTCCCCCTGTGTAAGGGGAGATGTGCGAAGCGTCGGAGGGGTTGATGGCCCCCTTGCCTAAGCACGGCGAAGCCGTGACTGGGGGATTCTTCCCCGCACAAATCCCTCCACCAGCCCGCGGCTGGTCCCCCTCCCTTTAGGCAAGGGAGGCTTTGGGGACGGATTGCCACAGCCAGTGTGCGCACTGGCTTCGCAATGACACGGTGGTTTACAGAGAGTCCGGCGCAAAACCCGGCGGGCCGATGTGGGCATCGGCCCCTACACACGGCCATCGGTAGACACTCCGTAGGGGACGATGCCTACATCGTCCCGGTCGCACCGGCTTCCTGTTATGCGTAGGGCGGGGTGGCGGTTATCGCGCCCGGCACACATACAACCAGAGCGCTTTTTGGCGGGGTCATTCCTGGCATCCTCCCGCCAGTTTGAATACGAAAGGAATTATCTTTCATGGCAAAGAAGAAAACAGAACCGAAAGCCGTCCATCCCACCGCAGACCCCAATGTTATGGGGCTGCGGGGTACAGTGGTGGAGCAGCCCATCACCTCTACCCTGGACGAGAACTACATGCCCTACGCCATGAGCGTTATCGTCTCCCGAGCCATCCCGGAGATCGACGGCTTCAAGCCCTCCCACCGCAAGCTGCTGTACACCATGTACAAGATGGGCCTGCTGACGGGAAACCGCACCAAATCCGCCAACATTGTGGGCCAGACCATGCGTCTGAATCCCCACGGCGACGCCGCCATCTACGAGACCATGGTGCGTCTGGCCAAGGGCAATGAGTCGCTGCTGCACCCCTTCGTGGACAGCAAGGGCAATTTCGGCAAGGTCTACTCCCGGGACATGGCCTACGCCGCCAGCCGCTATACCGAGGCAAAGCTGGCCCCCATCTGCGCGGAGCTTTTCCGGGATCTGGACTGCGATGCCGTGGACTTTGTGGACAACTACGACAACACCACCAAGGAGCCCGCCCTGCTGCCCACCACCTATCCCAATGTGCTGGTGAGCGCCAATCAGGGCATTGCCGTGGGTATGGCATCCCAGATCTGCGGCTTTAACTTAGGCGAGGTGTGCGACACCACCATTGGCCTCCTAAAAAACCCCGACCACGACATCGCCTCTACCCTGCTTGCTCCGGATTTCTCTACCGGAGGGCAGATTTTGTGCGAGCCGGAGGAGCTGCGCCGCATCTATGAAACCGGCCGGGGCGGCGTGAAGGTCCGGGCCAAGTACCGTTACTTAAAGAGCGAGAATATCATTGAGATCTACGAGATCCCCTATTCCACCTCTCTGGAGGCCATTCTGGACAAGGTCTCCGAGCTGATGAAGGCCGGGAAGATCAAGGAAATCAGCGATATGCGGGACGAGACGGACCTCTCGGGCCTGAAGCTGGCGGTGGATCTCAAGCGGGGCGCAGACCCCGACAAGCTCATGCAGAAGCTCTTCCGCCTGACCCCCCTGCAGGACACCGTGAGCTGCAACTTCAACATCCTCATCGCAGGGATGCCGAGAGTGCTGGGTGTGCGGGAGCTGTTGGAGGAGTGGCTGGCCTGGCGCACGGAATGCGTGCGGAGACGGGTGTACTTCGTGCTGCACAAGAAGCAGGAGAAGCTGCACCTGCTGCAGGGCCTCAAACGCATTTTGCTTGACATCGACAAGGCCATTGAGATCATCCGCCAGACCGAGGAGGAGGCGGAGGTGGTTCCCAACCTGATGATCGGCTTCGGCATCGACCAGGTGCAGGCAGAGTATGTGGCGGAGATCAAGCTGCGCAACATCAATAAGGAATACATCCTCAAGAGAGTACAGGAAACTGCCTCCCTGGAGGGGGAGATAGAGGATCTGGAGGATACGCTGAAAAAGCCCGCACGGATCCGCAAGATCATCGTGAGCGAGCTGGAGGATGTTCGGAAAAAGTACGCACAGCCCCGAAAGACCGAGATCATCTACAGCCATGAGGTGGAGTACGAGGAGGAGCCGGAGGACATCCCGGACTATCCCGTGACGCTGTTCCTGTCCCGGGAGGGCTATTTCAAGAAGATCACCCCCCTGTCTCTGCGCATGGGCGGCGACCAGAAGTTTAAGGAGGGCGATGAGCTTTTCCGCCGGGTGGAAGCCACCAACAACACCGAGCTGATGTTTTTCACCGACCGCCAGCAGGTGTATAAGGTCCGGGCCGCCGACTTTGCCGACAGCAAGGCATCCCTGCTGGGCGATTACCTGCCCACCAAGCTGGGCATGGACGAGGATGAAAAGGTCATAGATATGGTGCTGCCGGGGGATTACAGCGGCCACCTGCTGTTCTTCTTTGAGAACGGCAAGTGCGCCCGGGTCGCCCTGTCGGCCTATGCCACCACATCCAACCGCCGCAAACTCACAGGCGCCTACTCGGACAAGAGCCCTCTCACGGCGCTGCTGCACCTGACGGAGGACAGGGAGCTGGCCCTCATCAGCACAGAGCCGCGGGCACTGCTGCTGCACACCTCTCTTCTGGCCCCCAAGTCCACCCGCTCTACCCAGGGCGTGGCGGTGATGAACATAAAGCCCCGGTATCACCTGGAGCGTGTGTGCGACTTCGCAGACAGCGGCATAGTGAATCTCAGCCGCTACCGGGTGCGCAGCATCCCCGCCGCCGGCGCGCTGCTGCGGGAGGAGGACCAGGGGCGGGAGCAGATGACCCTGCTGTAAGACCATGCCGAAAACGGACAGAAAGGAGTGCCGCCTGTGAAAAAGAGACCTATACCCGCCATATTGCTCCTGTGTACGGCTGTCCTTCTGTCCGGCTGCAGCCTGCTGCTGCAGCGGGAATACAGCCGCAGCTCGCCCCACAGTGCCACCTATTATGAGGGGGATCGCCGGGATGTGCTGCGGGCGGAGAGCTATCAGGATCTGGTGAACGATCTCCTGCTGCTGGTGGGCGCGCACAGCGAGAGCGGCACCGTTTGGCTCTATGGCAGCAGCGCAGTGCCCGATGCGTCCCGGATGGCGCAGAAGGCCTGCGATGAGGTGCTGCTGGAAACGCCCCTGGGCGCCTATGCGCTGGAATACCTGACCTACACCGTAGACGAAGGCCGGGGCTATATCCAGCTTAGCTTCACCGCCGGGTATCGCCGGACGGCGCAGCAGATCAAGGCCATTGTCCACGCCACCAATGGGTCGGCTCTGACGGATCTGCTGCGGATCGCGGCGGAAAACGACGGGCAGGAACTGGCCGTGCAGGTGAGCGGCTTTGCCGACAGCCGGCAGGCAGTATACAGCTCCGTTGCGGAAGTGCAGCGGGAAATGGGCCACGGAGGCCTGCCGTGGCAGGTGCATTTCTATCCCGACAGCGATACCTGGGGGATCGTAGAAATAATTCTGAAAGAGTGAAAAAACCTATTGACAATGGTTGTTTCATGCCTTATAATAACCATTGCTGTGCGGGCGTAGCTCATCTGGTAGAGCGCGACCTTGCCAAGGTCGAGGTAGCGAGTTCGAGCCTCGTCGCCCGCTCCAAAAAGAAGGATACACTTTCGTGTATCCTTCTTTTTTTGTTTTAGCGGGCAGAGGATCAATAGGGCGCGAGCGAAGCGAGAAAAACTTGCCGGGAGCATATTTTGGTGCCCGGATGCGTGTGGCCGCACAGCGGGGCCGCCAGCAAATTTTTGCCGCATCCGCCACCGGCGGCGCTTCGGCACCTCCCTCCGGGTATAGCTTGGTCATTTTCACCCTGTCGACGGTCACATAGGCATTCATGCTTCTCCGCCTCCTTCCGATACGCATGGCAGCACAGCGGCGGCGTTCACGCAATCTATGCTGCGTTGAACACAAAAAGACCTGCCCCGCTGTCCCGCGAGGCAGGTCTTTTTGCTCAGTACAGATGTTTTTCAAAGTGGCCGCCTACCTGCACGCCCTCCTGCACGATGAAGAATGCTTGGGGATCAATCTTCCGTATCTCCCGGCGCAGAGTCTCAATCTCATACTTGTTCAGGCACACGCACAGCACCTCCAGAGGCTGGCCGGTGTATCCGCCGTGTCCCTTCCAACAGGTGACACCGCGCTCCAGCGTCTCCATAATGAACCGGGGCAGCTCCGGGTGTTTCTCCTTGGTGAAAATCAGCATCTGCACGGTAATGCTCTGCTGGTGGGACCGGTCCAGAAACAGGCTGCTGAAAACCGTGTAGATGGTGGAGTAGATGGCAGTGGAGGCGTCAAACAGCACCAGACACAGGGCATAGAGCACAGCATTGCAGGAGACACTGAACTTGCCCACGGTGAAGCCCTTGCCCTTCTTGCTCAGGTACAGCCCCAGAATATCCAGTCCGCCGCCGCTGCACCCACAGGTCAGGATCATTCCTCCGGCAAAGCCGCCCACGATGCCGCCCAGCAGGCAGCTGGTCAGCAGGTCCTCGATGATGGGCTCCGCCGGCACCGGGATCAGCGTGAGAAACAGCGAGCAGCACACCGTGCATGTTATCGTCCGCAGCACAAAAGCCCGGCCCAGATTCCTCCACGCCAGCACAAGCAGTGGAATGTTCAGCAGAAGATACAGTATGCCCGAGAAGTCAAATCCCGGAGTCAGCTCCAGGTTCTGTGCAGCCACGGTGCGAATGAGTTGACAAAAGCCCAGCAGCCCTCCGGTGTATAAATTATGGGGCACGATGAAGAGGTTGATGGATGCGGCCACAATCAGCTCACCCAGAACGCCCACGCACAGCCGCAGCCAGCGGTTGTGCAATGCCTTGCTGAACATAAGACAGTCCTCCTTTTTTGTTCTCGACTTCATTATTCCCACAATTCGGCAAAAAGTCAATTGGTCAACCCTACAAACTATACCGCAGGGACTTATACAACCGCTCCATGCTGCGGCTCAGGGAACGGGACACGGTGGACTTGTTCACGCCCAGTTCTTTGGCAATGGCGGTGACGCTCATGCCGCCGGTGAAATGCATATGCAGGATCTCCTGCTGCCGGGGAGTAAGCTCCTGCCGCACCGCCAAGGGCAAGTTGCTCAGCAGGCGTTGGATGCGGTCCCGGTTGTCGCCGGACTGCTCCCGCTGCCACAGGCACAGGCTGGCGATGTCAATGGGGTCGTAAGCCTCAGAGGGTGTAATACGCATTTCTGTGGTACCCCCTGTCATAGTACCGGGCGGTAAGCTCCGCCAGTTGCCGGGTCTGCCGGTGCAAGGGCTCCAGATCCCGGATGCGCCGCTGCAGATGCTCGGCGCTCTCCCGGTCGCCGCACCGGGCCTGCTCCAGACGCAGGGAAACGATGCGGCGGTGCAGGGTCTGCGCCTCCTCCTGGTACTGCTGGGATAGCTGCTGCAAGGTCATCTTCTTCCGTCTCCTTCCTTTTTAAAAAAACAAACAGATAAGCAACTTTTTTCTTGACAAATTTCAGGCTTTGTGGTAGCATAATGTTCGCTGGTTGTTGTGCTGGTGTAGCTCAGCTGGTAGAGCAGCTGATTTGTAATCAGCAGGTCGGGGGTTCGAATCCGTCCACCAGCTCCAATTTTACATTTACATGGGGGATTTCCCGAGTGGCCAAAGGGGACAGACTGTAAATCTGCTGGCGATGCCTTCGGTGGTTCGAATCCACCATCCCCCACCAAAAGCCGATTGCGAAAGCGATCGGTTTTTTTGTGCCTTTTTGCGCTATCCTATATTTCCGTCTTTTCCTCGTTTACTCCCCAAAAATCACAAATTTCTTGGCTCCTTTCCTACATTATCACAAGAATCTTGTTGTGTCAACACTTTCCTAACAAGATTCTTGTATTTTTTTGTTGACAATATCACAAAATTGTCGTACACTGTGTCTAACAATGTCGAAGATTGTCGGGAGGACGGAATATGGGATTTGGCGACCAGCTGCGGTGGCGGCGAAAGGAACTGGGTATCAGTCGGGAGGAGCTGGCAAAACGGCTGGGCATCACGCCCTCGGCGGTGGGAAACTACGAAACCGGCGTCAGCACTCCCAAGGAAAGCGTGCTGCTGCGGCTGTTTGATGTGCTGCAGGTGGATCCGAATTACCTCTACCGGGACTTTTATGCCGCCGGGAGGTCGGGCCAGGCTGTCAGCGACGAGGAACAGTTTCTGCTGAAGAGATACCGTGAGCTGGGTCTCACCGGGCGGCAGACTCTAAACACCATGCTGGACGCGCTGGGCCTCATGCAGGCGGAGGCGGAGCGGGACCGTCCTATCCCGGAAGCGCGCACCATTCCGCTGTACCGCTCCCCGGCGGCGGCCGGCTATGCGGCCCCGGTATTCGGCGAGGACTATGAGCTGCTGGCTGTAGAGGGGGAGGTGCCCCCGGGAGCGGAGCTGGCGGTGCGGATCCAGGGGGACAGCATGGAGCCGTATATTAGCGACGAATCCGTGGTGTATGTGAACCACGATCCCCTGCGCCCCGGCGATGTGGGAATCTTCTGCGTGGATGGGGACATGCTCTGCAAGCAGTATTATCGGGACCCTATGGGCACTGTGTATCTCTTTTCCCTCAATCGCCGTCGCAGCGACGCAGATCAGGTGTTTACCGCCGGCAGCGGCCGCAGCCTCACCTGCTTCGGCCGGGTGATGCTCCACACACCGCCCCTCCCTCTATAAACGAAAACACGGGGATGTTGCCCAGTGAAAAGCAACATCCCCGTATATTTTTTTCAGAGAATAAATCCCCCGTCGCAGGTCAGCACCTGTCCGGTGATGAAATCTGCCTCGGATGAGGCCAGAAATGCCACCGCCGCCGCAATATCCTCCGGCGTGCCCAGGCGTCCCATGGGTGTCTGCTCCGCCAACTGCGGCAGCAGTGACTGCGGCAGCTCGTTCAGCATATCCGTCCGGATGACCCCCGGCGCCACGCAGTTCACCCGGATGTGGCTGGGCGCCAGCTCCGCAGCCAGCGAGCGGGTCAAGCCGATGAGGGCGGCCTTGGTGGCGGAATAGGCCACCTCGCAGCTTGCACCCCGCTGTCCCCAGATGGAGGAGATGTTCACGATGCAGCCCTCATGCTCATGGAGCATATGAGGCAGCACCGCGCGGCTGGCGTAAAAGGCTCCGTCCACATTCACGGAGAAGAACTCATGCCACCGCTCGTCCGTCAAATCCTGAAACAGGCATTGTCCGGCGATACCGGCATTGTTCACCAGCAGGGATACGGGGCCGAGGGTCTGCTCTACCCGGCGGACCATCCGCTCTACCTCCTCCCGGCGGGACACATCCGCCTGGCAGGTCATTACCCGGCAGCCCTCGCCCGCCAGCTCCGCCGCCAGCTTCTCTGCCTTGTCCTGCCGCACACGGTAGCCGATACAGACGGCCCACCCTCTGTGTGCCAATTCTGTGGCTATGGCCCGACCGATGCCCCGGGATGCCCCGGTGACCAGCGCAATCTTCTCCATAATTCTTATCCTCCCGCGAATCTTCTGCCCACAGTATAACAAATTGCGGCCACATACGCAAGCAGGAGGCTCTTAATGCCCTTTTGGCCGAAGATCACAGCGACCATGATGAAGAGGATGATCAGAATGCTGTAACATAATTAAAGATAATGTTTTTTCACTTTCAGTCTACAGGTAATTTAGGCGGTTTCATCCCTGTGCCGGCCGGGCAATGCAAGGGGGAAGCGGCGCAGATGTCCTGCGTTAAGCAGCCGTGTTTGTAAAGCAGAAAAACATTTTTCTCAACATTGCTGTCATTTCCTTAGATCAAGGCAATGGTTTTTCATTTTTAAAATTGTTGTCTCGTTGTTTCGTAAAAGTAAATCCCTTTTTAGCAAGGTGCCCGGCGCTCCGGCAGCCCTCTCAGAATTTCTTGCAGCGAAAAGTGCATTTTCTTTAGAAAGTTCTTGACAAAAGCACGGACACAAGGTATTATAGTACTGTTCTTGCGCGGTTAGCTCAGCTGGTAGAGCACATGCTTGACGTGCATGGGGTCACAGGTTCGAGTCCTGTACCGCGCACCATCTTCAAAAACCTCGGAATCTCAAGGGTTCCGAGGCTTTTCGTCGTTTTGCCGAAGAACGCTGTTGGAATTATTTGGAAAACACTCAAAAAAGTTGCAAAAATTTCATTTTCTCGGGTCTGTATGCCCGACAAAAAAAACAGGCGGTCGCCCCTAATTATTTGGGGCGGCCGCCTCTTACTTTACCCGAGGTTACTCCTCTGTTCTGCATGTGAGATAATCCATGCTTACGCCGTACAGGTCTGCAAAGCGCACCAATGCCTCTACATTCGGTTCATTCTTGCCGATTTCATAGCCCGACAGAGTGACCACATTGATGCCCGTCCTCTTGGCTGCTTCCTGCTGGGTCAGCCCGCACTTTTTTCTGGTTTCCTGTAACCGCTTTGCCACGTTCTGCTTGCGTTCGCTGCGCATCTTTGTATAGATGCTGGCCGCTTGGAACTCTGCCCGCGCTTCGCCCATAATCTGCCTTACTGCATCCCCTGCTGAAATGCTCTTGTCCTCACCTAACTGTTTTCCCCGTTCAAATTGGTCTTTGAGGTACTTGTTCTTTTCGCTCACGGCATACACCTCCTCCGTGTTTTTTTCATTGTACCAGCTTCTGAACTCTATCGCAAGAAAAAAATATGCGTTTCGGATAGTTTTCTCTTGACACTATCCGATTCAGATAGTATTATAGTTTCGATCTATCCGTTTCGGATATGTTCTTGTGATGCAGCCGTGTCCTTCGAGGAAATGCGGGAGCAACTTGCGGCGGCAGCCGCAAAGCGGTTCGCATCCCTGCGGCCTTGCTGCTGGGCAGCTTCGCTCCGCTGAACGGCGGCAAGGCCTGCAGGAGCCTCCGGTCTGTACCGCCGACCACTCTTCCATTCTGATGGCCTTGTTGCAGAAGGGTCGCATTGCGCCGCCGTCCCCCAGTGCCCGCCGGTGCTTCGCCGGACGGCTCTACTTGATATAACAACAAATTGTTCTCAAAGGGGGTCTTGCTATGACCGCGTTCCGCGCTTCGCATGCGGATGTTTTTTCCAATGCCCGCGTAAAACTCTATCCGTCCGTTGATGTGCTTCAGGTCGCAAACGCCCCTATTTTCCGCGCCCCTGGCTGGGAGCCGCAAAAACGCGCCTACGATGTCCCGCCAAAGGGGAGAGGTAAAGACCCCGACAGAGCGCTTGAAGTTAGTCGTGCCCGCGCCAAGGCCGCCGTGCGTGACATTGCCCGCTGCAATCGCTTCGATTTCTTTTTCACTTGGACGCTTGACCCCAAGCTGATAGACCGATATGACGCGGACGCTGTAAAACGCGCCGCGTATACCCATCTCAAGAATCTCAGCAGCCGCAAAGGCTTTCGCTATGTCATCGTTCCAGAGTTTCACAGGGACGGCGCGATCCACTTTCACGGCCTTTGCATTTTAGGCGATGTCCGCATTGCCCCCGCCACGGACGCCCACACAGGACGCCCACTTTTCACTGACCGCCAGCAGCCTATTTTCAATATGCTGGATTGGAAGCTCGGCTATTCCACCTGCATCCCCATTGACGAAAACTATGACCGCACCTGTAATTACTTGGTCAAATACTTCACCAAGGACGCACAGAAGATTTTCGGAAAGTGGTACTTGTCCTCCCGCTGCCTGCGAAAAAAGCCCGACATCGCACTTATAAGCGACGGCATGGACTATGTTGCCTTTCGCGCCGACAACCCCGACCTTTCCGAAATTCCCTTGTATTGCGATGTCTGCATGACTTCCTTGGACTATCCAAAAGACGGAGGTGACTGCCTTTGACACTGGGACAATGGATTCCCGAATACATGACCGCCTACAAACTGAACACCATACGCCCAGACTCCTACTATACCTTGGGGCTGGTTGCCGGAAAGATACCCCAGGAGCTGAAAGACTTGGAGCTGTCTGCTATCCTCCCCATGCACTTGCAGCGGTTTGTCAATGACTTCGGCCTTACCGCTTCCAAGTCCTACATGGACAAGCTCCATGTGCTTCTGAACGCCTTGTTTACAGCGGCCATGGACAACGACCTGTGCCAAAAGAATCCCGCTGCCCGCGTCAAATTCCCGCATATCAAGGAGCGCCCTCGGGAGGCGTTCACCTTGGAAGAAGTCTGCATTATCCTCAATTTCGCCATGTGCTACGACCGTCAGCGCATAGCCGTTGCCATTATGACCCTGCTGCTGACCGGCCTGCGCCGTGGGGAGCTGCTGGGACTGAAGGACTCTGACATTTCCGGAAACACGCTGACCGTTAACCGCGCCGTGTACTTGGAAAACCACCAAGCACGGGTCACAGAGCATGAGGCCAAAACGGAAAGCAGCCTCCGCACCGTCCCTCTGCTGCCGGAGCTGGCCTATCGCCTCCGAACATTGCCCCACAAAGGCGAGTTCCTGTTCGGCACCAAAAACGGCACGCTGCTGCATCCTCGGAACTTCACCCGTGACTATGACGCTTTTTTCCGTCATCTTCGGGAGGCCGAGCCGTCTGTGCACCACCTGTCCCCCCACTGCTGCCGCCATACCTTTGCCACCTTGACCCGTGAGGCCGGCACAGACCTCCGCGTGATACAGGAGCTTTTGGGACACACGGATATAAAGACAACGGCACGGTATTCCCACGCTGACATGAATAGTATGGAAACAGCTGTCCATAATTTGCGCGATGCCATTTCGTTGCAAAATCGCCAGTTGCTCCATTGACCCTTTTGGTTGACGTGCATGGGGTCACAGGTTCAAGTCCTGTACCGCGCACCATACCCCCACTTCCCCGGAAGTGGGGGTTTTCTTTGTCCGAAATTTCTTTTTTTGCATAGCATATTCCGGCAATCTGTGATATAATGCCTTAACCGTCATTTTTATACTATATGAAAAGGTGGGGATACACTTGGAGCTGAACAAGAAAAACATCAAGCGCATTCTGCTGCTTGTGGCCTGTTCCATCATTCTGTATTGGGCGCTGAACAACCTGTCCACCCTGGGTAAGCTGTTGGGCAGCTTTTTCTCCCTGTTTTCCCCGCTGCTCATCGGCGCCGGCATCGCCTATGTGATGAATTTGCTGCTCAAGGCCATAGAGCGGTTGTGGGACATGGCCCTGAAAAAAGCACCGGAGCTGTGGCGGGTGAAGCTGAAGCGGCCCATCTGCCTGACGGCGACCATACTGCTGTTTCTGGGCATTATCTTCGCCATTTTCTTCATTCTCATTCCGCGTCTGGAGGAGGCGGGATCTACATTGATTGCCAATGTGCCCGGCTATATCACCCAGATCCAGAACTGGTGGGGATCCCTCGTTGATTTTGCCGCCGGACACGGCGTCACCCTGCCTGAGCTGTCCATGAATGTAGAGGACGCCACCAAGTTCATCTCCAAGATCCTCTCCAGCGACAGCAGCAATGTGGTCAACACCACCATCGATATCACCACCTCCATTTTGGGGGCGCTGGTGAACATCTTGCTGGCGCTGGTGTTTTCCGTGTATATGTTGGCCCAGAAGGAAACCTTGATCTCCCAATCCAGGCGTCTGCTGCTGGCCGCTCTGCCCAGGAAGGCCGGCCAGCGAACCATGCACATCCTGAAGCTCACCAACAACGCCTTTTCCAGCTTTGTCACCGGGCAGGTCACCGAGGCGTTTATTCTGGGATCCCTGTGCTGCATCGGTATGCTGATCTTGCGGCTGCCATACGCCCTGCCGGTGTCGGTGATCATCAGCTTCACCTCTCTCATCCCCATCTTCGGCGCGTGGATCGGTGCCGCCACAGGTGCCTTCCTTATCGTGTTCGTCAGCCCTATCAAGGCGCTGACCTTCCTTATTTTCCTGCTGATCCTGCAGCAGGTGGAGGGCAACCTCATCTATCCCAAGGTAGTGGGCAAGTCCGTAGGTCTGCCGGGCTTGTGGGTGCTGGCGGCGGTGACCATCGGCGGCGGAATATTCGGTATGCTGGGTATGCTGCTGGGCGTGCCTATATGCTCGGTAATCTATGCTCTGGTGCAGGACTTCATCCGCTCCCAGCCGACGGAGGACCTCACGCCCCCCTCGAACCAGTAACTTTGCTTATATATAAACAGCGTCCCACCCAACGGCGGGACGCTGTTTCACTGTCTGTCATAGCGGGCGCGCAGGCTCATCTCTCGGCGCTTTCATTTTGCCGTGCCAGCCAGGGCAGGGCCTTCTCAAATTCCACTCCGTACCAGCTTGCCGCCGGGTCGGCACAGGTGCAGCGGATACATTCCAGAGTGAAATCCACCGCCAATGCCATCGATCGCTCCAGGGTGCTGCCCTGCATCATGCCCCCCAGCACCGTGGCGGTGAAGATGTCTCCGGTTCCGTGAAAACTGGCGGGGACCTTCTCGTTGAAATAGGAATAATACAAACCCGTGTCCCGGTCGTAGGACATGGCCCCCAGCCGGGCGCTGTCAAAGCTGACCCCGGTGAGCACTACCCGGGGTGCCAGATCCGACAGCTTCCTCAGCAATTCCCGCACGAAGCTTTCGTCTGGGCTTTCCCGATAGGGAGTGTCCGTCAGCAAACAGGCCTCCGTCAAATTGGGCAGCAGCACATCTGCCCGGGCGCAGACCTTCTTCATATATTGGGGAAAATCCGGGGAAAAGGGCTTGTAGAGCCGGCCGTGGTCGGCCATGGCCGGGTCCACCGCGATGAGCGTATCCTCCGATCGCAGCAGGTCAAACACCCGGCACACCGCCTCCGTCTGTGCGGGAGAGGCCAGATAGCCGCTGCAGATGGCATCCAGCTTCACCTTCTGGCTTTTCCAGTGGCGGGCAATGGGCAGCAGCTCGTCGGTGAGGTCCCGGCAGGTGAAATCCGGGAAAATAGTGTGGGTGCTTAAAACCGCCGTGGGGATCACGGCGCACTCCACCCCCATTACCGCCAGCACCGGCAGCGCCACCGTCAGGGAACAACGCCCCAGACAGGAGATGTCCTGTATGCTTGCCACTCGTTTCATGGTTACCCCCTCGCATTCTTTCGTCATTCTTCGTTAGCATAGCACACCTCTGGGTATAATAATAGCACCAGTTTCGCAACGGCGAACAATACCAGACGGAAATAAATCTTGTCTCCGGGTGGGAAATGTGCTATACTATTACTATCTTTGCGGGCATGATGGAATTGGTAGACATGCGAGATTTAGGTTCTCGTGCAGCGATGCGTTGGGGTTCGAGTCCCCATGCCCGCACCAGACTATCGGCAGCTGTGCGCATCAGCCGCCTTTTTTTGAGGAGGCACGGCTATGGTTGAAAAGACAAAGCTGCCCCTGGCCGCATTTGTGGCGGAGAACGCCACCGTCCGGGGCAACATCACTGCCGGGAAGGGCAGCAGCATTTACTTCGGAGCCGTTTTGCGCTCGGAGGTGGAGACCCTGACCATCGGGGAGAACACCAATATTCAGGACAACTGCGTCCTGCATACGGACGCAGGCTACCCCCTGACCATCGGCGACGGCTGCACTATCGGCCACGCTGCCATTCTCCACGGCTGCACCATCGGCGATAACACCCTCATCGGCATGGGCGCCATCGTGCTAAATGGAGCGAAGATCGGCAAAAACTGCATCATCGGTGCCGGTGCGTTGATCCCCCAGGGTATGGAGATCCCCGACGGAAGCATGGCTTTCGGTTCTCCCGCCAAGATCCGCCGTCCGGTGACCGAGGAGGAGGTGGCCTCCAACCGTGCCGCCGCCGCGTTTTACTGTACTGAGGCGGCGGAGTACGCCGAGTAAATTGGTTTTTCTACAAAAAAAACAGCCACGGAAGTGGCTGTTTTTTTATTCATTTCTGTCCGCCTGGATGAGCAGCTTCAGGGCCTCCACACCCAACCGCACGGCGGAGCTTGTGTCCTCGGTCATGTTTTGGTCCAGGCCCGCGGCCTCCCGCTCCTGATTCCAGATCACATGAAAGCACGATCCGCACCGGCAGCCCAGCGCATCGGCCACCACAAACAGCGCCGCCGACTCCATTTCGCTGGCCTTCACCCCCAGGCGTTTCCATGCCTCCCATTTGTTCAGCAGCTCATAGGACACGGGCATCCGGGCAGGGCTGTGCTGGCCGTAGAAGGCATCCTTGCACTGCACCACGCCTGTGTGATAGCGGTATCCGCCGGCCTTGGCCGCCGCCACCAGCGCAGTGGTGATCTCAAAATTAGCCACGGCGGGATACTCGATAGGTGCGTATTCCCGGCTGGTATGCTCAAACCGGATGGCACCGGTGGCGATGACCACATCCCCGGACTGCACACTCAGGTCGATGCCGCCGCAGGTGCCCACACGGAGGAAGGTATCCGCGCCAATGTTATGCAGCTCCTCCATGGCGATGGAGGCGGAGGGGCCCCCAATACCGGTGGAGCAGACGGAGACCTTTTCTCCCAGAAGCGTGCCTGTGTAGATGGTGTACTCCCGGTTGCTGGCCACAAATTTCGCATCGTCAAACAATTCCGCAATGGCCTTGCACCGGCCCGGATCACCGGGGAGAATGCAGTAGCGTCCCACATCGCCCTCCTGACAGTGAATGTGAAACTGTTTTTCCAGTTTTTGCATAATACACGCCTCCTTTTGCGAATTCAAATATAGTATATCTTCTTTTTCCGAAAAATGCAACTCTCGGTACCGCTGGCAAAACTTTCACGCAATAGCGGCATAAAATGCGCAGATACTATCTCCGGGATCGCAAATTCTGAAAAATGAGAAGGAGGATGGCCATGCAAAAATTTTTTGCTCTGCTGTTGACGGTAACGGCGCTTTTGAGCCTCTCCGCCTGCGGCAGCAATTCCGACAACGCCGCCAGACAGTACCCGCCCTCCGTATATGACGGTACCGGCGGCAATAACGGCACCGGGGGCAACGGTTCACCTGCCCCCAGAAACAACCCCAGCGGCGATCCGCTGACGCCCTCGGAGCAGTTGTGGGATCACGACGGAAAAAACGGCGATGACAACGACATGGACATTCCTGTGACCCCCTATGAGGACATGGTGGAAAACGGGCGTGTTCGTGACACGGACGGTATACTGTCCGACGGGGAAAACCCGCAGAAGTAAGAAAAACAGCCGCCCTGAGCGGCTGTTTTTTTGTAAGGGTTGCCGATACGTTTTTACTCCTCCAAAGGCAGCGGATGGCCGGTGTATGCCCACACGCTGTGGCAGGCGGCGATGATCTTCCCCTCGGCCGTGGTTATTTCCGCCCGGCAGAAGCAGGTCCTTTTCCCGGCATGGGTCACCTCGCCCCGGGCGATCAGATGGTCCGCTCCTCCCGCCTCCGCCATGAAATCTATGCTTGCGCTGACCGTGACGCAGGTCTCCTGCCGCAGGCCCACCAGTGCCACCCCGCAGGCCACATCCGCCAATGCAAACAATATGCCGCCGTGGGGCTGGCCCCAGCGATTGCGGCTCTCAGGGGCCATGCGCAGCTCAATGCGGGAGTGGCCCTCCTCCACATCGCAGATCTGCAGGTGGTTGTGGGCGGAAAATGGCTCCTTCCCATTGGCATATCGAAGCAGCTTTTCTTTCAGTTCCGGTGTCATGGATTCTCCTTGATTACTCTGCGTATTTCAATCGCAAAAAACTACACTTTGTTTTCGGTTTTCTCCTCCGAAGCGGGAGGCGGATCTGTCCGGCGGTCACGGCTGACATACGCACAGGCCTCCAGAGGCATATTGCGCTTTTGAAGCCGGGTGTTCAGCAGCCAGCGCACCAGCACCTGCAGGCAGGCAAAGATGGGCACGCCCAAAAACATACCCAGCACACCGCCGAAGCCGCCGCCCACCAGAATGGCTACGATGACCCACAGGCTGGAAATGCCTGTGGACTCGCCCAAAATTTTGGGACCGATGACATTGCCGTCCAACTGCTGCAGCAGGAAAATAAAGATGGCAAAATACAGGCACTTGAGCGGATCCGCCAGCAAAATCAGCACGCCGCAGGGAATGGCGCCCAAAAACGGACCGAAGAAGGGGATAACATTGGTCACGCCTACAATGACGCTGACCAGCGGCGTATAGGGCATTTTCAAAACGGAGCAGCCGATAAAGCAGAGGATGCCGATGATGAGGGAGTCCAGGAGCTTCCCCCGGACAAAGCCGCTGAAAATGCGGTCCACGCGACGGAACCCTCGGATGGTGAACATGGCTTTCTCCTCCGGCAGCACGCCATAGATCAGTTTGCAGCAGCGGGCAGTGCTCTTTTCCTTGGCTGCCAGCAGGTACACGGACACGATGATGCCAATGAGAAAGTTCTTGGCAAAGGTAATAATGCTCCACACACCGGTGACAAGGCTGCCGGTGAAGTTGGTGATCGTGGTCTGCAGACCCGGCAGCAGCTCCGTATTGAGCCACTTGCTGACCTCATTGTAGTAGCGGTTAAACAGCTCCGTCAACTCCAGGTTGTCGCTCAGCAGCTTTGAACCCCAGGTATAGGCGGTGTTATAATAGCTCTCCAGATTGTTCACCAGGGTGGTGATGCTCTCCACCAGCTCGGGGATGAGCATATTAAACAGCAGGTACAGCAGCACCAGCATCACCGACCAGGTGAGGAAGATGCTTATTACCCGCAGCCAGCCCTTGTGGATCCGGATGGTCTTGCCCCGCTTCTTCTCCAGGGCGTCCCGGCCGCGCCGGATCAAGCGCTCCAGAAAATTCACAATGGGGGCCAGAAGATAGGCCATGCCCAGGCCGTAAAGTATGGGCGCGAGAATGGACGACAGCTTGGAGAAAAACGCCTGTACCGTACCGGAATTGTCCCGGTAAAATACATCGTAGAATATCAGCAGGGCGCAGCCTGCCAGAAATACGGTCAGGCCCCAGTGAATATATTTTTTCTTGTCCTTCATAGCACCCCTCCTTGCCTGTTTGCTTTATCATACATAATTTTCGACAGCTTTGCAAGGCTTGGAGGCGCATCTTCCCGAATTTATAACGCAAAGAGGCGCGACTCTTGCGTTTACCCTGAAAGCCATGTATAATATTGGCAGAAATTATACACTACAGGTTTTTCCTAGAGGAGGTATACTGTGAAGAAGCTGCTGCTGATCGTGAATCCCCGGGCAGGTAAAAATAAGTCCCGCGAACCGCTGTACGACGCCATTGCCCGCCTGTCGGAGGGCGGTTATCTGGTCCATGTGGCGGAAACGAAAGCCTCCGGCGACGCCACCCGGTATGCCCGGGAAATGGGGCCATGCTTCGACACCGTGGCCTGCTATGGCGGCGACGGCACATTGAACGAGACCATTTCCGGCCTGATGCAGCTTACCAAAAAACCTCTGCTTGGCTATCTGCCCGCCGGCAGCACCAACGACTTTGCAGCCACACTGCGCATCCCCGCCTTGCCGTACATGGCGGCGGATATCATCACTCAGGGCACGCCTATGGCGCTGGATGTGGGCCGGCACAACGACAGATACTTCTCATACGTGGCGTCATTTGGCGCCTTTACCAAGGCCAGCTACTCCGCTCCCCAGGAGGTCAAGAACGCTCTGGGCCACTTCGCCTACATACTGGAGGGCATTAAGAGTCTGGACTCCCTGCGGCGCTATCGCTGCAAGGTCACCACCGACGAGGAGGTCATTGAGGGGGATTTCATCTTCGGCAGCGTGTGCAACTCCACTTCTCTTGGCGGCTTGGTAAAGCTGGATCCCAACCGGGTGCGGATGGACGACGGACTGTTTGAGCTTGTGCTGCTGCGGATGCCCCGGACTGCCCTGGATCTGACGAGCCTGCTGCTGTCGCTGAAACAAATGCAGTACGACAACCCCGGCATTTTCTTCCGCCACGCCTCCAGAGTCACTGTGGAAACGGAGGATGACATCCCCTGGTCTTTGGACGGAGAGTACGCTCCCAGTGCCCCGGTGGTGAACATAGAAAACTTCCACGGAGCCATTGACCTGCTGGTGAAGGCGCCGAAGAAATAAGAGAGCAGGAAAAGACCGAAGCGGCTGCTTCGGTCTTTTTTCAACCTTGCGGGATGGCATGATTTCACAGGTATTGTGGATTTCCGCAGCAGTTTGCAAACCGGCTCGCAATGACGGCTCTTTATCAGCCTCAAAAAAACCCGGAGCGTCTGGCTCCGGGTTTTTTTATACAGCAATTTTTCAGTCTTTGCCGATCCCGATTACTGGAACAGACCCAAACCGAAGAATCCATCCACCTGACCCAGCAGGATGAAGACCATGATGAGGGGGGTGATGACCTTTACGCAGATGTTGAAGAGGCCCTTGCTCTTGAAGGAGTTGCCCTCCAGGCAGCATTCTTCGTCCACGACCTTGGGGCCGATCTCCCAACCGATGCAGATGCACATCAGCAGAGCGCCCAGAGGCATCAGGACACCCTCAGAGATGCAGTCAAAGAAGTCCAGCCAGCAATCACTCCAGCCGTTGGCCTCGATGCCGAGAATGTCGAAGGGAGCGATGCCGTTGGAGCCCAGACCGTCCAGGCACACAAGCACGCACAGCAGGCCGGAGCCCACAGCGGCGATGATGGAGTAAACCTTACGCTTGTCACCCTTGCCCTTTTCACGAGCCTTGTCGCAGAAGTGGGCCACAATGACCTCCAGCAGGGAGATGGAAGAGGAAATAGCTGCCAGAACCACCAGCAGGTAGAAGATGATGCCGAAGATGTAACCCACAGTACCCATGGAGTTGAACACATTCTGCATGGTGATGAACAGCAGCTTGGGGCCGCCAATGGGGCCGTTGGGATCCAGAGCGAAGCGGGCGGGCATAACAGCCAGACCTGCCATCAAAGCGATGATGGTATCGCAAATGACGATGATGAGAGCGTTCTTTTCCAGGTTCTGCTTCTTCTCCAAGTAGGAGCCATATGTGACCATGGCGCCCATGCCCAGGGACAGGGAGAAGAACATCTGACCACCGGCAGTGGACAGAACTGTGAGGAGGTTGGGTGCTTTATCAATAACACCGTTCTCCACAGCCCAGCCGGGAACGAACATGTACTTCAGGCCGTTCACAGCATCCGGCAGAGTGCAGGCGCGGATGATGATGATGACGAGCATGAAGAACAAGCAGGGCATACCGATGGAGCAGAACTTCTCGATACCGCCGCCGATGCCGCCCATAACAATGATCATGGTCAGCAGCACGAAGATCAGACCATAGATCACGGACTCAAGCTGGTTGGTCAGCAGGTTGCCGAACACATCGCCGCTGGCCAGGCCGTTGTTGCCGAAGCCGGCGCCGAAGACATTGCCCACATTCAGGACCATGTACTTGATGCAGTAGCCGCCCAAAGCGCAGTAGAAACCCAGGATCAGGAAGGCGGACAAAATGCCCAGCCAGCCCAGCCACTTGAACTTCTTGCTCAGGACTTTATAGGCGCCCACGGCGCCCTTGCCGGTCTTGCGACCCAGAGCCAGCTCGCCCAGCATGACGATGAAGCCGCACAGCGCTGCCAGGACCAGATAGATGACGAGGAAGGTAAAGCCGCCGCTGGCACCCATCTTATTGGGGAAGCCCCAGATGTTGCCCAGGCCGACTGCCGAACCAACGGCTGCCATCAGGAAACCAAAATTGGTTCCAAAGCCTTTTCTTTCTTCCATTGTTTTCTCTCCTTAATAATTAGATTCATCTCCCGGAAATTTTTACTCCCGGGAAACACATCCCCCTCGGGGAAATTTTTTGTCTGCCAGCCAAAAAAGCCACAGACTCATGTTAAAAGTATACAAGATTCTTCCAATATACGCTATTGACATTTTTAATAAATTTTTAGCGGCACATTCGGCTTTTTTAACATTTTGTGAACAGGGCGGTTTGATTCTTGTTAAGAAACAAACAGCCTCGTCTGTTTCTTAACAAGGATCTGGCGGTCGGAGGGCCTGTTCTGCCGGGGGTGGCGAATGTTTCGCAAAAAGAAATTTTTGTCCCCATGCGACCCTTTCATTGGGTATTCCGGATTCCCGCGCGGCCGGAGATAGCTGCGAGCCAAAACCGCGTGCCCCGCGAATGGGATCACGCGAATTTCACTTCTTGCTTTCGTCTTCCGTTCCGGGCCAAGGGGCACCAACCCCAATCTTTTCACTTTCCGCTTGTCCCGTCTCTAAACCCAAAAAACGGGGCGGAAACGCCTCCGCCCCGATGAAATTTCACCACTTGTTCTCCACCTTTTCCGCAAAGCCGGGAAAGTCCTCCACGCGGATCACCTGTCCGTCGTCCAGAACGGCGATGCCGGTGAAGCGACCGAAGACCTGGTGCTGGTCGCTCTTGAGGAGCTTGAAATCCGTGCAGGCTGCCCGGTCCAGCACCGGCACGAAGTTCATCTCAAACCGTCCGTCGTCGGAGGTGAAGGTCCAGGGAGAAAGGAAATCGTCCCCGCCGTCCTTCCGGGGGATGTGGAAGGTCACCCGGCTCAGCTTATGCGCCTTGCCGCCGTAAAAGAGCATGTTCTCGCTGGCGGCGGAGGTGTCGCCGAAGCCGTAGCCGATGTTCCAGCCGAAGGGCACGCCGTCCACCTGTCCCGAGGCGCTGCCCCAGTACCAGGTGTTGTGATAGGTCCACACGCCCCGCCCCCAGTCCAGCACGGCAAAGGAATCCGCCGGGTCAAAGGTGTAGGTGCGGCCCCCCGCCGTGACGGTACCGGATGCCCGGAGGCAGTTGATCTTCTGGTTATAGTAGAAATGCCGGGGCTTGTCAAAGGGGGTGCAGATGACCATGCTCTCCTCCGGCTCGTCCGTGAGGCGGATGCGGCCGTCGATGGGCGTACCATTCTGGAAATCCTCCATGTGGAAGTCCAGCACACGGTCTGCCCCCTCGTGGCGAAAGGACAGGTGATAGCCCTTGCCGGAGATGGACACATCTCCGGCAGCCGAGGATTCCGGCAGACCGGTCTTACCCAGCGGAAGGATGCGCATGGGGCTTTTGGTCACCTCCCACCCCTCCTCCAACTGCAGGAGAGAGATGGAATCCAGCCCCATGTAGCCGTTGTCGTCGATGGTCAGGGCCACGGCAAAGCGGCCATTATTAATAAGGTAGTAATCCCACTCCTTGATGTGGATGGCGCCGGCCTTAATGTCCCGGCGGCGGTAGACGGGCAGGAGCTTTTTGCAGTAACCGGCCTGACGCAGGTTGCCGTTTTCGTCCAGCAGCGGCTGGGCGGTAGTGATTTCATGCTGCATAACGGATCCCCCTTTTGTTTTTTAGTAGTATAGCATAGATGAAAAGGCGCGTCAACGAGAGGTCGGCTTCCCGGATAATCCGCTCGCCCCACAGGTCATCGCAGGCGCTTGTCCTGACAGATCCTTATATAATCAAAAATTATCTTTTCCTTGACATCTCCGGAAATCCGCGTATAATTTGAAAACGATAATCATTTTCAATTTTGCGAGGTGAGCGTATGGCATACATGACCCGGCAGCAGCAGGCGGTGCTCAAATGCATCGAGTCCTGCCCCGGTGGGCGGGCCACCGCCATGGATCTTATGCAGATGCTGCGGCAGGAGGGGCAGACCGTGGGTCTGAGCACCGTGTACCGGCAGTTGGAGAAACTGGTGGCACAGGGCAAGGTCCACAAGCTCCTCACCGAGGAGGGCGCCTGCTACCAATACTGCGACAAAACTGTGCACCGGGACTGCTTTTTGCTCCAATGCGAGGGCTGCGGCGCCATTTTTCACATGGACTGCAGCCATCTGGGAGAGCTGTACGGTCATCTGCTGGAGAGCCACGGCTTCGCCATCAACCCCCGGCGCACCATGTTCTACGGCCTGTGCGGAAAGTGTCGGGAGGCGGAGCGGTGAAAAAACGGTTTTTGGCCCTGCTGCTGGCGGCGGCCCTGGGCGTGAGCCTGTGCGCCTGCACGCCCAAGGAGGAAGACAGCGGCAAGCTCTCCGTGGTCTGCTCCCTATTCCCCTACTATGATTTCGTCCGGGAGATCGGCGGGGAGTTTGTGCAGGTGCATCTGCTGGTGGCCGCCGGGCGGGAGGCTCACAGCTTTGAGCCCACCCCCATGGATGTGATCCGGGTGAGCCGGGCAGATGTTTTCGTCTACAACGGCGGTGAGGGGGAGCAGTGGGTGGAGGAGATTCTGGCCTCCGCCGGAGAAGCTGTCCCCACCGTGGTGCGGATGATGGACTATGCCGACACCGTGGAGGAAGAACCTCTGGAATACGGCCACGATGACCATAGCGGCCACGAGCACGACAGCGACGAGATCGAGTACGATGAGCACATCTGGACCTCTCCGGTGGAGGCCATGAAGCTGTGCCGTGCCATCTGCGACGCCCTGTGCGCCGCCGCCCCGTCCCACGCAGAGGTGTTCCGGGGTAATCTGGAAAACTATTTGCGGGAGCTTTCGGCTCTGGATGCCGATTTCAGGCAGGTGTGCAGTGAGAAAAAGCGCAGCCTGCTGGTGTTCGGGGACCGGTTTCCGCTGCTGTATTTCTGCCGGGAATACGGCCTTGACTACCGGGCGGCGTTCCACGGCTGCTCCTCGGACACGGAGCCGTCCCTCTACACCCTGAAATTCCTCATCGACAAGGTGGCACAGGACAAGATCCCGGTGGTATACGCACTGGAATTGAGCAGCCAAAAGGTGGCGCAGGCCATCGCCGAGACAACAGGCGCAAGGGTGATGACATTTTGCTCCTGCCAGACGGTGTCCGCCGGGGACTTTGCCGCCGGGGCGGGATATGTGAGTCTGATGCGCCGAAACGTGGACGCACTGAGAGAGGGGATCTGCTGACAGTGAACGAGAATATTCTGCTTGCCTGCCGGGACGCCAGTCTGGGCTATGAGGGCAAGGCCGTGTGGGAGCATCTGGACTTTCAGGTGCGGCGGGGGGATTACATCTGCATCGTGGGCGAGAACGGCTCCGGCAAATCCACCCTGCTGAAAAGCCTGCTGGGACTGATCCGCCCCCTGTCGGGCCACATTGACCGGGCGGAAAGCCTTAAAGCCGGCGCCATCGGCTACCTGCCTCAGCAGACCAGGGCGCAGAAGGATTTTCCCGCCACGGTGACGGAGGTGGTGCGCTCCGGCTTTTTGAGCGCCGGCGGCCACCGGCTGCTCTACACCCCGGCACAAAAGGCCACAGCCCTGTTAAACATGGGCAAGCTGGGCATTCTGGAATTAAAGGACAAGTGCTACAGGGAGCTGTCCGGCGGGCAGCAGCAGCGGGTGCTGCTGGCGCGGGCCCTGTGCGCCGCCGGGGAGCTGCTGATCCTGGACGAGCCGGTGACAGGCCTTGACCCTGCCGCCGCACAGGATCTCTACCGCACTCTGGCCTATCTCAACAAAACCGAGAGCATTGCCATCGTCATGGTGACCCACGACATGGAAAACGCCCTGCGCTGCGCCGGGCGCATTCTCCACGCCGGGCAGAAGGAGCATTTCTTCGGCACGACGCAGGAGTATCTGAACTCCCCCATGGGGCGGCGGTTTGGAGGTGAGGGCGCATGATCTTGTGGGAAATGTTTGCCTATCCCTTCATCGTCCGGGCCTTCGTGGTGGGGATCCTGGTGTCCGTGTGCGCCGCCCTTTTGGGCGTGCCGCTGGTATTAAAGCGCTACTCCATGATCGGCGATGGGCTGAGCCATGTGTCCTTCGGGGCGCTCTCCGTGGCGGTGGCCTGCGGGTGGGCGCCGCTGCCGGTTTCCATCCCGGTGGTGGTCATCGCAGCACTCTGCCTGCTGCGGATGACGGAGCGGAGCAAATTAGGCGCCGACGCCGCCATTGCCGTGGTATCCGCCTCGGCCCTGGCAATAGGCATCATCGTCACCAGCCTCACAACAGGCATGACCACCGATGTGGACAGCTATATGTTCGGCTCCATTCTGGCCCTGAGTCGGGCGGATGTGGCGTTGAGCGTGGGGCTGAGTGTGGCTGTGCTGGTGCTCTTCGGCCTGTTTTACCACCAGCTTTTCGCCATCACTTTTGACGAAAGTTTCTCCCGGGCCACCGGGGTAAAGGTCGGGGTATACAACACCCTGCTGGCGGTGCTGACGGCGCTCACCATCGTGCTGGGTATGCGGCTCATGGGCGCCATGCTCATCTCCAGTCTGGTGATCTTCCCGGCGCTGACGGCCATGCGCCTGAGGAAGAGCTTCTTCGGTGTGGTGGTACTGGCAGCCATCGTCAGCGTAGTATGCTTCTGCGCAGGACTGACAGCATCATACCTGCTGAGCCTGCCGGTGGGCGCATCGGTGGTGGCGGCTTCGCTCATTGCCTTTTTGCTGGCGGCAGCCGCAGGACGGCTGCGGAGAAAGTGAGAAACAGCGGTTGCGTATTACACCCGTCTGTGGTATACTCTATTTCACCTGAAAAAAGAGAATTACAGGAGGAGAAAGAGATGATAAAAGCCAAGAAATTCTGCGCGCTGCTGCTGGCGCTGCTGCTGACCATGAGCCTTGCCGCCTGCGGCGGAGGCGCGGAGGATACCAATGGCCCTACGCCCCAGAAGCAGTTTTCCGCCGGCACGACCACGGGCAACACCTACACCAACGAGTATTTCGGCTTCACCTGCACCCTGGATAAGAGCTGGGTTTTCCTGGACAGGGATCAGATCAGCCAAGTCACCGGTCAGGTGTCGGACATTCTGGACAGTGACAGTCTGTCTGATGTTTATGCCTCCGGCAAGGTCGTTATTGAAATGTACGCCGGGAATACGGAGGGCAGCACCGTGAATGTCACCGTGGAGAATCTGGGCGATGTCAACGGTGCTGTGTATGACGAGAGCGGGTATGTGGATGTGTCCCTGAAATCTCTGCCTGACCAGATGACCACCGCCGGCTACTCCGATGTGTCCGCAGAAAAGGTCACGGTGACCTTCGCCGGGGCGCAGCATTACGGGATCTCCCTTTCCGGCAAGGTGAACGGGTCCACCCTGTATGAGACCCTGGTGTGCATCAAGGAGGGCAACTATATGGCGGTCGTCACATTCGCCACCTTCGGTGAAGATGCCGCCGACACTATGGCCTGCTTCAAGGCACTGTAAAATCATCTTAAATAATGGAAGAGCAGGGTCACCCCTGCTCTTCTTTTGTCCGGCTGTCCAGGACGCCGAAGCTGGTGCGGTTTTTTTGATATTTCCCATGCACCCGGTTATTTTCCGCTGTCACCGTAGTTTGCCGGCAACCGCGGAGCGTCCTTTTTCCTTTTAATAATGCCCTCAGCACAGCTTGGCGCCGGCGGGAATGGAGTCATCCAGCAGCAGCAGGTGCAGCTTTTCCTCGCCTTTTTCCTTGTGGACGGCGGAAATGAGCATACCGCAGGAGGGAATGCCCATCATCTTGCGGGGGGGCAGGTTCAGAATCGCCACGGCGGTCTTGCCCACCAGGTCCTCCGGCTCATAGTAATGGTGGATGCCGGAGACGATGGTGCGGTCGGTGCCGGAGCCGTCGTCCAGAGTGAACTTCAGGAGCTTGTCGCTCTTTTTCACTGCCTCGCAGGCCTTGATCTTCACGGCGCGGAAATCGGACTTGCAGAAGGTGTCGAAGTCCACCTCGGACTCGGTGAATGGCTCGATCTCCAGCGCGGGAAGGGCGGCCTTCTTCTGCGCCTCCTGCAAAGCGTCCAGCTCCGCCAGCGCCTTTTCGGCGTCGATGCGGGGGAAGAGGGCTTCGCCCTTGGTGACGGTGACAGCGGCTTTCAGCTTGCCCCACCGGGCGGCGCTGTCCCAGGTGCGGCAGCCCTCGCAGGCGCCGATCTGGGCGAAAATCTTGTCGCAGCTGGCAGGCATGAAGGGCGTGAGCAGGACGGTGCAGATGCGCACGGTCTCCAGCAGGTTATAGAGCACCGTGGCCAGACGAGCCTCCTTGCCCTCCTCCTTGGCCAGCTTCCAGGGGGCGTTTTCGTCGATATACTTATTGGCGCGGTCGATGACCTTGAAGATCTCCTCCAGACCGTTTTGCAGCTGGAGCTTGTCCATCTCGGCCTGATAGCGCTCGCGGAGGGCGCAGGCCAGCTTTTTCAGGTCGCAGTCAGTGGGGCTGTCCTCCCGCGCCTCGGGCAGGGTGCCGCCGAAATACTTCTCCACCATGGCGCAGGTGCGGCTGACGAGGTTGCCGAGATCGTTGGCCAGATCCACGTTGATGGTGTTGATGAGCAGCTCATTGGAGAAGTTGCCGTCGGTGCCGAAGGGGAAGGTGCGCAGCAGGAAGAAGCGCAGAGCGTCCACGCCGAACTTCTCCGCCAAAACATAGGGATCCACCACGTTGCCCTTGGACTTGGACATCTTGCCGCCGTCGATGACCAGCCAGCCGTGGCCGTAGACGTGCTTGGGCAGGGGCATCTCCATGCTCATGAGCATGGCGGGCCAGATGATGGAGTGGAAGCGGACGATCTCCTTGCCCACGATGTGGTAGTCGGCAGGCCAGTATTTGTCGTAATCATGATATTTCTCGTTGCAGAAGCCCAAGGCGGTGCAGTAGTTGAACAGGGCGTCCACCCACACATACACTACATGGCCCGGGTCAAAGTCCACGGGAATGCCCCACGTAAAGCTGGTGCGGCTGACGCACAGGTCCTCCAGACCGGGCTTGATGAAGTTGTTCACCATCTCGTTGACACGGCTCCGGGGCTGCAGGAAATCCGTGTCCTCCAGCAGGTGCCGGACACGGTCGGCGTACTTGCTCAGACGGAAGAAATAGGCCTCCTCCTCGGCGTCATGAACCTCACGGCCGCAGTCGGGACATTTGCCGTCCACCAACTGGCTCTCGGTCCAGAAGCTTTCGCAGGGGGTGCAGTATTTGCCCTTGTAGGCGCCCTTGTAGATGTCGCCCTTGTCGTACATCTTCTTAAAGATCCTCTGCACGGCCACGCAGTGGTAGTCGTCCGTGGTGCGGATGAAGCGGTCGTTGGAGATGTTCATCAGCTTCCACAGATCCCGGACACCCCGCTCGCCGTTGACAATGCGGTCCACGAACGCCTGAGGCTCCAGGCCCGCCTCCCTGGCCTTGGACTCGATCTTCTGGCCGTGCTCGTCGGTGCCGGTGAGGAACATGACATCGTAGCCCTGCAGCCGCTTATAGCGGGCGATGGCGTCCGTGGCCACGGTGCAGTAGCTGTGGCCGATGTGCAGCTTGTCCGAGGGATAGTAAATGGGGGTCGTGATATAGAACTTTTTGTTTTCCATGGGTTTATCTCCTTTTCCGTCACTCCGAATGGAAGAGTGACTTTAATTTTTTCCATGCGTCGGGTAAACAAAAAACGTCCCCGGCAATCCGCCAAGGACGATGCCAAAACACCGTGATACCACCTTGCTTCGCCGCCCGCTCACGCAAAGACGGCCTCATGGAGTGCCGCTACACTCCCGCGCTGTCACGGGCGCCCCCGTCCGGATCTAATGCCCTTCGGCCCTCGACCCGGCGGCTCCGGAGCCATGTTCCCCCATCCGTGCCACGCCCGCTTTCACCTGACCGGGCTCTCTTGCGGTGGCCTAAAACGGGGTACTCTTTCCTTCACTGCCTTTAGTTTTCTCTTTCTTGGGCTATTTTATCCTGCCGTGCTATGTTTGTCAATGTTTTTGTTGGGTTTTGTCCCCGATTGTGGTATAGTATTGGAAACAAACGATCAGGGAGGATACCCGGAATGAAGCTGATAAGCTGGAATGTGAACGGCCTGCGGGCCGTGCTGGGAAAGGGCTTTTTGGACTATGTGGCGCAGGAGAGCCCGGACATTCTCTGCCTGCAGGAGACCAAGCTGCAGCCGGAGCAGGCGGTGTTTGACCTGCCGGGATACCATCGGTTTTTCAACTCCGCCGACAAGAAGGGCTATTCCGGCACGGCCATTCTCACTCGGACGGAGCCCCTTTCCGTGACCTATGACTTCGGCGGCGATGAGCACCGCCACGAGGGGCGGATCATTACGGCGGAGTTTCCTCAATTCTACCTGGTGTGCTGCTATACCCCCAACAGCCAGGATGGGCTGAAAAGGCTTGACTACCGGATGCGGTGGGAGGACGACCTGCGGGACTATCTGCGGGAGTTGGATCAAGCCAAGCCCGTTGTATATTGCGGGGACCTGAATGTGGCGCACCGTGAGATCGACCTGAAAAACCCCAAGACCAACCGCCAGAATCCCGGCTTCTCCGACGAGGAGCGGGAGAAGATGACCCGGCTGCTGGAGGCGGGCTTCGTGGACACTTTCCGGTACATAAATGGCGACGTGACGGACCGGTACTCCTGGTGGAGCTACCGGTTCCACGCAAGGGAAAAGAATGTGGGGTGGCGCATTGACTACTTCATCGTGTCGCAGCGGCTGGCGGACAAGGTGAAGGCGGCGGACATCCGCAGTGAAATCTATGGCAGCGACCACTGCCCGGTGCTGCTGGAGCTGGAGGTTTGACATGAAGATCACCGTTACATACTTCGCAAGGCCCGGGCGGCGGGAGGAATTTCTGCACCGGGTGGTGACGGCGGGTATCCTCTCCGCCATTCGGGAGGAGGACGGCTGCCTGCGGTATGACTACTACCTCTCCTGCCAGAACGAGGAGGAGATCCTGCTGCTGGAGGAGTGGGAAAGTGAAGCGCACCAGCGCCTCCACATGGAGCAGGAGCACATGAAGCGGCTCATGGACATTAAAAACGACTGCATCGCCGAAACACGGGTGCAGAAGGACTGAAAGGGAGCAAGATCCATGCTGTTTGACACCCACGCCCACTATGACGACGCGCGGTTTGACCGGGACCGGGATGAGCTGCTCACCTCCATGCCGGGGAAGAATGTGGGGCTTATTGTGAATCCCGGCTGCGATTTGGCCACCTCCCGCATGGCAGTGGAAATGGCGCGGAAGTACCAGTTTCTTTACGCCGCCGTGGGCATCCACCCGGAGAACTGCGGGGACTTTGACCCCGCCATGATAGACACCCTGCGGACGCTGGCGGGGGAAAAGAAGGTGGTGGCCATAGGGGAGATCGGTCTGGACTACTACTGGGCGGAGAATCCCCCGAAGGAATTGCAGCAGGAGGTGCTGCGGCGGCAGCTTGCGCTGGCGGAGGAGCTGTCCTTGCCGGTCATCATCCACGACCGGGACGCCCACGCCGACACATTGGCTATTGTGCGGGAGTTTCCTCATGTAAAAGGGGTTTTCCACTGCTTTGCCGGGTCGGTGGAGATGGCCCGGGAGCTGGTGAGAGCAGGGTGGATGCTGTCCTTCAATGGGGCTGCCACCTTTAAAAACGCCAGGAAAGCCCCGGAGGTCATCGCCGCCGTGCCGCTGGATAAATTGATGATCGAGACCGACGCGCCGTACCTGACCCCGGTTCCCCATCGGGGGGAGCGGAACGACTCGTCCTATGTGTGTTTCGTGGCGGAGCAGATTGCCCGGATCAAGGGCATTTCCCCCCGGGAGGTGGAGGAGGCCACCTGGGAAAACGGAAGGGCCTTTTTCGGGATATAAGCAAAATGACAGGCCTTATATGCCGCCGCCGGCATCCGGAGCACGGCAGGAACCGCCCGGAACGACGGCATCTGCGATGCTCTGCCGGAAAACGGCCCGCAACCGCCAAAATGAATTATGACCGAAAAAAACAGACCGGAGCGATCCGGTCTGTTTCTCTTTAATTAGCGGTTTCCCCGCTCGTAGGCAACCACCACACGGCGGTTGGGCTCCGTGCCTATGGAGTAGGTGGTGACTCCCTGTTTGTCCTGCAGGGCGGCGTGGATCACATGGCGCTCATAGGCGTTCATAGGCTCCAGCGTCACGCTGCGGCGGTACTTGAGGACCTTGCCGGCCACCTTATTCGCCAGACTCTCCAGACTCTGTTCACGCTTGGCCCGGTAGTTCTCGGCATCCACATGGATCCGCAGACGCTTATCCCGGCCGCTGTTAACGGCATAGTTGGTGAGCTGCTGGATGGCGTCCAGCGTCTCTCCCCGGCGGCCGATGAGAGCGCCCAGCTTCTGACCCACCAGGATCACCTTGTAGCGGTTCTTCTCCTCCTCGTACACCTGCACCTCAGCGGTGCATTCCATATGCTCTAAAAGGCCCGAGAGGAACTCCGTGATGCGGCGGACATCGTCATTGACGCAGATGTCCGCCCCGGCGGCGGGCTTTTCCTCTTGGGGCATATCCGCCTTGGGCTCGGGCTTTTTTTCCACAGGCTTGGCTGGCAGCTTCTTTTCCTCAGCCCTGGGCGGCTCGGCCTTGACCTCCGCCTCATCGGCAACATCCAGCTCGTAACTCACCCGCACCCTGGCGGGGGTGCTGCCGATGCCTAAAAATCCGCTCTTGGCCCGCTCCAGGATCTCCACGGAAACATCGTCCCGGTCCAGATGGAGCTGCTCCAGCGCCTTGCGGACGGCTTCTTCCTCGGTCTTGCCTGTTACATCAATATAACGCATGACAAAACTCCTTACTCGTCATAGTGGTTTTCGCTGTACGCACGGCCACGGGCATAGGGTCGCTGTCCCACACGGCCGTTTTCATTGGTAGCAGCCTTCTTCTCCGGTTTCTTGGCGGCGGACTGTCCCTTCTTCGCGGCGTTCTGCTTCCCGGCGGCCAGCTCCTGCTGCTGACGGGCACGCTCCCGGCCGGCCATCATCTTGGCGGCACGGGCCTCCCGCTTGGCCCTCTCCTTGTCGGTCTCCTCCCGGTCAAGGATCTTGTTGAAATACTTGTTAAGCACCTGCTCCTGCACGATGGCAAAGGCGGTGTTGGCGATCCAGTAGATGCACAGAGCGGCGGGCAGAATGTAGCCCATCCACAGGGTCATCAGGGGCAAAAGATACATCATCAGCTTGCCCTGGCCGGCCGTATTGCCATTGCTCTTCATGCTCACAATGGTCATGAGGAACTGCAGTGCCGTGGCGATGACGGGCAGCAGCAGCACGCCGATGACGGCCCAGCCGCCGGTAGTGATCTGACCAAAGAGCTGGGAACCCTGAGAGGCCAGATCCATACCCAGGAAGCTGTAGTCCAGGTTGATGAGCCCGTCAAACTGGCCCTGGAAGCTGTCCCAATTCTGATGAACGAACTTGGCCAGATAGATCTGCTCATAGGCCGAGGAGCTGCCCTCTGCCACGGTGTAGCCGATCTTGGTGGCGGCATTGGAAATGGCCGTGATGGTATCCGCCCCCAATCCCATCAGGTGGCTCAGGGGCTGACGGATGATGGCGTACAGGGCGATAAGGATGGGGAAGGGCAGGAAGGACCACAGACAGCCGGACATGGGATTCACGCCCTCCCGGGCATACAGGTCCGCCATCTCCGCCTGCTGACGCTGCTTGTTGTTGGCGTAGCGGGTCTGGATCTCCTTGATCTTGCCCTGCATACGGCTCATGCGCAGCATACTCTTTTTGCCCTTGAGCTGGAAGGGCAGGATCACCAGCTTCACCACCAGGGTGAAGAGGATCAGCGCCAAGCCGTAAGACCCGGTCAGCGAATAAAACACACGGGTCAGCCAGGCGAAGGGCACACAGATGTAATATCCGAGTTGTGCGAACATATTTTTTCCTCCGTTTAATTCTTGGGAAAAACCAATGGTTACGGAACGGGATCATACCCGCCCTTGTGGAATGGGTTGCACCGCAGGATGCGCTTGGTGGCCAGAAACGTCCCCTTTATGGCGCCGTATTTCTCCACCGCCTCCAGTGCGTACTGCGAGCAGGTGGGGATATAGCGGCAGCGGGGGGGGCTCAGGGGAGAAATTTCCCGCTGGTAAAACCGGATGGCGGAGATGACGAACTTTTTCATCCTTCGTCCTCCCGCAGGAGAGAGAGCTTGCGCAGACAGTCCAGATAGGCCTCGTTCATCTTCCGGTAGTCGCCGCTGATGCCGCGGCTGCGTCCCACCACGATGACATCCCACCCGGGCTGCATTTTATCACGGTTCAGCCGATAGATCTCCCGGAGCCGGCGGCGCACCCGGTTGCGCACCACCGCATGACCCAGCTTCCTGCTCACCGTGACTCCCAGACGGCTGGCTCCCTCCCGGTTTTTCAGGCAGTAGACCACCATGTAGGGGGAAACGGCGGAGCGGCCTTTATGATAAATACGGCGAAATTCGTAATTTTCCTTGACCGTTATGGCTGCTTTCATGGCTCTCTCCCGGCTTTTTTCAAGCGACTTTTGCATAGACGAATAGGGACGGCAGTTTCCCTTCCACCGTCCCTGTTTTTCACAAGCTATGCCGGATGCACCTTCCGTGACCTCAGAGGGTCAAACGAGCACGACCCTTGGCACGACGGCGGGCCAACACCTTGCGGCCGTTGGCGGTAGCCATTCTCTTGCGGAAACCGTGCACCTTGGAGCGCTGGCGCTTCTTGGGCTGATAGGTACGGAACATTGCAGGACACCTCCATTACATAGAAATCCGGCGGCGGCAACCGGGCCGCCACACTTACTCGACGGCGGACAGAAAAAACTCTGTCCCGCAGTTGATAAGGTCAGATGCCGATAAAGCGGCACTTTGCTTATTATACATAAGGAAAATCAAGCTGTCAATAAATATTTCCCGGCGGAGGTCCGGTTTTTCCGTCTGTGTGGAAATGTTTTATACATATTCTAATATATAAGTATGGACTTTACGGAAGATTTCTGATATACTTATGGTGCGGTTATTCTGCCATGCCGGCAGAATTATTTGAAACAGAAACTCCGAGGGAAGGGATGGGCGGATCGCCGCAATCGTTCCGCTCTTTCGCGAGGACCGGTGCGAGATAAGGGGTATGGCAGGTGCCGGCGGGGCTTTTGCCCCTTTCCCGGCATCGAGGATACCGATATTCCCTGTATATACAATTCTTTATTTGGGAAAGGGGAGCTATCAATTTGAATTCACTGACCGACGTATGGGGCAATGTGCTGCAGCAGATGTCGCGGCAGCTGGCCCCCACCACCATCAACACCTGGTTCGACGAGGTGGAGGTGGTGACCATGGAGGATTCCGCCTTTGTGCTGCACTGCGGCAACGAATTTAAGAAGAAAACCATCGAGGCCCGGTTCCTTTCCTACATCCGGGATGCCCTGCGGGATCTGTTTTCGGCTGACTTTGAGATCAAGATCCTCAACGATGAACAGCTGTCTGCCTACCACGGCGTGGCGCCGGACTATCCGGGGGACCTGAACGATTCCGGGGCCTTCACCTTTGAGACCTATGTGGTAGGGCCCAGCAATAAACTGGCCTACGCTGCCGCCCACGCCGTGTCCGAGCGGCCGGGCGTGAACTACAATCCTCTGTTCATCTACGGCGATTCGGGCCTGGGAAAAACCCACCTACTCTATGCCATTGCCCACGGGCTTAAGAAAAACCATCCCGACGCCAAGATCGTTTACATCAAGGGCGACGACTTCACCAACGAGCTGGTAGCCTCCATCCGGGAGGGCAAGAACGCAGAGTTCCGGGAGAAATACCGGCAGGCCACGCTGCTTTTGGTGGACGACGTGCAGTTCATCGCCGGCAAGGAGCAGACCCAGGAGGAATTTTTCCATACCTTCAATTCCCTGTATGAAGCAGGCAAGCAGATCGTCCTCACCTCCGACCGGCCTCCCCGGGAGATGACCAAGCTGGAGGACCGGCTGCGTACCCGCTTTGAGTGGGGTCTCATGGTGGATGTGACCCCCCCGGATTATGAGACCCGTCTGGCCATCGTGAAAAACAAGTCCGCCATGCTGGGCGTGAAGCTGTCCGACCCGGTGACGGACCTCATTGCGGAAAATGTCACCGCCAATGTCCGGCAGATCGAGGGCACCCTGAACAAAATTCTCGCCTACTACGATCTCATGGGCAGCGCCATGAGCCAGGAGGACATTCTCCGTGCTATCCGGGACATGATCAAGAAGAACAACGAGTACATCCCCACAGCCCAGTCAGTGGTGAACTACATCTGCAGCACCTACCATATCGACGAAGATGTGCTTCGTGGCCAGAGCCGCGGCCGGGAGGTGGTCACCGCCCGGCAGATCGCCATGTACCTCATGCGGCGGATGATCTGCATGAATCTGGTGGACATCGGCAAGGAATTCGGCGACAGGGACCACACCACGGTGCTGCACTCTCTGGATAAGGTGGAAAAACAAATGCGCTCCGATCCAGCCTTTGCCGAGATGGTAAAGCAGATCACCACCAACATAAATGCCAACCCAAAAATATAAATTTCCACAATACTTGTGAACTCTCTGTGGAAAGGGTCTTTTTAAAATATTCCCTACCATTTTCCGTGGAAAGGCGTGGAAATCCTCCTGGACCTGTGTGGAAAAATAAGTGAGAGTTTCCGAGGCATCTCCGGGTTTTTCCACAAAAGTTTTCCCTACGACTACTATTACTAAAATTACTTAGCTTATGTTCTGTGCGCACAAAATATGCGCATAATTTTCTGAATCGAAAGGATGAAGTGCCATGCTGAAGTTTTCCTGTGAAAAGGCGCTGCTGCAGCTCGCCGTGAATACCGCCTCCCGTACCGTCGCCACCAAGAGCTCCATCCCTGCCCTGGAGGGACTATTGCTGGAGGGAACAGAGGTGCTGACCCTGTCGGGCTACAATATGCAGACCGGCATCCGCACCCGTCTGGAGGCCGACATCCGGGAGGGGGGGCGCATCGTGCTCAACTCCCGCCTGTTCGGAGATATCATCCGCAAAATGCCCGACGATGTGATCGTGTTCTCCGCTGACGAAAAGTACATGGTCACCCTCACCTGCGGTGACACGCGGTTTGAGATTCTGGGCCTGTCCGCAGACGATTATCCCGAAATGCCGGAGGTGGACGATGAGTATACCTTCACCATGCAGCAGGGCATTCTCAAGGCTATGATCAATCAGACATCTTTCGCCGTGTCCACCAATGAAAACCGGCCCATTCACACCGGTTCCCTCTTTGAGGTGGGCATTGACGGCGTGACGGTGGTGTCCGTGGACGGTTTTCGTCTGGCTCTGCGCCGGGAGAAAATCGAAAAGCTGGAGGGGGGCGCTTTCCGCTTTGTGTGTCCCGGCAGCGCATTAAACGAGGTGGAGAAAATCTGCGAGGACAGTGAGGAGCCTGTCACCGTCATTCTGGGCAAGCGCCATATCATGTTCGAGACCGGCACCACTCAGCTCATCTGCCGGAAGCTGGAGGGGGAGTTCCTGGATTATAAGAATGCAATTCCCCGGAACAATCCCATCCGCCTGACGGTGGATACCAAGGTCATGCTGAGCAGACTGGACCGGGTCAGCGTGGTCATCAGTGAAAAGCTGAAAAGTCCCGTCCGCTGCCAGATGGGAAACGGCAGCGTCGTATTGTCCGCCAAGACCGGCAACGGCGAAGCGGTGGATGTATGCCCTGTGGAAGGAGACGGGCAGGAGCTGGAGATCGGATTTAACAACCGCTATCTCATGGACGCTTTGCGCTACGCACCGGCGGAGCAGGTGGTCATGGAGCTGAACACGGGCATCAGCCCCTGCGTCATGACCCCGGTGGACGGCAGCGACAGTTTTTTGTATATGGTGCTGCCCGTGCGGCTGAAGGCGTGAGGGAAAGAACATGAAAATCGTAACCATCACAACGGAATACATTAAGCTGCAGGATCTTTTGAAGCTGGCGGATGCTGTGTCCACCGGCGGCGAGGCAAAGATCCGGGTGCAGGAGGGAGAAGTTTTGGTCAACGGCGAGACCTGCACCCAGCGGGGAAGAAAGATCCGCCCCGGCGACAAGGTTGACTACCACGGTATGACCATGGGAGTCGAATATGCAGATCAATAAGCTGACAGTTTCCGGCTTTCGCAACTACCGGGAGCAGACCCTGGAGTTTGACAGCGTTTGCAATGTGATCCACGGGGAAAACGCGCAGGGCAAGACCAATCTGCTGGAGGCCATGGTGTATCTCTCCTGCGGCAAGTCCCCCCGCACCCGTTCGGACAGGGAGCTTATCTCCTTTGACAGACAGCAGGCAACGCTCCGGGGGGAAATCTTCTCCCGTGGGCGGGAATTTGTCACGGAGATCACCCTGCAGGCGGGACGGCGGCGAAAGATGACCGTCAACGGTGTGACGGCAAAAAATAGCGCTGAGCTTTCCGACGTGATGCATACGGTGTTCTTCTGTCCGGAGGACTTGTTCCTCATCCGGGAAGGTGCCGCCGCACGGCGCAGATTCATGGATGTATCCCTGTGCCAGCTCAGGCCCCGGTACGCCGAGGCGCTGGCGGAGTACCACCGGTTATATGAGCACAAGACCCGCATTTTAAGGGACAGCGAGGAAAATCCCGGACTTTTACGGATGCTGCCGGATTTTAACGAGCGGATGTGCCAGGTGGGGGCAGTTCTCATCCACTGCCGGGCAAGGTATTGCAGGTCTCTGCAGTCCTTCGCCGGGACCGCCCACGCCGACTGCTCCGGCGGACGTGAGGAGCTGTCCCTGCGATATGAAACGGTAAAGACCGTCACAGACCCCTTTGGGTCAATGGAACATATCACCCAGGAGCTGCGAGACCACCAGGAGAGCCACTATCCTGCGGAGATTTCCTCCCGGCTGTGTCTGTCCGGACCTCATAAGGACGACTTTCTGGTGGAAATCAACGGGTTAAACGCCCGGCAGTTCTGTTCCCAGGGACAGGTGCGCACGGCCGCACTGAGCCTGAAGCTGGCAGACCGGGAGATCCACCGCGGCGCCGTGGGGGAGTATCCGGTGATGCTTTTAGACGATGTTTTGTCGGAGCTGGACCCCAGGAGACAGGAATATGTTTTAAACCGCATCAGCGGGGGGCAGGTGTTCATCACATGCTGCGAAAATGACCGGCTGGACCGCCTGCAGAGCGGAAAACTGTTTCACATTCAGAACGGGGAGGTAATGGAATGAGTTACCTGCATATCGGGCAGAACGCTATGCTGCCGGAAAAGCGTATCATCGGCATTTTCGACCTGGACATCACCTCCCAGTCCAAGCGGACCAGGGAGTTTCTGGAGAAGGCCGAGCGGGAGGGCGTGGTGGTCAGCGTGACGGAGGACATACCCAAGTCGTTCCTGGTGTGCGATCATCCCTACCATCGGCAGATCGTGTATATCTCGCAACTGAACACGCAAACATTGCAGAAAAGAAGTAAATAGGTCGGGTCGTCCGGGAGGCTGACCCCTACGCATTGCTTACCGATAGAGTTGTGCAGGGGCCGGTGTACCTGACGGTCTGCGACTCTCGCAATGACAGAAAAAAGAACAGTACAGAAATTACAGCGGAAGAAGAACTTCCCTTGAGAAAGGAAACGAATCTATGTCAGAACTGGAAAAAGTCATCGCCGTGGAAACGGAATATGACGCCTCGGAGATCCAGGTGCTGGAGGGTTTGGAGGCCGTCCGCAAGCGCCCGGGTATGTACATCGGCTCCACTTCCTCATCGGGTCTGCACCATCTGGTGTATGAGATCGTGGACAATGCCATCGACGAGGCGCTGGCGGGCTACTGCACGGACATCACCGTGACCATCAACGAGGGCGATACCATCACCGTCACCGACAACGGCCGGGGCATCCCCGTAGACATCCAGCCCCAGACGGGCCGGCCCGCTCTGGAGGTGGTATATACCGTTCTGCACGCCGGCGGTAAGTTCGGCGGCGGGGGCTACAAGGTATCCGGAGGTCTTCACGGCGTGGGCGCGTCCGTGGTAAACGCCCTTTCCCAGTGGCTGGAGGTGCAGGTGCACAAGAACGGACATATCTACGAGATGAAGTTCTCCCGGGGTGACATTACCCAGGAGATGAAGATCATCGGCGACACCGACCATACCGGTACCACCGTCACCTTTAAGCCCGACCCGGAGATGTTCGACACACTGGTGTATGACTACGAGATTCTCCACACCCGGATGCGGGAACAGGCTTTTTTGAACGCCGGGTTGCGCATCACCATCACCGACGCCCGGCCCGGTATGGAGCAGGGAGAGACCATGTGCTATGAGGGCGGCATCCGGGAATACGTGTCCTACCTCAACCGCAACAAGACGCCCCTTCATCAGGAGGTCATTTATCTCTCCGGCGCCAAGGGGGAGGCCACAGCGGAGATCGCCCTGCAGTATAACGACGGTTACAGCGAGACCTTGGTTTCCTTCGCCAATGACATCCACACCCCCGGCGGCGGTATGCATGAGACAGGCTTCAAGGCGGCGCTCACCCGTGTGCTCAACGCATACGGCACCAAGTACGGTATGATCAAGGACGGGGATGACAAGGTTTCCGGCGAGGACTGCCGGGAGGGCATTGCCGCCGTCATCTCCGTGAAGCTGACGGAGGCCCAGTTTGAGGGACAGACCAAGGATAAGCTGGGCAATGCCTACATCCGCACCCTGGTGGACAACATCGTGTCCGACCAGCTCTCGGTGTATCTGGAGGAACATCCCGTGGTGGCCCGGACCATTCTGGATAAAGCCCTCACCGCCAACCGGGCAAGAGAGGCGGCGAGAAAGGCCAGAGAATCCATCCGCCGCAAGACCGCATTGGGCGGCGCGGCCATGCCCGACAAGCTCCGGGACTGCAATGAGAACAATCCCGAGCTGACGGAGCTTTACATCGTGGAGGGCGATTCCGCAGGCGGCTCCGCCACCCAGGGCCGTGACTCCCGGTTCCAGGCCATCCTGCCTCTGTGGGGAAAGATGCTGAACGTGGAGAAGGCCCGGGCGGACAAGGTCTACGGAAACGACAAGCTCCAGCCCGTTATCACCGCCCTGGGCGCGGGCATCGGGGAGGAGTTTGATGCCGACAAGTTACGGTATCACAAGATTATTATCATGGCCGATGCCGATGTGGACGGTGCCCATATCCGGACGCTGCTGCTGACCTTCTTCTTCCGGTTCATGCGCCCCCTCATAGAGAACGGCTATGTGTATTCCGCCGTGCCGCCCCTGTATAAGCTGACCCGGGGCAAGCAGAGCCGGGTGGCCTATTCCGATGAAGAGCGGGACCGGGTATCCGCCGAGATGCGGGGGGACAATCCGGACGCGAAGATCGACATCAGCAGGTTTAAGGGCCTGGGCGAGATGAACCCCCATGAGCTGTGGGAGACCACCATGGACCCGGAGAAGCGCACCCTGCGGCGCATCACGCTGGACGACGCCGTGGCGGCGGACGCTACCTTCACGGTGCTCATGGGCGAAAAGGTGGAGCCGCGGAAGGAGTTCATCGAGCGCAAGGCCAAGTACGCGGTGAATTTGGATTATTAAGAAATGACCGTAACTCCATGCGAGTCGGTGTTGGCATCAGCGACCTTCACAAAAGGCGGCGGGCTGACCTGAGCCTGACGATGCAAATAAAGAGCAATCTACCGAAAAACCAATTTCCGACGCAACCCTCTGACAAGGAGATATACTATGAGTAAGAAACCGCAATATGACCCGGAGGAGATCCGGTATCCCCAGCAGCACATCGTGGAGTCGCCCCTGGTGCCTGAAATGGAGCAGTCGTACATTGAGTACGCCATGTCCGTCATCGTGGGCCGCGCCCTGCCCGATGTGCGGGACGGCCTGAAGCCCGTCCACCGCCGCATTCTCTACGCCATGTATGAGGACAACCTTACCTCTGACCGTCCCTTCAAGAAGTCTGCTACCTGTGTGGGCGATGTGCTGGGCCGATACCATCCCCACGGTGACGCTTCCGTGTACGACGCCCTGGTGCGTCTGGCTCAGGACTTCTCCATGCGCTATATGCTGGTGGACGGCCACGGCAACTTCGGCTCCGTGGATGGCGATCCCGCCGCTGCCTACCGCTATACCGAGGCGAGACTGTCCAAGATCTCCAACGAGATGCTCCGGGATATTGAGAAGGATACCGTGGATTGGGATCCCAACTTTGACGAGAGCCGCAGGGAGCCGAGAGTGCTGCCCGCGCGGTTCCCCAACCTGCTGGTGAACGGCTCCTCCGGCATTGCCGTGGGTATGGCCACCAACATCCCGCCCCACAATCTGCGGGAGGTCATCGGCGCCTGCATTTGTGTGCTGGACGATCCTGAGGCCACCTTGGGTGATTTGATGCAGCACATCAAGGGCCCGGATTTCCCCACAAAGGGTATCATCATGGGCCGCAGCGGCATCCGGGCCGCCTACGCCACAGGACGGGGCCGTCTGGTGGTGCGCTCCCGGCATGAATTCGAGGAATTCGGCAAGGACCGCACCCGCATCGTCATCACGGAGCTGCCGTATCAGGTGAACAAGCGGATGCTCATCAAGAGTATCGCCGAGCAGGTGGAGGACAAGCGGCTGGACGGCATTTCCGACATCCGGGACGAATCCGACCGCAACGGTATGCGCATCGTCATTGAGCTAAAGCGTGACGCCAATCCCCAGGTGGTCTTAAACCGCCTGTTTGCCCAGTCTCAGCTCCAGACCACCTTCGCCATCAATATGCTGGCACTGGTGGATAACCAGCGCCAACCCAAGATTCTGTCCCTGCGGCACATCATCGACGAGTACCTGAATTTCCAGGAGGAGATCATCGTCCGCCGTACGAAGTTCGATCTGAATAAGGCCTTGGAGCGGGCCCATCTGCTGGAGGGCCTGCTCATTGCCCAGGACAACATCGACGAGGTCATCAAAATCATCCGGGAGAGCTACGATGACGCCAAGGAAAACCTCATGGCTCGCTTCGGCCTGGATCAGGTCCAGGCCCAGGCCATTCTGGATATGCGGCTGAAGGCTCTGCAGGGCCTTGACCGGGAGAAGCTGCAGAAGGAGTACGAAGAGCTGGAGGAGAAGATCGCTTACTTCCGCCGGGTGCTGTCCGACGACGCTCTGGTGCGGCAGATTCTCAAGGAGGAGCTGTCCGCTCTGGCGGAGAAGTACGGCGACGAACGCAAGACGGAGATCCAGGACGTGGAGGACGAGATAGACATCGAGGACCTCATCGAGGAGGAACAGTGTGTCTTTACCCTCACCAAGGCCGGGTATATCAAGCGCACTCCCGTCAGTGAATACGCCGCTCAGAGCAAGGGCGGCATGGGCAAGAAGGGTATGTCCACCCGGGAGGAGGACGAGGTGGTGTCCGTGTTCACCGCCTCCACCCATGACTACATTCTCTTCTTCACCGACACTGGCAAGGTCTACCGCAAGAAGGGCTATCAGATTCCAGAGAGCGGCAAGACCTCCAAGGGTATCAACATGGTCAATGTCATTCAGGTGGAGACCGGGGAAAAGGTGCAGGCCATGCTCCATTTCCGGGAGGTGGGCGACGAGCGGCTTTATCTCTTCATGACCACCCGCAACGGCACCGTGAAGCGCCTGCCGGTGGAACAACTGAAGAACATCCGCCAGAGCGGCATCCGCGCCCTGACTCTGGACGAGGGCGACCAGCTTATCAGCGTCAAGGAAACCGACGGCAACCAGTATATCCTCATCGCCACCCACGACGGTCAGGCGGTGCGCTTCCACGAGAGCGATGTGCGACCCATGGGCCGCACGGCTGTGGGCGTGCGGGGCATACGCCTGCGTGAGGGGGACTATGTGGTGGGCGCCGCCCGGGCCGAGGCGGGCAAGACCGTCCTCACCATTACCGAAAAGGGCTACGGCAAGCGAACCCCGGTGGAGGACTACCGCATCACCAGCCGGGGCGGCTCCGGTATCCGCAACTACATGGTCACCGGGAAGACCGGTCCCATCGTGGGCATCAAGGTGGTGGATGGCAGCGAGGACCTGCTGCTGGTGACGGAGAGCGGCATCCTCATCCGCACTCCGGTGCAGAATATCCGCACGGCGGGGCGCGCCACACAGGGCGTTATCGTCATGCGCTTTAAGACCGAGGGCGACCGGGTCATCTCCATGGCTTTGGCCGACCCTGAGGCGCCCACTACCGCAACGGAGGAGTGAAAAATGGGAAGCAAACGGGAGAGAACCGTGCCGCTGACCCGGTGGCAGTATTTTACCAAGACCCTGTACCACGACGCCGCGGCCAAGGCGGAGTTTGAGTACGACAAGGTGATCTATTTGAAAAGTGAGGAGCTGCGGCGTATTGAGGAAGGCAACCGCCGCATCAACGGAGCGCTGCTGGTGCTGCTATGCCTCATCTTCCTCACAGCCATCCGGTGGCAGAATATTTTCTTCGTGGTGGGCTGCATGGTCGCCATTGTGATCGGCCAGGCGGTGCGTTTTCTGCGCCTGCCCAGGGACATCCGTGCCCACCTGGTGGACAGCGGCAGGAGGAAACGCTGATGACCGTGGATGTCATTGCCCACATCCGCACGGATCTGACGGATAAATTCGGCGTGCCCCGGCAGAGCGGTCTTGTGCCGGAGCTGGGGGGCACCATCGTGCTTGAGCCGCCGTACAGAAATCCCGACGCCCTGCGTGGGCTGGAGGGTTTTTCCCACCTGTGGCTGATCTTTCAGTTCCACCGGGCGGCGCGTGCGGAGTGGTCACCCACGGTGCGGCCGCCCCGGCTGGGGGGCAACCGGCGCATGGGGGTCTTCGCCACCCGGTCACCCTTCCGGCCCAATGCCATAGGCCTGTCCTGCGTGAAGCTGGAGGAGGTACGGCTGGAAGAGAAGCTGGGGCCTGTCCTTTATGTCAGCGGCGCTGATTTAGTGGACGGGACGCCGATTCTGGATATCAAGCCCTACCTGCCCTACGCCGATTGCCACCCGGAGGCCACCGGGGGCTTTACCGATCCCCTTTCCGCGCAAAAGCTGGAGGTTTCCTGCGACCCGGTGCTGCTGGCGGGCCTTGCCCCCCGGCAGCGGGAGGCACTGCTGGGCGTTCTGGCCTGCGACCCCCGGCCCAGGTATCAGAATGACCCGGAAAGGGTGTACGGCCTGTCCTTCGCCGGTAAAAATGTTAGATTTACCGTGGAAAAGGGTGTGCTCACGGTGCTGGCGGTGGAGTGAACAGGATGCGTTTCTATCGGTATGTCCTTGCGAGGATATGAAAAGCCGGTGATAAATTACTTTTTTGCCTTGGGCCAAAGAAAGTCACCAAGGAGCGCCGCCGTTGGCGGCGCGGCAATCCGCATTTCCCCTCATACCAAGGAGGCTCTCTATGAAAACTGTAACCATCTACACCGATGGCGCCTGCTCCGGCAATCCCGGCCCCGGGGGCTGGGGAGCCATTTTGGATTGGAACGGCATCGAGAAGGAGATCTCCGGCGGCGCCCCGGAGACCACCAACAACCGCATGGAGCTCACCGGCGTCATAGAAGCCTTGTCCCTGCTGAAGGAGCCGTGCGTGGTGGAGCTTTACAGCGACAGCAAGTATGTCATCGACGCCCTGGAAAAGGGCTGGGTCTACGGCTGGAAGAAAAGGGGCTGGATCAAGAGCGACAAAAAGCCCGCCCTGAATGTGGATCTCTGGGAGCGGCTCCTGCCCCTCGTTGCCCGGCATGAGGTGCGCTATCATTGGGTCAAGGGGCACGCAGCCAACGCCAAAAATAACCGCTGCGATGAGCTGGCCGTGTCCGAAAGCCGGAAATTTTGAGGATCGTTTACAAAATGTTCACTACCAATTTATTGTTTTGCCATATTTACAAAGTAATATATTCGCATACAAAGAACCTTTCCAAAAGTGATTTTCTCTCTCCTAACACACAACAGGAAAACCTCCCACCGCAAGGTGGGAGGTTTTCCTGTATTTTGGCATATTGGCCGCTTGCATTTTATAAGCCGTTGCCGTACAATAACCCCAAGAAACAGACAGGGAGGCGCATTTTTATGGACTTCAACCCTCAGATCCAACTGGCAGGTCTGCTGGAGTGGATGAACGAGATGATGCAAAATTGCCACGGACGGACGGCGGTCATCGGCATTTCCGGCGGCAAGGACAGCTCCACCGTGGCAGCCTTGGCCGTGGCGGCATACGGCCGGGAGAATGTGCACGGTGTGCTCATGCCCGACGGCGTGCAGCCGGATATTGATTATTCCCGGGGCCTTGTGGAGCATCTGCAGATCCCCCACTGCACCATCAATATCAGCGACGCGGTGCAGGGTGTTTTAAAGGAGATGGAGAGGGCCGGCATCACCCCCAGCCGCCAGACCACGGTGAATCTGCCCTCCCGTATCCGTATGTCTACCCTTTATGCCGTGGCCCAGTCTCTGCCCGGCGGCACGGTCATCAATACCTCCAACCTCTCCGAGGATTGGGTAGGCTATTGCACCATTTACGGCGACAGCGCCGGAGCCTTCTCCCCCTTGGGGATGTACACCACCGAGGAGGTCATTGCTCTGGGTCGCGCCCTGGGCCTGCCGGAGCATTTTCTGCAGAAGCCGCCGTCCGATGGACTCACCGGCCTCACCGATGAGGACAATTTGGGCTTCACCTATCACGCCGTCAACGAGTATGTCCGCCGGGGTGTAGTTGATCCGGCGATCAAGGAGAAGATCGACCAGAAGCACAAGGCCAGCCGCTTTAAGTTTACCACGGTTCCTGTGTACCACAATGGCCTGCCCATAGCGCTGGAGGAGGAAACGGACTACTATAAGTAGAAAAATCACCGCCGCTACCGGTTTTTCCCGGTGGCGGCGGATTTATTTTGTGTGGGTCTTCGGAAAGTGGAAGGGTTGGGGGTGGGGATGTGGATTGCTGCCCACGGGAATCCGTAATGACCATATAGAGAATCTGCGTAGGGTGCCATACCCCCCCACTGCGCCGCCAGGAAAAAACAACGCGGGAAAACGATAGAGGAGCACCGCTCCCCGTGTTGCCGTGGCAGCCGGCGGCCGGCGCGGCGCGTATGCCGAAGAAGCGATCCGATCAATTCTCGTAGTGCTGCCCCACCCAGCGGCGGGCGTGCTCGATGAAACGGCGGGTGGACAGGGACAGGGCGTTCTTGTCCTTTACCGCAATGCCGATATTTCGGTAAAATGATTGGGGCAGGGGGCAGGCGACCAGGGGATAGGGGCAGTGCTCCAGCTCCAGCTCCGGCATGATGCTGATGCCCAGACCGTTGGACACCATGGCCAGAATGGAGGGGTCGTCCCGCAGAATGTACTGGATATTTGGCCGGATCTGCAGGCTGTCCAGCACGGCACGGACCTCGTAATCCTCGCCCTCCTGGAGGTATATGAACGGCTCCGAGGCCAGAGCGTCCAAAGGGAACGGATCCCGGCCGGCCAAGGGGTGATTGTAGGCGACAATGACCCGCCACTGATCCCGATGCAGCATCCAGGTGTCCAGGAGATGCGTGGTGGGCAGGCTGGCAAAGCAGCAGTCCGCCCGACCGCTGAGAACCGCCTCCTCCAGCTCGGCGTTCTCCACGAAGGGCAGCAGCTCGAATTCAATGTGAGGATGCTCCTCCCGGAAGGATTTGAGGATGTACGGCAGCCACTGCACCGACACGCTGTTGAAGGTGGCCACCCGGACAAGGCCTGTTTCCAGACCCCGCAGCTCCTGGGCCTTCTGCGCCAGAATCCGTGCGTCGTCGCACAGAGTCTGTATGCGCGGCAGGAGTGCCCGCCCATCCGCCGTAAGGGTCACGCCGCCCCGGTTGCGCACGAACAGTGGAACTCCCAGCTCTCTTTCAAGGGAGGCGATGGTGTGGCTGATGCCGGATTGGGTGAAGTGCAGCTCCTCTGCCGCCCGGGTAAAGCCGCCGCAGTCTACGACCTTTAAAAAAACCTGATATTTTGTCATGCTCATAGAATTGCCTCCTTTACCGTCAGTGTAGCACCTTTTTTCGCCTTTGACAAGAAAAATTCATCAAAAGCATTAAAATCATTCGTTTTACAAATAAATAAAAGTCTGCTAATATAAACTCATCCGGATAACAAATCAAAAAAGGAGGTCAAAAAACTATGATGCTGAACGCTTTTTTGGCCGCTTTGGCCGGGATCCTCGTGATCGTGGGTGTTGTTTCCGTTGCAACAAAAAAGTAAGTACAATCTTTTCCATATCGTGATTTACCCTTCAAAATGCAAAACCGCCGCTTCATCCATATGCGGCGGTTTTGCGGTTTTCTTCCTGTTTTTATAATCTATTCTTTTTTCTTTGTGTCAGGGGGGTATGAATGTGCTGATTGCATAAAAATTTTTCATGGTAAAGATGAACAACATTCACTTTACATATTAATAAAATTCTGTTAACATAAATGCAATCAAAAAAACATACTTGTAAATTCTTTTTTCCTGTGAGATATTCTTCCCTTTCCCCTTATATAGCAAAGCCGCCGCTTTTCTCCAGAAGCGGCGGCTTTGCTATTTTTTGGCAATTACTTTCCGTCCGGGGGAGCATATTCACCCGCAACGGTCGCGGGGTGGATAAGCTTTTCTTTTTTTGTCGGGCTGCAATGGGTAAACTGTGTGGGCACACCTGGATGGAGCAGCTTTTTTCCCTTTTTCTATATTAACAAGAAGTTACGCTCCCTCTGATCCGTTGAGAGGCAGCTTGGAGATGAGGGTGCGGTACAAGCGGCGGTAGCACAGGAGCGTCACACCCAGGGAGAATATCTCCGCAATGGGGTAGCACCACCACACCAGATTGTCGTTGCCGGAGTTGTGGCCGATCTGGGCCAGAACAAAGGCCGCCGGGATCAGCAGCACAAGCTGCCGGATGAAGGACACGATGAGGGAGTATATGGACTTGCCCAGCGCCTGAAAGCTGCCGCCCAGAGCGATGCAAGCCCCGGCCAGACAGAAGCTCAGGGAGATGATCCGCAGAGCCGGGATTCCCACGGCCATCATGGTGTCCGTGGCCTTGAATATCTTCAGCAGCGTGCCGGGTACGATCTGGAAGATGGCCATACCCAGAATCATCACGCAGGAGGCGTACAGGGCGCTGCGCTTGATGGTCTCGATCATGCGGCCGCGCTGCTGGGCACCGTAGTTGTAAGCAATGATGGGGATGACGCCGTTATTCAGGCCGAACACCGGCATAAAGACGAAGCTGTTGAGCTTAAAGTAGATGCCGAAGGCCGTGGCGGCGGTTTCCCGGGCGGAGTGGTAGGTGATGAGGATCTTGTTCATCAGGAAGGTCATCACCGAGCCAATGGCCATCATCACCACCGACGGCAGGCCGATGGCATAAATGCTGCCAATGATGCGCCAATCGGGCTGGAAGCCCCGGAACACCAGATGGATCTCCGGATTTTTCTTCAGATTCAGCACCAGTGCAAATACGCAGGCGCAGATCTGGCCGGTGACGGTGGCAATGGCGGCGCCCGCCACACCCAGATCAAACAAAAAAATGAAGACGGGGTCCAGAATGAGGTTGATGAGGGCGCCGGCGCCCTGGGTATACATGGACAGAACGCTGTGGCCCGTGCCCTGGAGCAGCCGTTCCAGCATCATCTGGCCGAAAAGTCCTATAGAGCAGCCCATGACGATGTGCAGGTACTGGTTACCCATCTGCACGATCTCCTCCACATCCGTCTGGCTGCGGAAAAAGAGATCCGACAGACTCAGGCCCAGCACGGCACACAGCAAGAAGCCCACGAAGGCCAGAAACAGACCGTTCACCGCCACGGTGTCCGCCCGCTTCTGCTGCTTGGCGCCCAAAGCACGGCCCATGAGGGCGTTGACGCCCACGGCGGTGCCGGCGGACAGGGAGATCATCAGGTTCTGGGCCGGGAACGCCAGAGATACGGCTGTCAGTGACGCTTCACTGACCCAGGAGACGAACACGCTGTCCACGATGTTATACAGGGCCTGCACCAGCATGGAGGCGATGATGGGCAGGGACATATCCCAGATGAGCTTTTTTATGGGCATAACACCCAGCTTATTTTCGTTTTGCATAGTATACCTTCTTCTTGTATTCAGACCAAGACAGTATAGCACCTTTTTTGTGGAAAGAAAACCCCCGAAAAAGCCGAAATCAGTCGGTTTTTTCGGGGGGGAATCTGTTTACATCGTATTATGCCCAAAAATCCAGCAGCTCCTCCTGCGTACAGCTTACGCTGCCCTGGGCGAAGCCGTCCCGCCCGCCTCCCCGGCCGTGGAGAGCGGCATTCATCCGCTTGATCAGGTCGGAAATATCCTGCCCGGCATGAATGACGGCATACTTATAGCTGCCGCTTTGCCCGGCGAACACGGCGCACCGTCCGCCGCAGGTGTCCTTTACAGCGTCACACAACCGCCGCACGGCATCTGCTTCCATCTCGGGCTGCACCAGCACCACATCGCCCTTGTCCCGGTTTTCCTCTGCCAGACGGGAAAAGGCCTCCACCTCCATAGCGGCGCAGCGGGCCTTCAGGCTCTGCACCTCACCCAGCAGCCGCTCCACCGCCTCAAAGGTCTTTTCCGGCTTCACCGACAGGGTCTGACCGATGGTGCGGTTCTGCTCCCAGTTCAGGGAGAGGTAGTGCAGGGCTCGCTCTCCGCACAGCAGCTCCAGCCGCACGCCGTCCCGGAATTTCTGCCAGCCGATGAACTTCACCAGACCCACCTGACCGCTGTGTGCCACATGGGTGCCGCAGCAGGCGCACATATCCGCGCCGGGGAAAACCGTGATGCGCACCGCACCGGTCAGCTCCTTCTTGCTGCGGTAGGGCAGGGTTTTGAGTTCCTCGGCACGGGGCCACAGCACCTCAAAGGGACGGTTTTCCCAGATGTAGGCGTTGGCTTTCCGCTCAATTTCCAACACACCCTCCCAAGGGATGTCGGCGTTGTAGTCGATGATCACGCTCTCGGCGCCCATGTGGAAGCCGGTGTTGTCGCAGTGGTAGGTGCTGCACAGCATCCCGCTGACAATGTGCTCGCCGGAGTGCTGCTGCATGTGGTCAAAGCGGCGCTGCCAGTCGATTTCGCCGTGTACGGCTTCGCCAACGGGCAGGGCTTTGTCGCAGGTGTGAACGATCACGCCGTCCTTTTCCTGTACGTCGCGCACCTTGGCCTCGCCCAATGTACCGAAATCGCAGGGCTGGCCGCCGCCCTCGGGATAAAACGCGGTCCGGTCCAGCTGCACCAGCCACTTTTTCCCCTGGGGACGGCAATCGACCACCACCCCGTCAAATTCCCGCAAAAATGCATTTTCATAATATAGCTTCACGGTTTCCATGGCGAAAACTCCTTTAATGTAAGATTGAACACCCCCAGTATGCCGCAAATTGGTGAGAAATGCAAGAGGGAAAGGGAAAACAAGCCCACCGCCGGGCGGGGCAGGGTCGTCCGCCCCTACAAGGGCGTGGAAGCCATTCACTTTCCTATCGGTATTCCCTAAAAAACACACCCCGCACTCCGGCAGTTTTCCTGCCCGATACGCGGGGTGTATTTTTCGTATTCAAACCCTCATAGGCCAGTGAATGCCGCCAGCAGGTCGGCGCTGCTTTCGTCCGAATCGTTAACAGCGGTTACCACGGCCACATAGTTGTCCACCTTCACGCAGACAATGGTCTGCGCCATGGTCACACCTTGCAGCTCGGTATTGACAAGAATACCGTAGTGTTCCTCACCGGCGAAGGGCAGGGTGGCCTTTTCTGTGCACACATTTGTGTGCCCGGCGTTGGTCAGCTGCTGGGCCAGGTTGGCGAGGGCGGTGTCCACATAGGAGCTTTCGTCGTATTTTGCACCATTGGAAGCCCCCAGGTTCTCCACCGTCACGATAAGGGTGGCGTTGTCGGTGCGTATAGCAACCATCTCTATGGCGTTCTTGCTGCGTTCCAGCGACTCGCTAACGGTTTCACTGTTGTCTAGTACTTCTGATGTTTGACCGATTAGCTGCGCCAGCTGCTCGCTGGTGTAGAAAGTCCAGCCGGAACTCTCGTCCAGGGTGACGGTGAAGCCGAAATGCTCATTGGTGTAGGTGTTGCCTACCGTCGTGCCGGGGGTGTAGGGGGTGGCATTTGTGTCCTTTTGGCCGCAGGCCGCCAGACTTAGGAGCATCAGCAGCGAAAGGATCAGCGCGCCAAGATGTGCGATTTTTCTCATTCTCATATCTCCCTTTTCCAAGCTTAAACTGTGTGCGGTGCCCCAATAGATTCTGATTTCAGAATAGCATAAAATGCCATCACTGTCAACGCCCTACCGCTTACGAGGAGTTTGCCGATATTTACCCACAGGAGCGGCCTTCCGCTTCTTTTGTCGGGGCAGGGTCGTCCGCCCCTATGAAGCTCTATCGTTGAATGGAGCGTAGGGGTCGGCCTCCCGGACGACCCGAATCGGTTTTCCACCGCACCCCCGGCGGGGCACACGGGCCCCGCCCTACAAAGTGTGTGGTTGTAGGGCGGGGTGCCCTCACCCCGCCGTCCGGACTTGCACCGCAACTCATGAAAAAACCCCGTCATTGCGAACCAGTGACCGATGTCACTGGTGTGGCAATCCGTTTCCCCGTCCCCATGGCCCCCTTTAGGCAAGGAAGGCTTTTGTGCCGGGCGGGGCAGAGCCCCGCCCCTACGCATTTATTCCCTCATCCCCTCAAAAAGAGGTGGCCGGGTGGCCACCTCTTATAAATTTTCCGTTGCTGGGGAAAAATTACTCCTCCAGCTGACCCACCAGGGCAATATGCAGCTCGTCCAGCTGCTTCTTCACTCCCCACAAAATGACGGGGCATTTTGTGGGGGCCCTGGCACAAATTTCAATCCTCGGCGGAAGTGAATTCCGCCTGCGGCAAGGTTTTGCTGCGCAAAACGCTTGTTGTGGAGCAAAAGCAGCAGGGAAAACTGCGATTGCGGAGAGCTTACTCTTCCAGCTGACCCACCAGGGCAATATGCAGCTCATCAAGCTGTTTTTGCTCGACAGCGGAAGGTGCGTCCATCATGATGTCCTGGGCGTTCTTGTTCATGGGGAAGGGGATGATCTCGCGGATGGAGCTTTCGCCCGCCAGCAGCATTACCATGCGGTCCACGCCCGGGGCAATGCCGGCGTGGGGAGGTGCGCCGTAGCAGAAGGCGTTATACATGGCGGGGAATTTCTTCTTTACATCCTCCTCACCCAGACGCACCATCTCAAAGGCCTTGATCATAATTTCGGGATCGTGGTTACGCACGGCGCCGGAGGACAGCTCCACGCCGTTGCACACCAGGTCGTACTGGTTGGCCATGATGTCCAGCGGATCGATCTCGCCCCGCTCCGCCTTCAGCAGGGTCTCCATGCCGCCGCTGGGCATGGAGAAGGGGTTGTGGCAGAATTCCAGCTCGCCGCTCTCGTCGCCGATCTCGTACATGGGGAAGTCCACGATCCAGCAGAATTCGTAGCGTTCCTTATCCATATGGCCCTCGCAGGCAGCGCCGAAGGTCTTGATCATCACGCCCACGCTCTTGGTGGCGCTTTCACCGGCGGCAACCACCACCAGGGTGTTGGGCTTGAGAGCCAGCACCTTGGCAAGCTCCTCCTTCACCGGGGCGACGAACTTGCCGATGCCGCCGGCGATCTCGCCGTTTTCATCCACCTTGAACCAGTATCCCTTGCTGCCGGACTGCACCTGGCAGTCGGTGAGGAGCTTTTCGATCTGCTTGCGGGTGAGGGAGCAGTCGGTGATGTCCACCATCTTCACGGTCTGACCCTTGAGGGCGTCAAAGTCGCTGTTTTCAAAGAGCTTGGTAACATTTTTGCAGGTCAAATCAATGCGCAGGTCGGGCTTGTCGGAGCCGTAGGTTTCCATAGACTCCAGGTAGGGGATGCGGCGGAAGGGGGCGGAGGAGGCCACGCTGTAGGTGCCGAACTTGGCAAAAATCGGGGGCAGCACATCCTCCAGCACGGCGAACACATCGTCCTGGGTGGCAAAGGCCATCTCCATGTCCAGCTGATAGAATTCGCCGGGGGAGCGGTCGCCCCGGGCGTCCTCATCCCGGAAGCAGGGGGCGATCTGGAAATAGCGGTCAAAGCCGGAGGTCATCAGCAGCTGCTTGAACTGCTGGGGGGCCTGGGGCAGGGCGTAGAACTTGCCGGGGTGCTTCCGGGCGGGCACCAGGTAGTCCCGGGCGCCCTCCGGGGAGGAGGCGGTGAGGATGGGGGTGGTGATCTCCAGGAAGCCGTGCTCGGTCATGGCGGCCCGGAGCGCCGCCACCACCTGGCAGCGCAGAATGATGTTCTTCTTCACGGCGGGGTTGCGCAGATCCAGATAGCGATACTTCAGGCGGGCGGTCTCGTCGGCCTCCCGGCTGCGGTTGATCTCAAAGGGCAGGCTGTTGTAGCGGCAGCGGCCCAGAATCTCGATTTTATTGGGCACCACCTCGATCTCGCCGGTGGCCTGCTTGGGATTCTTGCTGGCCCGCTCCCGGACCACACCCTCCACGCTGATGGTGGACTCCTTGTTCAGCCCCTTGATGATGGCCAGCATATCCTCAGTCTCGGCCACCACCTGGGTGGTGCCGTAGAAGTCCCGCAGGACCACAAAGGCCAGATTGCTGCCCACCTCCCGGACATTCTCCATCCAGCCCACGATTTTCACGCTCTTGCCCACATCGGCCAGACGAAGGGCGTTGCAGGTGTGTGTACGCATTTGCATCATCATAAAACACTCCTTTTTGATAAAGAATCGTATAAATTATTTGAAATATTACAAATCGGAATTACTTTTCCACGATCACCTTGCCGCTGTTCTTCTCATCGATGCCCTTGCGGATCAGGGCAAGCGTGTCGTCGGCGCTCAGCTTGGTCTGCTCGCCGCTGGTCATATCCTTGCAGGCCACAAGCCCGGCTGCGATCTCGTCATCCCCCAGGAAGATCACATAGGGCACGCCCAGCCTGTCGGCGTAACTCATCTTGGCCTTGAACTTCTTCTGCTCGGTGTAAAGCTGGGTGCGGATGCCCGCTGCGCGCAACTTGGTGGACAAAGAGATGGCCGGGGCCAGATCCTCCGTCATGGGGATCACCAGCACATCGGCCGGAGCGGTGGGTAGGTCGGGGTTCAGCATGCCCTGCTCGCCTAGCACATAGAACAGCCTCGTCAGCCCGATGGAGATACCCACGCCGGGGAGCTGCCGGTCGGTGTAGTATTCCGCCAGATTGTCGTAGCGGCCGCCGGAGCACACGGAGCCGATCTCCGGGTGATCCAGCAGGGTGGTCTCATACACGGTGCCGGTGTAGTAATCCAAACCCCTTGCGATGGTCAGATCCACGGCGAAATACTCCTCCGGCACGCCGAAATCGGCCAGATACTTCACCACGGTGTTCAGTTCGGAAAGACCCTGGTCAAACAAATCGCTCCGTCCGGTGTAGCCCCCCAGTGCCGCCAGCACCTGGCGGTTTTCACCGGTGATGGCAATGAATTTGAGAATTTCCTCAGCCTGGGCATCGGTCAGGCCGCAATCGGAAAGCAGAAGCTGGCGCACCTTGTCTGCGCCGATCTTATCCAGCTTGTCCACAGTTCGCATGATGTCCCCGGACTGCTCCGTGAGGCCCAGCATGGCGTAAAAACCGTTGAGTATCTTGCGGTTATTTACCCGAATCTGGAACCGCTTCAGCCCCAGACGGGTGAAGGTCTGGTAGATGATAGAGGGGATCTCCGCCTCGTTGGTGATGTCCAGCTTGCCGTCGCCTATGACGTCGATATCCGCCTGATAGAACTCCCGGAAGCGGCCCCGCTGGGCACGCTCACCCCGGTAGACCTTGCCGATCTGGTAGCGGCGGAAGGGGAAGGACAGCTCGCCGCCGTGGAGGGCCACATACTTGGCCAGAGGCACTGTCAGGTCAAAGCGCAGGGCCAGGTCCGCGTCGCCCTTCTGAAAACGGTAGATCTGCTTCTCGGTTTCGCCGCCGCCCTTGGCAAGCAGCACCTCGCTGGCCTCGATGACGGGGGTGTCCAGCGGGGTGAAGCCGTAGAGGGAATAGGTCTGACGCAAAATCTCCATCATCCGCTCCATCTGCTGCTGCGGCTGGGGCAGCAGCTCCATAAAGCCCGAGAGAGTGCGGGGCGTCATTTTTGCCATGTTCGTGTTCTCCTTTATGATGATTTTCGATTGACGGAAACAAAAAGCGCTCCCATCCCATGCATTGGGACGAGAGCGTGCAGCTTCGTGGTGCCACCCAATTTCGGCCCCGGAAAAGGGGACCCTTTTGTGCTCCTGGTACGGGGAGCGGGCCGTGGATGTTTCCATCCCCGCTGCTGGGGCTGTCTTCGCGCTGTGTGCCGCAGTGCGCTTTCAGCCGATGGCGCACCTCTCTGCTCCGGCAGGGATAGGGCTACTCCTGCTCCGTTATCGCGGTATTTCACATTATTTTAGTCTATTGTGGGGGAAATGTCAAGCGGTGAAGGGATTACTTTTGGGATTGATTACCTCGCGCCAATCCAGATCGCCCCGGGCCAGGCCCAGCACCAGCATTTCCGCCGTGGCGATGTTGCTGGCGTAGGGGATGTTGTTCTTGTCACACAGGCGGTAGATATATAAGATGTCGTCAGAGGGAGTCTTGGAGTTTGGGTCGTCAAAGCACAGCACCATGTCCAGCTCGTTGTACGCGATGCGTGCGCCGATCTGCTGTCCGCCGCCGTGATAAAAGCTCATGAAGCGGTGGATGGTCAGGCCCGTGGCCTCGGCCACCATTTGCCCCGTGGTAGCGGTGGCGCAGAGGGTGTGCTTGGCCAAAATGCCGCAGTAAGCGGTGCAAAACTGGACCATGAGTTCCTTCCGGTTATTGTGAGCGATGAGTGCGATATTCATTGTTGCGCTCTCCTTTCTATCTATGCTTATAGCTTCATCAGCGGGGCCTTGGACCCTGCGATGCGTCTTGCTATGTTGTAATAGGCTCGGGCGGCGTAGAAATTATCGTCCCGCAGGGGTATGCCCTGATTCAGGCACCGCGGGATGTCCGGATCCTCCGGCACCACGCCCAACAGGGGCAGGCCGGCAGCGTCCATGGCGTCGTCGATGGTGGTGTGAAGCTGCTTCATGAGCTTCTTTGCCACCCGGTTCACCACCAAATGCACCTGTCCCATGGGGAAGCGATCCAGCTCCATCACAGTCCGTTGGGCGTCCCGCAGGGCGGTGACATCCGTGGTGGTGACCACCACTACATGATCCGCCTCCTGGGTGGCCATGCGGAAGCCCTGCCCCAGACCCGCCGGGGCGTCTACCAGACAAAAGTCAAAGCTTTCCTTGATCTGCTCCATAAGGTCCTTTACCTGCTCCCGGTCCACCGTAAAGCTGCCGAAGGCCAGCGGCGCCGCCAGCAGAAACAGGGAGGGGTATTTGTGATGGCTCACCACCGCCTCCTCCAAGGTGCACCGGTCCGACAGCACATCGGAAAAATCCATCAGTGCGCTGTCGCTGAGCCCCAGAGCCAGGTCCAGATTCCGCAACGTAATGTCGCAGTCCAGACACAGGACTCTTTTGCCCATGGAGGCCAGGGCGAAACCTATGTTGGCGGTAAATGTAGTTTTTCCGGTGCCTCCTTTGCCGGACACCACGGCAATGATCTTGCCCATTGTGCCTCCTTATTTAAGAGGTGATTTTTTGATCCTGGCAAACGGCCGGGGGAACTGCGCCGGGGTAGGGCTCACCTTCCGGATCATCACTACCCGGTGCTTTACCTCGGTGCAGGGCACGGTATAGTCGTGGATTCTCTCCACCTTACCACCCAATTGCCCTATGGCGCCCCGGGCGGCTGCAATCTCGTCATCCGAATCCACAGACTTCATGGCCAGAAACAATCCGCCTGACTTTACCAGCGGGAGTGCCAGCTCGCAGAGCATGGGCAGCGCCGCAACCGCCCGGGACACGGCCACATCATAGCTTTCCCGATGTCCCGCGGCGAAATCCTCCGCCCGGGCGTGAATGCAGGAAATATTTTCCAGACCCAGCATCGCCACCGATTCCCGCAGGAAGTCGATGCGCTTGCCCAGACTGTCCAGCAGGGTCAGAGGGAAGTCCCGGCGCAATATGCCCATGGGCATGCCCGGAAATCCGGCTCCTGTGCCCACATCTATCACGGCTTTACCCGCATAGTCCGCCAGCGTCAGAAGGTAGGCGCAGTCCAGCAGATGCAGCGTGGCCACATTCTCCGGCTCCGTGATGGCGGTGAGGTTCATGACCTTATTCTTCTCCAGCAGAAGCCGGGAAAACTCCATAAGCTGCGGAATTTTCCCCGTGTCAAGGCCCAAAGAGGACAGACCTTCTTTTAAAATGGTTTCCAAAATTATTTTTGCTCCTTCAGCAGGTCACGGATCTCCGTGAGCAGCTCCTCGGTGGTGGGGCCTTTCGGCTCTTCGGGCTTGGGATCTTCTTCCTTCTTTTTGTGGAAGCGGTTGATGGTCTTGATCATCAGGAAGATCACAAAGGCCACCAGAATAAAGTCGATAACGGTGGTGAGGAAGGTGCCGATACCCAGAGTGACGGCCGGGGCAACAATCTCCTCGCCGTTCATCACGGCGTCCTTGAGCACGATGTTCAGCTTGCCCAGATCCACGCCGCCGATGAGTGTGCCGATGAGGGGCATGAATACATCATTCACCAGAGAGGTGGTGATCTTACCGAATGCGCCGCCCAGAATAACACCTACCGCCATGTCCAGCACATTGCCGCGCATAGCAAATTCCTTAAACTCGTGCATGAACTTTTTCATAATAATTCTCCCCGTTGAAAATTATATCCTTTAGTGCTTGGGTACCAGTCGTTCCGTGCCGCCCATGTAGGGCTGCAGAGCCTTGGGGATCAGCACGCTGCCGTCGGGCTGCAGGTTGTTCTCCAGCAGGGCTATGAGCATTCGGGGAGGCGCCACGCAGGTGTTGTTCAGGGTGTGGCAAAGCTGCATCCGGCCGCTCTCGTCCTTGTAACGGATCTTCAGGCGGCGGGCCTGGGCGTCGCCCAGATTGGAGCAGGAGCAGACCTCGAAATACTTCTGCTGCCGGGGAGACCACGCCTCAATGTCGCAGGAGCGGCACTTGAGATCCGCCAGGTCGCCGGAGCAGCATTCCAACTGCCGCACGGGAATATCCAGAGAGCGGAACAGCTCCACGCTGTAGCGCCACAGTTTTTCGTACCAGTCCTTGCTCTCCTCGGGCTTGCAGACCACGATCATCTCCTGCTTTTCGAACTGATGGATCCGGTAGATGCCGCGCTCCTCGATGCCGTGGGCGCCTTTCTCCTTGCGGAAGCAGGGAGAGTAGGAGGTGAGGGTCTGGGGCAGGGCAGATTCCGGCAGGATCTGGTCGATGTAGCGGCCGATCATAGAATGCTCGCTGGTGCCAATGAGGTAGAGATCCTCTCCCTCGATCTTATACATCATGCCGTCCATATCCGTCTGGCTCATAACGCCCTCCACCACGTTGCCGTGGATCATGAAGGGTGGGATGCAGTAGGTGAAGCCCTTGCCGATCATAAAGTCCCGGCCATAGGCCAGCACGGCCTCGTGCATCCGGGCGATGTCGCCCAGCAGATAGTAAAACCCGCTGCCGGACACGCGGCCTGCAGCGTCCATATCGATGCCGTCGAACCGCTCCATAATATCCGTGTGGTAGGGGATCTCAAAGCCGGCGGCCTTTGCCTCGCCGAAGCGCTCCACCTCCACATTGCAGCTGTCGTCCTTGCCGATGGGCACGGCGGGGTCAATGATCTGGGGGATGACCAGCATGATCTTGTTCAGTGCGGCCTCGGCATGTTCTTTTTTTGCCTCCAACTGGGCCATGCGCTCGGCGCTGGCCTTGACGGCGGCGTTGTTGGCGTCGATCTGCGCCTGCAGCGCGGCTTTCTGCGCCTCGTCAGAGCACTTTTTCAATTGGCCGCATAGGGGGCCGTTGGCCTTGGACAGCTTGTTGCGCTCGGCCTTCAGCGCCTCGCCGTCGGCAATGGCCTGGCGGCGCTCAGAGTCCAGAGCAATGGCCTCATCCACCAGGGGCAGCTTGGCGTTCTGGAATTTCTTGCGGATGTTCTCTTTAACCAAATCCGGGTTTTCCCGTACAAATTTAATGTCCAGCATGCTTTTATCCTCTCTGTTTCATGTGAAACAATTTATTTCAGTTTCAGGGTATTCAAGGCGTCCAGCAGGTTGTTCAGGTCGTCTACCCCGTAGTATTCCAGCTCGATGCGCCCCTTTTTGCGGCCGCTGATAATTTTGCAGCCCCGGCCCAGATGCGCACACAGAGCCTTGGCGGCTTCCTCGGCGTAATTGACCTCCAGCCCACCGGTGGTAACGGCGGGCGTTTCCTTTACCTCAGCGGTGAGTTTCTTCACCAGCAGCTCTGTCTGCCGCACGGAGAGGTCGGATTTCAAAACGGCGTCCGCCGCCTTTTTCTGCAGGGCGGGGGACAGGGGGAGGATGGTCCGGGCGTGGCCGCTTGTGAGCCGCCCGTCTTCCACCATGGCCCGTACGCTTGGGCACAGGTTTAAAAGCCGCAGGGCGTTGGCCACTGCGGAGCGGGACTTGCCCACACGCTGGGCGGTCTCCTCCTGGGTGAGGTTGTACTGCTCCATGAGCTGCCGGTAGCCCTCGGCCTCCTCCATGGGGTTTAAGTCCTCCCGCTGCAGGTTCTCGATCATAGCCAGCTCCATAGCCTTGCGGTCGTCGGCCTCCACCACAATGGCGGGAACCTGGTCCAGACCCGCCATCCGGGCGGCCCGCCAGCGCCGCTCACCGGCGATGATCTGATAATAGCCCGACTGGAGCTTGCGCACCGTCAGAGGCTGGATGATGCCATGCTCGCGGATAGAGTCCGCCAGGTCCGCCAGGGCATCGGGATCAAACTGCTTGCGGGGTTGTCCGGCGCAGCTCTCCACCTGGGAGATGGGGAGGTAGAGACTGGCCTTCTCCTCCTGATTGTCCATCATGTTGTCGCCCAGCAGGGCGGCCAGACCCTTGCCCAAGCCTTTTGCGTTACTTGCCATAGGAAATCAGTCCTCCTTTTCTGCACTGTTCTTCCGCAGAAATTCTTCCGCCACGGCGCTGTATGCCTCTGTTCCCCGGCAGGTGCGGTCGTATGCGTTGATGGGTTTTCCGTGGCTGGGGGCCTCGGAAAGACGAATGTTCCGGGGGATGACGGTGCTGTACACCTTGCCGGGGAAGAACCGCTTGATCTCCTGGGCCACCTGAATGGCCAGATTGGTGCGTCCGTCAAACATGGTCAGCAGCACGCCCTCAATCTCCAGCTTGGGATTGAGTCCGCGGCGCACAATGCGCACGGTGCCCATGAGGTCGCTCAAGCCTTCAAGCGCATAGTATTCCCCCTGCAGCGGCACCAGCAAGCTGTCGGCGGCGCACAGGGCGTTGAGAGTCAGCAGCTCCAGGGACGGCGGGCAGTCGATAAATATGTAGTCATACAGCTCCCGCACCTGTTCCAACGCTTTTTTCAGCAGGAACTGCCGGTCAGGCAGGTCGATCATCTCCACGCCGGCGCCGGCCAAAGCCTTGCTGCTGGGCAGTACATCGCCATAGGGGGTGGCGACAATGGTCTTCTCCGTCTCCATGCCGTTAATGAGCACATCGTACACGCCGTTGGAGCGGGTCTTGTCCACGCCCATGCCGGAGGTGGCGTTGGCTTGAGGATCGAAGTCGCACAGCAGTACCCGCAGCCCCTTGGCCCGCAGTATGGCGGCCAGATTTACGCAGGTGGTGGTTTTGCCCACGCCGCCCTTTTGATTCACGATCGCAACAACTTTAGCCATTTACCCACTCGCTCCTCCATAATTCTTTCATACCCAATATTATATACCAAGACGGAGGTTTCTTTCAATAGAAAAAACACAAAAATGTTTAAAACAAGCTGTTTCATGTGAAACAGTCTGTCAAAAGAAGTCATAAAAACAGGGATGTTTCACATGAAACATCCCTGTGTGCGTTATATCAGCAAAACGCCGCTGATCCCCGGCAGAGACAGCCGCAGAACACCGCCCTCAGTCAGAAACTGCTGTCCGGTCATGGCGTCTGTGGCAATGGTTCCCGACCAGGGAAGGCGTACCTCCAGGGACTCCGCCCCGGCGTTCATCACCGCCACGGTCACTTCGCTGCCGCAGCACCGCCGCACAGCCAGGCCGCCGCCTGCGGCCAGGGGATAGCTGATGCCGCCCTGCTGCAGGGAGGGGCGGCTGCACCGCAGGGCGCCCAGTTTCCGATACCAAGCCAGCAGGCGCTCGTCCTCCTGCCCCCAGGGATAGGTGCGGCGATTCAGCGGATCCTCGTAGCCCTGCACCCCGGCTTCGTCCCCATAGTACACCGTGGGGGAGCCGGGGAAGGCGTACAGAAGCATCGCTCCCACCATCAGCCGCCTGCGGGCCAGCTCGTACCCTGCAGGGGAGAGGCGGGCGGCCGCGCGGCCCGGCTTATCCTCCGGCACCGGCTCGCCGCCCAGCAGGGTGAGAATCCGGGGTGTGTCGTGGGTGCTGAGGAAATTCATGGCACTATAATAGGCGTCCGGGGGATAGTTCTCCCGCAGCGTCTCCATGCTCTCCCGAAAGTCAGACGCATCTCCGCCGCAGAGCCACTGAAGCGCCGCCGTGCGGAACGGATAGTTCATCAGCCCATGGGTCTCGCTGCCCAGCAGATACCGCCGCCGCCTGTCGTAGGCGATCTTGTTGCTGCCGTCCTCCCACACCTCGCCTATGAGCAGGGCGTCAGACTTTTCCTCCTCCATGGCACAGCGGAGCTGGGCAATAAAGTCATCCGGCAGCTCGTCGGCCACATCCAGCCGCCAGCCGTCAGCTCCGCAGCGGAGCCAATGCCGCACCACGGAATCCCTGCCGCCGAAGATAAACTCCCGATAGTCCGGGTGGTTTTCCTCCACCGCCGGCAGGGTCTTGATGCCCCACCAAGCGTCGTATTCCGCGGGCCAGCGGGAAAAATGATACCAATTATAATAAGGTGACTGCGCCGACAGGGCTGCCCCCACATCGGGATAGGATCCGTCTGCGTTGAAGTAGCGGCTGACACTGCCGGTGTGGTTGAACACTCCGTCCAGCAGTATCCGCATTCCCCGCTTATGTGCCTCCCGGCATAGAGTCTGGAAATCCTCCTCCTTTCCCAGCATGGGATCAATGGCCAGATAGTCGGCGGTATTGTAGCGGTGGTTGGACGCTGCCTCGAAAATGGGGTTGAGGTACACGGTGGTCACACCCAGACCTTTTAAATAGTCCAGCTTTCCCGTGATCCCCGGCAGATCGCCGCCGAAGAAGTCCTGGTTGCGGATCTCTCCCTGCTCGTCCGGCAGGAAATCCGGCGTGTCCTGCCAGTTCTCATGTACCGTCCGCTCTCCCACCATGCCGGCGGGGTCGGGAATACGGCTGCGACAAAAGCGATCTGGAAAAATTTGGTAGCTTACACCGGAACCGAACCACTCCGGTGTGTGGCCCCGGCCATCGTACACCGTCAGTTGCCACCGGCCGCCCAAATCCACGATCCCGCCGCTCCGTCGGGTGAGAGAAAAGCCGTACCACGCAAGCTCCGGCTCATTCGGAGCCGTATACACGCAGCGAAACGCGCCGCCGTCCGTATGCAGAGGCACGGTGCGGTTTTTGCCCGCAAACTCCTCGAATATCCGCAGTTCGCCGCCGATGATCTCCTCCTCCGGCGAGCAGAACACGGCAAAAGATACTTCGGTGCCGCAGGAAACGGCACCGAAGGGAGATTTACAGGCAGGATCTCTGGAATCGAAATAGGTTGACATAAAACTTGCTCCTCACTGCAGCAGGGTGTTTTCGCCGAGAATGGTGTCGGCGGTGGAGGCGTTGGAGAAATAGGCGTTGATGATGTCCCGGGCCACGGGAGCGAGATATGCGCCGCCGTCGCCCTGTTCCACCACCACGCACACGGCGATCTGCGGATCGTCGTAGGGGGCGAAGGCGACGAAGCAGCTGTTGGCCAGCGCGGTGCTGGTTTCCGCCGTACCGGTCTTACAGCCCACGGGCACCACACAGTCCTTGAAAATATAGCTCAGGGAGCCGGTGGCCAGACCCCGTGCGCCGGTTTTCACGGCGTTAATGGTGCTGTCCGCCATTTCCACGTGGTTCAGCGGGGCTTTGTTGTAGGCGTACACCACGGAGGAATTGTCAAAGGATTTTGCGCTTTTCAGCAGATGTGCCTCGTAGTGGTCGCCGCCGCCCACCAGAGTTGCCACATAGTTGGCCATCTGCAGGGGGGTGAACAGGTTATAGGACTGGCCGATGGCGGCGGTGATGGTCTGGCCGTCGGTCCAGGTTTCGCCGATCTCCTCGGCGTATTCGGGGCTTGCCAGCACACCTGCGGAGTCGCCGATCTCAATGCCCGTGTGCTTGCCCAGCCCGAACTGCATGGCGTAGTCGTCCAGCCGGTGAATACCGGTCAGCCGACCCACCTCGTAGAAGAAGTAGTTGCACGACACGGTAATGGCCTGAGACACATTCACAGCGCCGTGGGTGCCGCCGTAGGAGCTATAGATCCAGCATCGGGGCTGGGGAAATTCGTAATAGGTGTAAATGCCCCGGTCCACGATGGTGGTGGAGGGAGTGACGATGCCGGACTCCAAAGCTGCCACGGAAGTGCATAGCTTGAAGGTGGAGCCAGGGGCATAAACGCCGTCGGTGGCGCGGTTGAACATGGGCAGGGAAGGGTCCTTCGTCCATGTTTCGTACATTTCGTTGAATTTGCTCAGGTCGTAGGTGGGGTAGGAGGCCAGAGCCAGCACTTCGCCGGTGCCCACACCCACTACCGCCGCCGCACCGCCGCGGCTCACGCCGTCGCTTTTGGTCATGGACTGGATCATGCCGGCCAGAGAATCCTCGGCGGCTTTCTGCAAATCCAGGTCTATGGTCAGTGCCACGGTATTACCGGGCTTCGGCTCCTTGGCGTACAGCTCGCCGGTTACCTTTCCGTTTTTGTCGGTTGTCACCAGCTTCACGCCGTTTGTGCCGTGGAGATACTCCTCAAAGGCCTCCTCCACGCCGCCCTTACCCACCAGAGCGTCCATGGAATATCCCTTATCCTTGTATTTGTCCCAGTCCTCCGCAAAAATGCGGTTCACCCGACCCAGTATGTGGGAGGCATAGGTGGTGTTATACACCCGCTGAGAGGAGGTGCCGGTGGAAACGCCGGCATAGTGCCCGTCCACCACCTGGCTGATGACCCGCACGGGGACATCCTCGGCAAATACATAGCCGTCCGACATGGAGACACCGTAACGCACCCCGGCGATGAGACGGGCCTGGGCATCGGTGAATTCGTCGGAAATGCTATAAATAGAGCGCAGCGTATCCATCAGCTCACCGCCGCTGACGGACAGAGTGACGGAGTCTCCCCCGGTATAGGGAATATCCTCATTCTTCAGCCAAGTGACGAAGGTCTCCCCGGGCGTGTCGGTGGTGAGGGTGAAGGGGGCATCGGCGGCCAGAGGCAGAGGATCGATCCACTGGATTTTTTCTTGTTGGCACAGATCAATGAGCCGCCACGCGGCACTGTTGCAGGCGTCCTGATCACCGCCGAAGCTGCTGTCGGAGAATTTTAGGGTATAGCTCAGGCGGTTGGACACCAGCACCTTGCCGTTGCGGTCGGTGATGATGCCCCGGCTGGTCTCCACTATCTCCCGTTTGGCGGTGCCCGCCACGGACTTGGCCCGGTAGCTGTCGCCGTTGACAATTTGATAGTGGAACATTACCATGCCGAAAAACACCAGCACAGCAGCCAGAAAACTCAGCAGGACAATGAGCCTGCGGCGGTAGGGATCGGTTTTTTTCAAGATGGGATAGCCTCCTTTCCGAAAGGGGTAAGAAACACTCACTACTGATGGAAGATCCTGCGGATCTTATAGGCCGGCAGGAAGAGGAGCGGCAGCAGCGGAGTTGTCAGCAGCAGCTCCTTTCCCATGAGCAGCAGGGCGGATCGGAAAGAGAAGCTGACGAAAGCGTTGAGAAACAGCATGTGCAGCAGGTCGGTGCACACAATGCTCAGAATGCCGCAAAGCATGCAGCAGAAAAAAGGCCTTACCAGCACCTTGGCCGACAGCAGTCGGGATACGATAAACACCACGATAAACGCCACGGTGTAAAAGCAGGGGATCTCCCCCGGCATGGTGATGTCCAGTACCAGGCCGAAGGCCAGCACAAATACTGCGCTGTCGTGGGGGGATTCCAGCGCGGCGATGGTGGCCACCAGGGCGGGAAACACAAAGGGGTGTATGCCCCAGAGGCGGACGTGTACCAGCACGAAGACCTGCAGCAGCACAAAGGCCAGCACCGTTAACGAGTAGAACAGCCACTTGAAAACATAGTCACGATGTTGCAAGAGTCACCTCTCAATCCACGATGTCGAAGGAGGTGATAATGAACACCTCAACCAGCTCAGCCGGTGTCACATTAGGCTGCAGCACGGCGTACTGGGTCAGACCCGAGTCGTCGGTGCGCACATCCTCCACGGTACCGATGACCAGACCGGAGGGATAGTACCCGCCCAGGCCTGAGGTCAGCACCAGATCGCCGCCTGCAGGGGGATTGGTGCCGGAGAGGTAGTTGAGCTTCACTTTGCCCTGGTGCATGAGGGAGAGATCACCCATGGCAACGGCGGCCTCACCAGTGCGGAACACCGTGACGCCAAACTGGGCCTGCGTGTCCAGCACGGTGGCCACGGTGCACCAGTTGAGGCCCACCTCCGTTACCACACCCACCAGAGCGCCGGTCTCATTCACCACGCAGTTGTTCACCGCCACACCGCAGCTTGTGCCCCGGTTCAGGGTGAGGGTAGAGGCCCAGTTGGAGTTTTCATACTGGGTGACCTTGGCACTCTCAAAGGTAAAATCACGCCGCTGCTGCCGCAGATTCAGGAGGCTGCGCAATCGCTGGTTTTCCTGACTGTCGGTGACGGCCTGCCGGTTGGCATCCTCCAACTGGGCAACACGCTTGCGCAGTTCCTCGTTCTCCTTTTGCAGAGCTTCTACATCGTCAAACTTATCGGCAATGGATCCGAACCAGTTTCCGATGGCAGTTCCGGCGGAGCGGAAGGGTGAGGCGATGGCACCGGCGATATTGTTGATAATTCCCGTACCGGTGGCGGACAGGATGGACAGGGTCACCACGATCACCACGGCCGCGGCCAGGATCCATATGCCGGTTTTGTTAAAAAAATTCTTCATAAGCTTACTCCAAAAGGTTGATGCCAAAAGGTTTTAGGAGATCTGACAGAAGGGAAACGGGCAGACCCATGACATTGAAGAAATCTCCGTCGATCCGCTCCACCAGCAGAGCGCCCTTGCCCTGTACGCCGTAGGCCCCGGCTTTGTCCATAGGCTCGCCGGTGCGGATATAGGCGCGGAGCTGGCTTTCCGTGGCCGGGTGGAAATACACATCCGTGTGCTCGGCGGCGGTGAGGACCTTTTCCCCCTGCCGTACGGTGACGCCGGTGCAGACCGTGTGCTGCCGCCCGGCCAGAGCCGTCAGCATCGCCAGTGCCTCTTCCTCATTTTTTGGCTTGCCAAGCCGCTTTTCATCCAGAAAAACCATGGTGTCGGCGGTAATGATGATCTCATCCGGGCCGCACAAAAGCCTGGCGGCGTCGGATTTTTCCCGGGAGATGTAGCAAACCGTTTCCTCCGGGGAAAGGCCCTCCGGATAGCGTTCCTCCACCTCCGGCACCCGGATGTCAAAGTCCGAAATACCCATGCGAACCAGCAGCTCCTGCCGCCGGGGAGAGCCGGAGGCCAATACGATCTTCGCCATGATCCTTACCTCCCCGTGGAGCCGAAGCCGCCGCTGCCGCGGCTGGTGTCGTCCAGATCCTCCACCAGACTGACCGTGGGACGCTCCACCGGCACCACCATGAGCTGGGCAATGCGGTCCCCGGGCTGCACGGTGTACGCCTCCTGCGACAGATTCACCAGCCCCACGCCGATCTCACCCCGGTAGTCGCTGTCAATGACGCCCACGCCGTTGGACAGGCAAACGCCCTTCCTGATGCCCAATCCGCTCCGGGCAAAAAGCAGTGCCACATAGTCCGCCGAGGGCAGAGCCATGGCAAGGCCCGTGGGGACCACCGTCCGTTCTCCTGCCCGTATGGTCACAGGCCGGTCAATGCAGGCCCGCAGATCCATGGCCGCCGAGCCGGGGGTGGCAAATTGGGGCAGGGGGATCTCCCGTCCGATCATGGGATTTAGGGCTTTGAATTTCAGTTCCATAGGAGCCAACCTCTCAAAATGCAATTACAAATAGTAATGTTTGTCTTAAATAATACAGGGATTAATCAACACCCCGGTAAAACAGACCTCTTGTAAAGTCTCCGGGGGCGCCGCCGCCCTTGCCCTCATAGCGCTCCAGAGCGTCCAGACAATCCTCCGCCGACTCCGTGGTGAACCGGAGCCTGGCCCAGCGCAGGCCGCACCTTTGCCACTCCGGCTTGTCCGCCAGAAAGAGTTTTCTGCTGTTTTGAATCTCACAGCGGCAGCCGTGGCTGCACAGCACCGGGAATTCTGCACCGGTGCGGTCGGTTATTGTGCCGCCGCTGCCCCGCCCGCATTGGCCGCTGCAGCGCAGGACGCAGTTTTCCGTGACCATCAAAGGCAGGCGGCCGTAGACCACCGCCTCGCAGAGCAGATATTTTTGCAGATCGCGAATTTGCTGGTGCCGCAGCTCGGCAGACACCGTGGCGCTCTGCAGACCCAGCTCCCGCAGAAACAGCAGGGAGCGGCTGTTGAACACATTCATCCCCAGATCGCCCCGGATCTCCAGCCCCAAATTCTCCACAATGGGCAGGTGGCCCAGGTTGCTCACCGACACGGCGGAGAGCTGAGGATGGCTTTGCAGCGTCCGGCGGAAGGCCGCCTCATCCTCCGTACGGAAAATCCGGGGCAGCACGGCGCACAGCCGTGTGTATTCGGTGTATTCGTCCAGATCCACTTGATCCAACAGGGGCAGGGGCAGATACAACAGCTCCACGCCCCTGGCCAGTTCCGGTGTCAACTGATGGGCATAGGCAACAGACGCGGTCAGGGCGGGGGCACCGTCATAGCTTTCCGCAAGCGCCGGCAAAACCGGGGTGGGGAAGGTGCGCCGCTTCGGTGGCTTCACAAGGAGCGCCCGAAGCTGTTCCAACGCGTCCCGCCGCAGGGCGTTGACGCTGCCGGCGGAGAGCATAAGTCCATCCTCCAGGGAAATATCAATTTGGTCGCACACGAAAGCCGTGCCGCCGGTTTTTTTCAGGCGGGCGCGGAGATCTTCTTCCGTGAGAGAGCGGTTTCTGGCTGTTTCCGGCACGGGACCCGTCACGGTAACGCTCCGCCCGTCCCGCAATGCGGCGGTGAGCCGCGCCGCCTCGCCCGAGGCTATGCGGCAGGAAAGGGACACAGGCAGCGGGCGATTTTCGGCGTTATTCTCATAGGTTTTCCGCACCTGGGCAAACCAATCTTCCGGCCAACGGGCGTCCTCCGGGCGTACGCCGAACATCTGGGGGCCTCGCTTGCCCAGCCAGTAGCCCTCGGTAAACCCGGCACGGGAAAAAGCGCTTTCGAGCTGGGACTGTTCGGCCCGGTCAGGGGGACGCTTTTCATCCAGCAGACGGCGATAGATCCCCGTCACCGCGGCCACATACTCCGGCCGCTTCATGCGGCCCTCTAATTTTACGCACGCAACGCCCATGTCCTCCATCTGCTGCAGATAGGGGGAGAGGTTGTTGTCCTTCAGGCTCAGGAGATACCCGGTCTTACTCCCCGTGCGGTAGGGCAGACGGCAGGGCTGGGCACAGGTGCCCCGGTTGCCGCTGCGGCCGCCGATCATGGCGCTCATGGCGCATTGGCCCGAGTAGCACATACACAGGGCTCCGTGGCCGAAGACCTCCACCTCCGCCCCACAGGAGCGGCAGATGATCTCTGTGTCGTGGGCGGACAGCTCCCTGGCCAGCACCACCCGCTCCATGCCAAGGTCTGCTGCCAGCTTTGCCCCCGACAGGGTGTGCAGGCTCATCTGGGTGCTGGCGTGGAGGGGCTGGTCAGGAGCCACAAGCCTTGCAAGCTGCCATAGCCCCCAATCCTGTACCAGCACCGCGTCTACCCCCCAGCGGCTTGCCTTGCGGAGGGCTTCCGCTGCCTCGGGCAGCTCACGGTCCGTCAGCAGGGTGTTGAGGGTAAGATAGACCCTGACCCCGTGGAGATGACAGTACTCCACGGCGTGAGAAAAGTCCTCGTCGGTAAAATTCCGGGCGCCGCGGCGGGCATTGAAGCTGCCCAGTCCCATGTAAACGGCGTCGGCCCCGTTTTGTACGGCGGCCAGAAGCGCCTCCCGGGACCCGGCGGGAGCAAGCAGTTCCATAGACCTTACTTTCTGCCCTGCTGGGCCTTGAAAAGCTGACGCTTCAGCTCGGAGACTTCGTTTCTGGCCTGGGTGGCCTCGTCCAGATAATTCTTGACCTGACGGCGCAGATTCTCCGCTGCCTGCTCGCTCTTGAGCAGTTCGTCTGCCAGATTCACGGCGGCCAGAACGGCGGCGTCATTACGGCCCACCTTGGCGCCGGTAATGACTTCGCTCATCTTCTTGTCTACCAAAGAAGCCACTTGCTCCATGTAGGCGGTGCTTTCCTCGGCTACCAGGGTGTATTCCTCCCCGCAGATGCTCACTGTAATGCGATTTGCCATAGCTGCCTCCTGTTCCCTCTGAAAAAATTTTCCGCATACTAAATCATCTTAATTATAGCACATTTTTCCGTCTGTGAAAGTGTTTTCTGTCCGAAAGCAAAAAATTCACAAAATTACAACCGGACGACTTTACGAAAAAGCTGTTTTCGTGTAAAATAGCTTTGAATCAGCGGCAAGGAGGTGTGCGCATGGCCGGCTATATCATCCGGGAACGGGAAGAGACGCTGGTGCTGCCCGTGGGGCAGGTGGACCAGCTTCTGCAGACGGCGGACGGGGACGCGGTCCTTTTATATCTGTACCTCATGCGCAGGTCGGATGCCGTGACGCCGGAGCGGCTGATGGAGGATCTGTCCATGAGCGCCCTGCGCTTGCAGGCGGCCCAGAGCAAGCTGGAGAATATGGGGCTTATTCAGGCCCAGAGCCTGCCCATACCGGAGCCGGCCCAGCGGCAGGGGGAGTACACCGCTGCGGAGCTGGTGGAAATGCTCCGGGACCCGGAGTTTGGGATGCTGGTGGAGGAGACGGAGCGCTCCCTGGGCAAAAAACTCACTACCATGGATATAAAGCGGCTGGCGAACCTGCGGCACGAGGTGGGCCTGCCGGCGGATGTGATCTTCCTGCTGGTCAGACACAGCGTGGAGGAGACGGAGCGGCGGTACGGCCAGGGCCGCAGGCCCACGGTGGCCGCCATTGAAAAAGAGGGATACTACTGGGCACGGCGGGGCCTATTTGATCAGGAAGCTGCCGCCCGGTATCTGCGCACCATGGCCCGGCGGCGGGAGCAGTCGGCCCAGTACATGGCCGCCCTGCACATGGGCGACCGCCGCCCGGTGGAGGCGGAGGAGAAATACATAGCCCAGTGGATGGACTGGGGCTTTTCCCCGGAGATGGTGGCCCTGGCCTACGAGAAAACCGTGCTGAAAAAACAGGGCATGGACTGGCGGTACTTAAACGGCATCCTGCGCCGGTGGGATAAGGAGGGCCTGCGGAAGCTCCGGGATGTTCAGGAGGAGAAGAAGCGGCCCGACCCATCCGCCCAGAGCAAAAAACAGATCATCGAGGAATATTTGAAGTGGTAAGGGGGCAGAGAGATGGCGTATGACGGCAAGGTGATGAGCGCGGCGCTGCAGAGGTTTGAGGAGGACAAGCAGCGCAGGGCGTCTCAGGCGGCGGCCCGCCGATTGAGGATCTACCGGGAGATTCCCCGGTTGGAGGAAATTGAGAGGGAGCTGCGGGGCACCATGTCCCGTATTTTGTCCGAGGCCCTGCGACACGGCGAGGACCCCGCCCCGGCACTTGCACGCATCCGCGCGGAGAACGCCCTGCTGCAGCAGGAGCGCGCGCAGCTGCTCACCGCCCATGGATACGCCGCCGACGCGTTGGAGGACAAGCCCCGGTGCGTCCTCTGCGGCGACACCGGCTACTGCGGCGGCAAAATGTGCGCCTGCCTGCAGAAATTCTATGCCCAGGAGCAGATCAAGAACCTCAGCAGTCTGCTGGATGTGGGCAGCCAGAGCTTTGACACCTTTGATCTGGGGTGGTATGACACAAAGCAGGGAGAGCAAAGCCGCAGCCCCCGGGAGAATATGGAACGGAACCTGGCGGTGTGTCAGGCCTTTGCCGCTGACTTCGGCAAAAGTACGAAGAATCTTCTGCTTTTCGGTGATCCGGGTCTGGGGAAGACCTTTCTCTCCGCGTGCGTCGCCCGGGTGGTCAGCGAGGACGGCTTTTCCGTGGTGTATGACACCGCCGGCCATGTGTTCGCCAGGTGCGAGGCAGCGAAATTCCACGCCGACGAGGAGCCGGACGCAGCTATGGACGTGCGGCGGTTTGAAAGCTGCGACCTGCTGATCCTGGACGATCTGGGCACGGAGATGGCCACCAGCTTCGTCCAGAGCGCCCTGTATCAGCTTGTGAACGGGCGGCTCATCACCGGAAAAAGCACCATCATCAGTACCAATCTCACCCCGGTGCAGATCAGCAGCCGCTATGGGGCGGCCATCTGGTCCCGACTGCAGGGGGAGTATACGGTCCTGCCCTTCTACGGTGAGGACATCCGCAAGCTCAAGCGCGCGATGCGCTGACAGAGGAGAAAGTGCGCCCAGAGCGCATTTTTCTCTATACACGGGCTATCTAATATGCTATAATAAATAATGTACTTCAAAGGAGTATGTGAACGCCATGACTGATACCATTGCCGCCATTGCCACCGCCCGGGCACCTGCCGCCATCGGCATCGTGCGCGTTTCCGGGCCGGAGACCCTGCGGGTGGTGGATCGGGTCTTTGCCGCGCAAAACGGCAGGCCCGCCGCCGGGCAGACGCCCCGGAGGATGGTCTATGGGCGTATGCGCACGGCGGAGGGCGCGGTCATCGACGACGGGCTGTGCGTGATTTTTGCTCCGGAGAGCAGCTACACCGGCGAGTGGGCGGCAGAGCTACATTGCCACGGGTCGGCGGTGGTGCTGGACGAAGTCCTGCGCTGTGCCTTCGCCGGGGGCGCGCGGCAGGCCAGAGGGGGCGAGTTTACCCAGCGGGCCTTCCTCAGCGGACGGATGGACCTCATCCAGGCGGAGGCGGTGGCAGATCTCATCGACGCAGAGACCGCCGCGTGTGCCCAAAACGCCGCTTTGCAGCTCTCCGGCGCCATGAGCCGGGGGGTGGAGCGGGTATATGACGGGCTTATGGATATCACCTCCCGGTTTTATGCGGCGGTGGACTATCCCGATGAGGACATCGAGCCGTTGGAGGAGCGTCAGATCCGGGATACTTTGGAGTGCTGCCGCGGAGAATTGAGACGCTTGCTGGATACCTTCCGCCGGGGGCGGATCATGAAGCAGGGTATCCCCACGGTGCTGCTGGGCCTGCCCAATGCGGGCAAATCTTCTCTGCTCAACGCCTTGCTGGGCTATGACCGAGCCATCGTCACCGAGGTGGCAGGCACCACCCGGGACACCGTGGAGGAGAAGGCGTGCTTAGGTGGACAGGTGCTGCGGCTGTGTGACACGGCGGGCATACGGACCACCCGGGACAGCGTGGAGAAGATTGGCGTGGACCGGGCCGTGGCGGCGGCAGAGCAGGCACAGCTTGCCTTGGTGGTGCTGGACGGCTCTGCACCTCTCACCGGGGAGGAGGAGCGGATCTTCGCTCTGTCGGAGCTGGCGGAGCATAGGATACTGGTGGTGAACAAGAGCGACCTGCCCCGGCGGGCGGAAATCTCCGGACTTTCGGGTCGGTTCGGGCATATCTGCCATGTCTGCGCCCGCACGGGCGAGGGCGTGGACGCTCTGGGCGGCATTGTGAAGGAACTCTACCCCGAAACGGCGGGTATCGGCGGGGCGCTGCTGACCAACAGCCGCCAGGCGGATGCCGTGGAGCGGGCCTTGGGGTCTGTGGAGCAGGCGCTGTCAGCCATGGAGGCGAAGCTGACTCCGGACGCCATCCTCACCGACGCCGAAACAGCCCTGGAGGCTCTGGGCGAGCTGACAGGCAGGCGCATCCGGGAGGATCTGGTGGCCACGATCTTCTCCCGCTTCTGCGTGGGGAAATAAGGATAAACTTTCAAGGGGCCGGCGGTTGCCCGGCGGCTCGATACCGTTTTATGCAACGAACAACACCAACACCCGAATCAGTAAGGAGGCATACTATGCGTGACTATGTTTTGATGACAGACAGCTGCTGTGACCTGACAGACAGCATGGCCCGTGAGTTGGAGCTGGAAGTTCTGCCCCTGACCATGCACATGGATGGGCAGGATTATCCCAATGATCTGGCGGGCACCGCCATTTCCAACGAGGAGTTTTATAAGCGCATCCGCGCGGGCAAGCTGGCCACCACTTCCGCGGCGAACGTGGGCCAGTTCCAGGATGCCATGCGCAAGGTGCTGGAAAGAGGAAAGGACATCGTATGCGTGTGCTTTTCCTCGGCGCTGTCCACTACCTACCAGTCCGCCGTAATTGCCGCCAACGACCTGCGGTCGGAGTTTCCTGAGGCGGAAATACACGTGGTGGATTCTCTCAGCGCCTCTCTGGGGGAAGGTTTGCTGCTGTATCTGGCAGCCCAGCAGAAGAGGGCGGGGCTCTCTGCCGCAGAGCTGGCTGCGTGGGTGGAGGAGAATCGGCTAAGTATTTGCCACTGGTTCACCGTGGATGACCTGAACTTCCTCAAGCGGGGCGGCCGGGTCAGCGCCACCACCGCCTTTGTGGGCACCATGCTCTCCATCAAGCCCATCATGCATACCTCCGATGAAGGTAAGCTGGTGCCGGTGGGCAAGGCCCGGGGCCGCAAGGCTGCTCTCAAGGCGCTGCTGGATTCCATTGAGCGCCTGGCCATCCGCCCCGAGGAGCAGACCATGTTCATATGCCACGCCGACTGCGAGGAGGAAGCCCGTGCGGTGGCCCGGCAGATCAAGGACCGCTTCGGCACCAAAACGGTACATATCAACTACATCGGCCCCGTTATCGGCAGCCACACCGGACCGAATACCATGGGCATCTTCTTTATAGGTACCAAGCGATGAACTGGATCGAGGCGCGCATTGATACCTGCTCCGGAGGACTGGACGACCTGTGCGGCCGTTTGGAGGATATGGGGATCGAAGGCCTGGTCATTGACGACGAGGCGGATTTTAAAGATTTTTTGGAAAATAACCATCAATACTGGGACTATGTGGACGACGAACTTTTGCGGGAGAAGAAGGGGCTTTGCCGGGTGACCTTCTATCTGCCGGATGACGGCGATGGAAAAAAGTGTCTTCGTTCCGTGGAGGAGATGCTCTCTGCCCTGCCGGAGGCGAGGCTTACCCATGCTGCCGTGGCGGACGCCGACTGGGAGAACAACTGGAAGCAGTTTTATAAGCCCATGGAGATCGGCGAGCGGCTGCTGGTAATCCCGGAGTGGGAGGAGGCCGGCAGCACCCACCGGGTGGAGCTGCGGCTGAATCCGGGGTTGACCTTCGGCACCGGGAGCCATGCTACCACGAGACTGTGCCTGCAGACGCTGGATGGGCATATCCACGGCGGTGAGCGGGTGCTGGATCTGGGCTGCGGCAGCGGGATCTTATCCATTGCCGCTCTGTTGCTGGGGGCGAGGGAGGCCTTTGCCTGCGACATTGACGACAAGTGCGTGGATGTGGCCTACGAAAACGCCGCCATCAACGGTATCGGCAGGGACCGCTACACCGTCCGCTGGGGCAATGTGGTCACGGATCACGCCTTGCAGAAGGAATTCGGCGGCGAGTACGACATGGTGGTGGCCAACATCGTGGCGGATGTCATCCTGGGCATTTCCCCGCAGGTGCGGCCCTTTTTGAAGGAGGGGGGATGCTTCCTCTGCTCCGGCATCATCGACGACCGGGTCGGTGAGGTGGCGGAGCATCTGCGCCGGGACGGCTGGGACATCGTGGAAACCTGCCAAAGCGAGGGCTGGTTCAGCTTCCTGTGCCGGTAAAGAACGGCAAGAAAAAGCACCCCTGCGGGGGTGCTTTTTTGCAATCATAATTTGATTTCCCGACGAATTTCCCTCTTTTTTTTCGCCTTCTTCTGCTATATTTGGGAAAAAGGAGGTGTTTTACATGAAAAATACACTCAAAAGTGATTTTCTTTCGAGCCGGGTGCGGTACATACCTCTGGAGCGCATCGTACCCAATCCTCATCAGCCCCGCCGTGATTTTGACCCGGAGGGGCTTAAGGAGCTGACAGACAGCATCCGGCAGTACGGCATTTTGCAGCCCGCCACCGTGCGCACCCGGGGCAAAGAGTACGAGCTGGTGGCCGGGGAGCGGCGCTTCCGTGCCGCCAAAATGGCGGGACTAAAGGAGCTGCCGTGCCTCATCGCCCAGGTAGGGGAGGAGGACTCAGCCCTGCTGGCCCTCATGGAAAACCTCCAGCGGCGGGATCTGAACTACATGGAGGAGGCGGCGGCCATCGCCCAGCTTGTGCAGCGGTGGGGCCTGAGCCAGGAGGAGGCGGCCCGCAGGCTGGGCAAATCCCAATCCGCCGTGGCCAACAAGCTGCGGCTTCTGCGCCTGCCGCCGCCGGTGGTGGAGCTTCTGCGGCAGGGGGATCTGTCGGAGCGTCACGCCCGGGCGCTGCTGCGGCTTACGGACCAGGAGGAACAGATCGCGGCAGCCAAGACCATCATTGCCCGGCGCATGAATGTGGCACAGACGGAGGAATACATAGAATCGCTGCTGCGCGCGATCCGGACCACACCGCCCCGGCGGCGGCCCACCTTCATCCTCAAGGATGTGCGGCTGTTTCTCAACAGTCTGGACAGGTCACTGAGTCTCATGCGTTCGGCGGGAGTCAATGCCGCCTGCGGACGCCAGGATACGGAGGACGAAATTTTGCTGACCATACGGATCCCCAAGGGGGGGAGGACGGCGTGAAAATCAGGGGGGAACAGGCAATGCCTGTCCCCCCCTTGTGCTTAAAATCACTTCTTTTTCTGTTGTCGTTGGTCGATCTTCCTGCCTGCCCATTTGGCCAGCTTCACGCAGGCGGCAGCGGTCATGACCAGCAGGGCGCCGCCTGCGGCCAGTTGCTTTTTCATTTTCATGGCTTAGTAGGCCAGCTTCTCGGTGAGATATGCCTTCAGCTCGCTGATGGGGATTCTGACCTGCTCCATGCTGTCGCGCTCGCGAACGGTGACGCAGTTGTCGCCGGCCTTTTCAGCGTCGCCCACGGTGTCAAAGTCCACGGTGATGCAGAAGGGCGTGCCGATTTCGTCCTCCCGGCGATAGCGCTTGCCGATGGAGCCGGTCTCGTCGAAGTCGATCATCCATTCCTTTGCCAGCTCCTCGTAGATCTTCATGGCCGGCTCGGAGAGCTTCTTGCTCAGGGGCAGGATGGCCGCCTTGTAGGGGGCCAGGGCGGGATGCAGATGCAGCACCACGCGCACATCGTTCTTGCTCTCGTCCACCACTTCCTCGTCATAAGCGTCACACAGCACCGCCAGCACGCTGCGCTCCACGCCCAGAGACGGCTCCACCACATAGGGAATGTAGCGCTGGTTGGTCTCAGGATCAAAGTAGGTCAGGTCCTTGCCGGAGGTGTTCTGGTGCTGGGTCAGGTCGTAGTCGGTGCGGTCAGCCACGCCCCACAGCTCACCCCAGCCGAAGGGGAACAGGAACTCAAAGTCCGTGGTGGCCTTGGAGTAGAAGCACAGCTCCTCGGGATCGTGGTCACGCAGACGCAGGTTTTCGTCCTTGAGACCGATGCCCAGCAGCCAGTTGTGGCAGAAGGTGCGCCAGTAATTGAACCACTCCAGGTCGGTGCCGGGCTTGCAGAAGAACTCCAGCTCCATTTGCTCGAACTCACGGACACGGAAAATGAAGTTGCCCGGGGTGATCTCGTTGCGGAAGGACTTACCGATCTGGCACACGCCGAAGGGCAGCTTGCGCCGGGTGGTGCGCTGGGTATTGACGAAGTTGGTGAAGATACCCTGGGCGGTCTCGGGCCGCAGGTACACGGTGTTCTTGGCATCCTCGGTGACTCCCTGGAAGGTCTTGAACATGAGGTTAAACTGACGGATGTCGGTGAAGTTATGCTTGCCGCAGGAGGGGCAGGGGATGTTCTTCTCCTCCACGAAGTCCTTCATCTCCTGCTGGGAGAATGCGTCGATGGGCTTAGGCAGCGCCACACCGTTTTCGGCGCACCAGTCCTCAATGAGCTTGTCCGCCCGGAAGCGCTCCTTGCACTCCTTGCAATCCATGAGAGGATCGGAGAAGCCCGCCAGATGGCCGCTGGCCACCCAGGTCTGGGGATTCATCAAAATGGCGGCATCCTGCCCCACGTTGTAGGGGTTCTCCTGGACGAACTTTTTCCACCAGGCCTTCTTCACATTGTTCTTCAGCTCCACGCCCAGAGGACCGTAGTCCCAGGTGTTGGCCAGACCACCGTAGATCTCGGAGCCGGCAAAGATGAAGCCGCGGTTTTTGCACAGGGCAACGATCTTGTCCATGGTCTTGTCAGTGTTTTTCATAGTGATTCTCCTTTATATGATGAATTTTCAGCTCAGTAAAACAAAAAGCGCCCCGAACTGCCGACGCAGCTCAGGGCGAACTAAAAGCATAGTCCGTGGTTCCACCTGAATTCGGGTTTTTCCCGCACTCTATGGCTGTAACGGTGCCAACCGGCGGGCATTTCCTCCCGCGGCTCCGGGCCGCCACGCCCATCATCGCCTGTAATGGAGTAAGCGTATCACGATTTTCGCCGGGAGTCAAGGGAAAAATATATGCAAGCAAAAAAAGAGGACACCCGCAGGCGTCCTCTTAGTTTGGTTTATCAGCCAATGCTATTGAGCTTCAGAGTCAGAGCGCTCTTCTTGTGAGCTGCGTTATTCTTGTGCAGCAGGCCCTTTGCGGAAGCCTTGTCGATGCTCTTCACTGCAACCTTGTAAGCGCCCTCGGCTTCGGTGCGATTGCCTTCAACGGCAGCAGCCTCGAACTTTTTGATAGCGGTCTTCAGTGCGGAGCGCTCGGCCTTATTGCGGGCATTACGAGCCTCGGACACCAGAACACGCTTCTTAGCAGACTTGATATTCGGCAAACCAAACACCTCCCCGACGATCAATTTCGCGTTTCGCCTTAAAAAACATCCACGCAGGATGATATTTTAGCATTGATTATCCTAAATTGCAAGCCCTTTTTTGAGATTTGCCGGAAAAAATTGAATATTTTCTGATTTCGGCGGAAGACTACATATTAGCCACAATATTTTGTGTTTTTGAAAGGGGTGTGACCACAAGGGTGAGCGTTTTGGGAACGGATCTGGCACTGGAAGCGGCGCAAATTCATATGGGAGCGGCGCAGATCGCCTCCTGCCCGGGTATGGAGGTGCGGCGGAAAATGCGGGATGGCTACGCCTTGACCTACATGGAGCTCACTGACCCGGAGCAGGCCCGGCGGCTGGAGCGACCTGTGGGAAAATACATCACCATGGAGCTTGCGCCGTATCTGCATCGGCGAAAGGATTTTTTCGTGCAGGGAGCCCAGTGCATCGCCCGGGAGCTGATGGCTCTGCTGCCGGGCGGCGAGGAGCCGGTGCTGGTGGTGGGCCTGGGCAACCGCTCACTGACGGCGGATGCCGTGGGGCCGCTGGCGCTGGGACATATCCTGGTGACCCGGCATATGCTTCGCTCCATGCCCCAGGAATTCCGTGGCTTTTCCTCCGTGGCGGCCCTGACCACCGGCGTTTTGGCGGAAACAGGGGTGGAGACCTGGGAGTTGATCGCCGCCGTGACGGAGATGCTGCGGCCCCGGTGTATCATCGTGCTGGATGCCTTGGCGGCCCGCAGCCGGGAGCGGCTGTGCGGTGTCTTGCAATTGACGGACGCGGGGCTTGTCCCCGGTTCCGGGGTGGGCAACCAACGCAAGGAGGTGTCGGAGAAAACCCTGGGCGTGCCGGTGCTGGCCTTGGGACTGCCCACAGTGATCCGGGCAGAGCGGCTGGTGGGAGAGGATGCTCCGCCGGCGGAGGGGGAGGCCCTGTTTGTCACGCCCCGGGACATCGACCAGCGCGTGCGGGAGCTGAGCCGCATGATGGCCTATGGAGTGAATCTGGCGCTGCAGCCCCAGCTTACGGTGGAGGACATCACAGGGCTGCTGGGGTGAGAGAAGGCGGAAAGCAAAAAGGACGGGGCTGCGGCAGCAGCCGGCGAAGATGGGCGCGGAGACGATGCAAAATCAGGGATAAAACGAAAAACCGGCGCAAAAAAAAGAGGACACCGAGGGGTGTCCTCTTTTGCTATAGAAATCGGAAATTACTTGATGACTTCGCCGGCCTCTTCTTTAGCCTTGATCTCCTTCATGGCGTCCTTGTGAGAGAGGTTCACGCGGCCCTTTTCGTCGATCTCCGTGACCTTGACCCACATCATATCGCCGATTTTGCAGGCATCCTCCACCTTCTCGATGCGGTGGTCGGCCAGCTTGGAGATATGCACCAGGCCGTCCTTGCCGGGAGCCAGCTCCACGAAGGCGCCGAAGGTCATCAGACGCACCACGCGTCCATAGTACAGAGCGCCCACCTCGGGCACGAACACGATGTCGTCGATGCACTTCTTTGCCAGGGCGCAGGAGTTGGCGTCGGGGGAGGCAATGTGGATGGTTCCGTCATCGTCGATGTCGATCTTGGCGCCGGATTCTGCCACGATCTTCTGGATGACGCTGCCGCCTTTGCCGATGACATCCCGGATCTTGTCGGGATCAATGTGCATGGTGATCATCTTGGGGGCATAGGGGCTGACCTCGGGCCGGGGCTCGGCGATTACAGGCAGCATGATCTGGTCCAGGATCTGCACACGGGCATCGTAGGTGATGTCCAGAGCGTTCCGGATGATCTCCATGGTCAGGCCGTCGTTCTTCAGGTCCATCTGAATGGCGGTGATGCCCTTCTTGGTGCCGGCCACCTTGAAGTCCATCTCACCGTGGAAGTCCTCCACGCCCTGAATGTCGATAAAGGTGGTGAAGGAGCCGTCATCATCCTGAATGAGGCCACAGGAAATGCCGGCCACGGGGGCCTTGATGGGCACACCGGCGTCCATCAGCGCCAGAGTAGAGCCGCAGATGGAGCCCTGGGAGGTGGAGCCGTTGGAGGATACCACCTCGGATACCACACGGATGGCATAGGGGAACTCCTCCACCGGGGGGATCACGGGCAGCAGGGCGCGCTCAGCCAGCGCGCCGTGGCCGATCTCCCGGCGGCCGGGGCTGCGGGCGGGCTTAGCCTCACCAACAGAGTAGCCGGGGAAGTTGTAGTGGTGCATATAGCGCTTCTCAGTCTCCTCCCAGATGGTGTCCAGCTTCTGATTGGCGGACAGGGTATCCAGGGTGCAGACGGAGAGGACCTGGGTCTGGCCACGGGTAAAGAGGCCGGAGCCGTGGACACGGGGCAGCACGCCCACCTCGGCGTCCAGAGGACGGATCTCGTTCTTCTGGCGGCCGTCCACACGGTGTCCCTGCAGCAGCCACGCCTTGACGATCTTCTTCTGGAACTTGTAGGTGAATTCTTCCAGATACTGATCCATATCCGGATACTCCTCCAGATACTTCTCGTGCCAGTGCTCGATCATCTCGTTCCAGCGGGCCTCCCGGACATTCTTATCGTCGGTATCCATGGCGGCCTTGGCCTCGTCCATAAAGTCATGAACGATCTTGTCAAACAGCTCCTGATTGAAGTCCGCGTGGGGATAGTCGAACTTGGGCTTGCCGATCTCGGAGACCATCTGGCCTATGAGGGCGATCTGCTTCTGGTTCTCCTCGTGGGCGGAGCGGATGGCCTCGAACATTACATCGTTGGGCACCTCATTGGCGCCGGCCTCGATCATGACCACCTTCTTGCCGGTGGAGACCACGGTGACATCCAGATCACTGACCTTGCGCTGCTCAGCGTCGGGATTGAACACCAGCTTACCGTCCACCAGACCCACCTTCAGGGCGCCCACGGGGCCGTTCCAGGGAATGTCGGAAATGGCCAGAGCGGCGGAGGTGCCGATGAGAGCGGCAATCTCGGGGGAGCAGTCGTGATCCACAGCCATGACGGTGCACATCACGGACACATCGTTACGGAAATCGTAGGGGAACAGGGGGCGGATGGGGCGGTCGATGACGCGGCTGGTCAGGATGCCCTTCTCGCCGGGGCGGCCCTCACGGCGGTTAAAGCTGCCGGGAATACGGCCCACGGAGTACATCTTCTCCTCAAAGTCCACGCTCAGGGGGAAGAAGTCGATGCCGTCCCGGGGACGGGGAGCGGCGGTGACGCAGCAGAGCACACGGGTGTCGCCGTAGCCCACCATCACGGCGGCGTTGGCCAGCTCTGCCAGCTTGCCCACCTCCAGAGTCAGAGGCCGGCCGGCCAGATCCATCTCATACTTGTGGTAGCCCGGGAACTGGCGCTTGGTAATGATTGTTGACATGGGTTGATCTCCTTTTGCTTCTTATTTCCCCCGGAAGACAAACCCTTTAGCACTTGAAAACGCACCCTGGGGCAAGGTACATTTTCAAACGCTAAAGGCGCAAGTTTCCTTCCGTGGGATGAGTTGAAAATGTGAAAACAGGGTGGCGCAGGGAGCCTGCACCACCCGGATTCCTGAAATTATCGACGCAGGCCCAGCTTGGCGATAAGGGCACGATAACGCTCGATGTCCTTCTTGGCCAGATAGTCCAGCAGACGACGGCGCTTACCGATCATCATCTGCATACCGCGGCGGCTGTGGAAGTCGTGGGGATGCACCTTCAGGTGAGCGGTGAGCTGGCTGATACGCTCGGTGAGGATCGCGACCTGCACCTCGGGGGAGCCGGTGTCGTTCTCGTGGGTACGGTTGGCCTCGATAATGGAGGTCTTCTGATCTTTCAGCATCATGGTTATTTTCCACCTTTCATTATGTTCTGCCCGCTGTCTGAGTGCCGGGACGGGTGAAGCATCCGCAGGACTAAGGCAAGGGCAATTCATACGCATAGCAGCGTACTCTAATAAAATATCACAACCTTTGCCGCTTGTAAAGCACGATTTTATAAAAAAACGCACTTTTTTATTGAATTGTAATAGCATCCACGGGACAACCCTCGGCGGCAGCCTGGGCGTTGATCTGCAGGGAAGTGGGAATGTCCCCGGATTCGGCCCGGGCAGTCTGTCCGGGGGTAATGGAAAAGACCTCCGGACAAACCGCCGCACACAGGCCACAGCGGATGCAGCCTTTTTCATAGACCATTGCTTTCACGGTTATTTCTCCTTTTAATTAAATAATAATGAAATGCGTTTTGCCTCCGGCGCACCTCGTCCCGCCAGTGAGGATCCGTATTCCTGTCCTTGAGCTATTCCCTTTCATCTTGCCCCATGGGGACAGAAAATATTCCCATTTAGCCACTTGACAGGAATAAAATGCTGTGGTATATTAACTGTACTAATACGAATAGTACACTTAACACACAGAAAGGAGGCATACAGCGTGCTGCATATTGACTACCGGGACAGTCGTCCTATTCACCAGCAGGTGCGGGACGGTCTGCGGCGGCTGATGCTCAGTGGAGGGCTGCAGCCGGGAGATCAGCTTCCCTCTGTGCGCAAGCTGGCCACGGAGCTGGCCATTAACCCCAACACCATCCAGCGGGCCTACGCCCAGTTGGAGGCGGAGGGCTTTGTGTATTCCGTGGCCGGCCGGGGCAGCTTCGTGGCGGAGGACGGCGAGCAAAACAGCCGACGCATGGCGGAGCTGACAGCGTCTTTGGAGGAGATCATAGAGGAGCTGCGGCACCTGGGCATGACGGAGCAGCAGTGGCTGGCTCTGTGGAAGGAGGAGAAGAGCAATGATTGAGGTAAAAAACCTGGTGAAGACCTTTGACGGCTTTGCCGCCCTGAAGGGTGCCACCATAACGGTGCCCAGGGGCGCGGTATACGGCCTGGTGGGCCCCAACGGTGCCGGCAAGTCCACCCTGCTGCGCCACATCACAGGCGTATATAAGCAGGACAGCGGCCAGGTGCTGGTAAACGGCATCCCGGTATTTGAAAACCGCCATGTGAAGCAGAGCATAGTGTCCATTCCCGACGATTGGTTTTACTATAACCAGTCCACCATCCGGGAAATGGCCGCGCTGTATGCGGGGATGTACCCCAAGTTCGACAAGGAACGCTTTAACAAGCTCCGGGAGCTGTTTCAGATTTCCGAAAAGAAGCCCATCCGCCGCATGAGCAAGGGTATGCAGCGGCAGGCGGCCTTCTGGATCACCATGAGCTGTCTGCCGGAGTATCTGGTGCTGGATGAGCCGGTGGACGGACTGGACCCCGTCATGCGCCGTCAGGTGTGGCAGGTGCTGTTGGACGATGTGGCCGCCCGAGGCACCACGGTGCTGCTGAGCAGCCACAACCTCCGGGAGCTGGAGGATGTGTGCGACCATGTGGGCATCATGGATAAGGGCGCAGTGCTGCTGGAGCGGACTCTCTCCGATCTGCAGGACAACACTGTGAAGCTGCAGGTGGCTTATAAGACTGCCGAAGAGCCCGCACTCCCCGCCGAGCTGCAGATCCTGCACCATTCGGCGGTGGGCCGTGTGCATACCTACATCATGCGCGGCAGCAGCGAGGAGATCTGCCGCCGTATGCAAATTACCGATCCGGTGCTGCTGGAGGCCATTCCTCTGACACTGGAGGAGATCTTTATCTATGAATTGGGAGGTGCGGACGATGCTGCTCACAAGATCCTTTTATAATCCGGCCCTGCTGCGCAGCGATCTGCGCCGCTGCTGGCCCCTGCTGGGGGGCTACACGCTGCTGTGGCTGCTGATCCTTCCCCTGCACCTGTGGCGCAGTCTTGCCGATGAAGCGCCTGAGTTTTATCAGTCCACCATCCAGAGGATCTTTCAGGGAGCTGTTTCCGCCTCTGTGTGGATCAACCTCTTTGCGGGGATTGTTCTGGCGGCGTCCCTGTTTTTCTACCTGTCCAATGCCCGGGCCACCTGTGGTCTGCACAGCTTCCCCATGAGCCGGGGCTGCCAGTTCCGCACCCATGTTCTGTGCGGGGCGGGCGGCGTGGCGCTGGGCAATGTGCTGGTGTTTTTGCTGGCGGTGCTGGCCCAGAGCGGCAGCGGCGTTCAGTGGGGCGGGAGCCTGTCCTGGCTGGCGGCCTCTCTGCTCACCTTCCTGCTGTTTTTCGCTTTGGGCATCCTCTGCTGTGTGCTTACCGGCTGGATACCGGCGGTGCTGGTGGCTTTTGGGGGACTGAACTGCGTGGCTCTGCTGGCTCGGCTGCTTATAAATGCCCTGTGCAGCATTTTCTACCCCAGCTATAATGACAACATATTCTATATGGGCCTGAACGACACCGCCACGTGGCTCACTCCGGTGCTGCGGCTGAAAATGAGTTGCAGCGAAGTGGCACTGTACAAAGAGAGCGATAAATTCATGTCCCCTGACGCATGGAAGACACTGCTGGTCTATGGTCTTGTGGCTGTGGCGCTGCTGGTGGGCAGCTACTTCCTCTACCGCATCCGCCGCAGTGAGCGCTCCGGGGATACCCTGGCCTTTAAGCCGCTGCAGCCGGTGGTGCGGTGGGTCGTGGCGCTCCTGGGGGGCGCGGGCCTGGGCCTGGTGTTCGCGGAGCTGTTCAGCGGCACCCGGGAGCTGCCTGTGCTGCTTTCCTGTATGGTGGGCCTGGGCCTGGTGTGCATGATTGGCAGCCAGATGCTCATTGCCAAGACACCCCGTATTTTCAAAAAGCTGTGGCCGGAGCTCATCGCCCTGTGCGTGGTCATCGTGGGCATTACCCTGTGCATAAAGGCGGATGTTTTCGGATATGAGAGCCGCATTCCCAGTGTGGAGCAGGTGGTGGACGCCAAGGTGAACATAAATCTGAATTACAAGTCCGTTCCCTGCGTCACCAGAGACCCGGAGGAGATTGCTGCCATCATTGAAGCACACAAGTATTTTCAGCAGCGCGAAAGGGAGGAGGGCGAGAATGCCGCCGGCTATGGCCGCCCCATCACCCTGACCTATTTCCTTGAAAGCAGCACCCTCTCCCGGCGGTATGATCTGCGGCAGGAGGATGTGAAGCACATTCTGCCCATGCTGGAAACAGGGTCCTTCCGCCGCAGTCTGGTGATGCTGACCTCGGAAAATCCCAGCGTAAGCGATTTCCGCACGGGTTATTACAACCTCTGGGGCGGAGCGCAGCAGGAGCTTACAGCACAGCAGAGTCAGGCGCTGTATAAGGCCATTACGGACGATGCCGCCCATATGGACATGACAGCCATAGATCTGTACCAGGGTGAGCAGTGTAAGGTCGACATCTACCTGCAAAATCTGGATGGCAGCGTCTATGCGGAGCTGTATCTCAACACACACTGCACCCGTACCCTGCAGCTTCTGCAGGAGTGGGGTATCATCGAATCCCCGGAGGATATCTTCCTGGCATACAACGAGGACTACGACGCCCAGATGCTGAATTAACCCCATACGGAGAAAAGTCCCGCCTTCCCGGCGGGACTTTTTGCTCGCTCCTTTGACAGCGTTTTGCAGGGCGGCATGAGCGGCCGCCGGCGGCAAGGGAATCCGTAATGCCCCCAAACTCCCACCATAAAATCATCGAAACGGGGCAAATTCTCTGCTTTTTCACCGAAATCAGTTGTCCATGGTACCAATTTTTAGTATATCCTCGTATTGAAAAAGACGGGTGCCGGTTTTATAATAAAAAAAACACCTATGGGAGGCGAGAGGATGAACGAAATTTATGTGACCGGACACCGCAATCCGGATACGGACTCCATTGTGGCGGCCATGTCCTATGCTGCCCTGCGCAACGCCCTGGGCGACCGACGGTATGTGGCGGCGCACCTGGGCCATATCAGCGACGAAACAGGCCGTATGCTCAAGCATTTCGGCTTTGCCGAGCCTCAGCTGCTGCGGACGGTGCGCACCCAGGTCTGCGATCTGGATTTTGATACGCCTCCTTGTTTAAGCTTTTCCGTCACCATGGATCGGGCATGGTCTGTGATGCACGAGCAGCGCATTTCCGCCGTGCCCGTTGTTAATGACGACGGCACCCTGTATGGAATGCTCTCCGCCGGGGACATTGCCACCTTCAGTATGGAAACGCTGGTGGACAGCCGGGTGGAGGAGCTGCCGGTTTTCAATCTGGTCAGCGTTCTGGAGGGCCGCATTGTCAACGAGGGAAGAGGCATTCCCACCAGCGTCAGTGGCAATGTGGTGGTAGCCATGCCCCAGACCGCCGAGAATCTGCGCTTCACCGGCAGCAATAACATCGTCCTGTGTGCCAGCCAGCCGGACATGATCCAGCGGGCGCTGGATCAGGATGTGAGCTGTCTTATCATATGCCGGGCGGATGTCGACCCGAAATTGGAGAGCTACACGGGCAGGACCTGCATCATTTCCACGCCGCTCCCTGCCGGGCGGGTGTGCCGCCTGATCTATCAGGCCATTCCCATCTCCCGCCCCTGCCAGAGGGGGGAGATCGTGTGCTTCCACCTGGACGATTACATCGACGATGTGCGTGAGGTGGTGCTCAAGAGCCGCTACCGCAGCTATCCTGTGCTGGACGAGAACGAAAAAGTGGTGGGCACCCTGTCCCGCTACCATTTGCTGCGCCCCCGGCGCAAGCAGGTGGTGCTGGTGGATCACAACGAGATTGCCCAGTCCGTACCCGGGCTGGATCAGGCAGAGATCCTGGAGATCATCGACCACCACCGTCTGGCGGACATCCAGACCGGCCAGCCCATCCATATGCGCAATGAGCCTGTGGGCAGCACCAATACCGTCATCGCCGCCATGTATCAGGAGCACGGCGTCATTCCCTCCGGCCCCATGGCGGGGCTGATGGCGGCGGCCATTTTGTCCGACACGGTGATGTTCAAGTCTCCCACCTGCACCAAGCGGGACATTTCCATGGCGGAGCGTCTGGCCCGGATCGCCAATGTCAAGCTGGAGGACATCGGCCGGGAGCTGTTTGCCTCCGTCAGTCCCGACAAGTCTGTGCGGGAGATGATCGCCTCGGACTTCAAGGAGTTTCATATCGCCGAACAGGTGCTGGGCGTGAGCCAGATCACCTGTCTGGACTCTATAGATATTATGAACCGCAAGAGTGAACTGCTCAAGGAGATGAACCGCATCCGGGACGAGCACCATTACGACATGATGCTGCTGATGCTGACGGATGTGCTGTTGGAGGGTACGCAGCTTTTGTATGTGGGCAGCGATGACACTATCCGCAACGCTTTCTCCGTGGAGCCTAAGGACAACACCCTGTTCCTCCCCGGCGTCATGAGCCGCAAAAAGCAGATCATTCCCATGCTCACCGCCCTGTGGGGCTAAAAAGACAAAACGCTTCCGGAAAAGAACTCTCTTTTCCGGAAGCTTTTGTATCTGCCTGTAAGACATGGCGGCAAATTATTGCCTGCCGTTACCGGTATTTTGACAGCGTACGGGACATGGTGCGGCGGTTTTCCATGACGGACAGCCAAGTGTCTGTAACGTTGCACAGACCGTGCCGTAGCCTTCCCGGCAGACCCGGGTTACGGCTACACATTCCGCTTTGCCGCAAATCCTGACGGATCACCCTTGAGCGAAAAGCAGATGGGCCGTATAACCGGTTATTCTGCTCCCGTCGAATAATTGCGAACAGCAGCTCCCTCCGGAACCATCCGGAGGGAGCTGCTGTTTACGCGAGGACCGTTCTGTCTGCCCGGAGGAACAGCTCCGCCGGCTTTTGCAGGGAGGCGAACTGCCACGGGGACAGCACCGCCGCATAAGCTCCGGCGTTGGTCATCACCAATATGTCGCCCACTTCCATCCGGGGCAGGTGGATATTCTCTGCGATGACGTCCGTGCCGGTGCACAGGCAGCCCACCAGGTCCACCGTCTCCCGGGTGGTTTCTCCTGCCAGAGGATAGAAGCCGAAGCTGTCCCTGCCGGTGTACAGCGGTTCCCAGCCGGCGGGCTTTTCCGCGCCGGCGTATTTTTCCACCATCCGTGCCACGGAAGGACGGATGAAGCCGTTGAGGGTGTTCTTCAAAATCACATAGATCTTGCCGCAGGATTCCTTCTTATCCAGCACCCGGGTAACATACACGCCGTTTCTGCACACGCAGTAGCGGCCGGTCTCTATAAATATGCGGGTCTTCCGCTGCCCCACGGCACCCTGCAGCATATTTGCCAGAGCGGGGAGATCCACTTCCGTGTCCGTGGGTGCATAGGGCACGCCGATGCCGGAGCCGAGGTTGATGTACGAAAGCGTCCGGCCCAAGGCGGCCTCCACACGGTCTGCCAAAGCAAACATATTCCTATAATATACGCCGATGGCATCGGCGCTGAGCACCTGGCTGCGCAGATGCACATGGATGCCCGTGACGCGCAGGTGGGGGCAGTCATTCCGCCGCAGGAAGGCCAGAGCCTGCTCTTCGTCGATGCCGAATTTGGAGGGCACCGCCGCTCCGCCGTCAAATGCAAAGGCGGGGTTCAGGCGGATACCAACGCAGAGCGGTTCCCGCCGCCGGGCTGCCAGCTCCTCCAGCAAACGCAGCTCGTGAAGGCTGTCGGCGATGATGGTGGCCTTGTCAACCGCGCCTGCCAGCTCCATCGGGGTTTTGCCCGGGGCGGAGTAGTAGATCTGGTCGGGTGTCAGGCCGTTCTCCGCCGCCAGAAGCACCTCACCCAGGCTGGCGGCGTCTGCCCCGAAACCTTGAGCGAACACCGTTTGCAGCACCTGGGGATGGGGGTTGCACTTCACAGAGTAGAGAAATGAGGCAAAGGGGAAGGCTCCCTTGAGCCTTTCCGCGCATTCCGTGATGCCCGCCTGGTCATAGAGGTAAAAGCTGTCGTGCTGCTGTGCCAGCGTGGTCAGGATCTCCTTGGTAATGGCCATAGTTCGTCCCTCCGTTTTTTGATAAGAATATCCTACCATGCCCCGGAAAGATTTGCAAGAAAAACCCCGGCTTCGCCGCCATGCCGTAATTTCTGACCCAATACAATCTTGACAAACACGGAGCAATAGGGTATGCTCACGGTAGACAAAACTGCATATTTTTGTGCCCGTGTTGCGGACTTATGATTGGAGGGAATTGTCATGCTATCCATGGAAATGCTGCAAGATGCCCAGAGGATCCTTGACCCGGTGATCAACCACACTCCGGTAGTTGCCACAAAGGATATCGTTCCCGACTGCGAATTTTATCTGAAGGCAGATTGCCTGCAAAAGACCGGCGCATTCAAGCTCCGCGGTGCTTATTATAAGATTGCGACGCTTTCTGATGAGGAAAAGGCGCGGGGCGTCATTGCCTGCTCCGCCGGAAACCACGCTCAGGGTGTGGCCTTTGCCGCCCGCGATATGGGCATTCCCGCCACCATCTGCATTCCCGAAGGAGCGCCCCTGAGCAAGATCGAGGCCACCCGCAGCTACGGCGCCCATGTGGTGCTGGTGCCCGGCGTATATGACGATGCCTATACGGAGGCCGTTCGGCTCCGTGATGAGAACAAGCTCACCTTCATCCATCCGTTCAATGATTACAGCGTCATGGCCGGCCAGGGCACCATCGGTCTGGAGCTGAGCCGGCAGCTGCCCGATTGCGACATCTTTCTGGTGCCTATCGGCGGCGGCGGACTCATTGCGGGCGCGGCATATGCCATCAAACATCTGATGCCCCGGTGCAAGGTCATCGGCGTGCAGGCGGCGGGTGCTGCCAGCATGGTGGAATCCATCCACGCCAACCGCATCCTCACGCTGCCGTCCGTCCATACCATCGCCGACGGCATTCAGGTGAAGACCCCCGGCGACCTGACCTTCGACCTTGTGCGCCGGTATGTGGACGATGTGGTAACGGTGAAGGAAGGGGAGATTGCCAGCGCCATCCTGACGGTGCTGGAAAAGCAAAAGCTGGTGGCCGAGGGCGCCGGTGCCGTGGGCATCGCCGCCGCCATGTACGGCAAGGTGGATGTGAAGGGTAAGAAGGTCTGCGCCCTGCTCTCCGGCGGCAATGTGGATGTGACCATGCTGGAGCGGATCATCACCCGCGGCCTTGCCAAGGAGCGGCGCACGGCGAGCTTCGCCACGGTGCTGCCTGACCGGCCCCACGCCATGACCAGCTTTTTGAATATCATCTCCGAAACCGGCGCCAATGTGCTGGACATCCACCATGAGCGCCGCAATACCCGCACCGACATCGGCTCATGCATTGTGCAGGTGTCCTTGGAGACCCGCAATGCGCAGCATATAAAGGAGATATACGAAAAGCTCCGGGAAAACGGTTACGAAATCAATGAGTAAAGGAGATACAACTATGAAAAAGAACATCATCGCCACCGCCAACGCCCCCGCCGCCATTGGCCCTTACTCTCAGGCCATCGACTGCGGCAGCCTGCTCATCACCTCCGGCCAGATCCCCATTGACCCCGCCACCGGCAATCTGGTGGAGGGCGACATCACCGTGCAGACCCGCCAATCCCTGACCAATGTGAAGGCCATTTTGGAGGCTGCCGGCCTCACCATGGATCATGTTGCCAAGACCACCGTGTTCCTGCAGCACATGGGCGACTTTGCCGCCATGAACGCCGTATACGCCGAGTTCTTCACCGAGGGCAATTATCCTGCCCGGAGTGCCGTAGAGGTTGGTGCTCTGCCCAAGGGCGCGCTGGTGGAAATCGAAGCCATCTGTCTCAAGTGACTGATTTTCCGTTCCGGACCAAGCGATCCCCTCTCACGCGGAGGGGATTTTTTCTGTTGCGGCCCCGGAGCGGAGGGGAATGAGACCGCGGGGGAACACTCATCCCAAGCACATATAAAATGCATTGTCGGGCAAAATGCTACTATCCGCCCAAACGCCCAATAACCAGATAGCGGGAACAGCGCCCCGCAAGCAGAAATTATAAGCCACATCTGTGGTGCGCCGCACAAAGGAGGATGCCCTTTATGAACGCAGAGGAATTGAAAAAGGAAGCAAGAGAATGGAAAGATAAGACCATTCAGCAGCGAAAGTATCTGCATGCCCATGCGGAAACAGGCTTTGCGCTGGATAATACCCTGGCCTATGTAAAGGCCGAGCTGGAGAAGATGGGCTGTGCGCCGCAGCTTTGCGGCCGTGCGGGCCTGGTGGCCATGGTGGGAGGGAAAAAACCGGGAAAGGTGTTTTTGCTCCGGGCAGATATGGACGCATTGCCCATTCAGGAACAGGCGGAGGTGGATTTTGCTTCGACCAATGGCTCCATGCACGCCTGCGGCCATGATATGCACACGGCCATGCTGCTGGGCGCGGCGCGCCTGCTGAAGCGGCATGAGGAGGACATATGCGGCACGGTAAAGCTCATGTTTCAGCCGGCGGAGGAGATCTTTGAAGGCTCTGCGGACATGATCCGGGCAGGGCTGCTGGAAAATCCGCCGGTAGAGGGGGCCTTGATGATCCATGTTATGGCGGGAGTGCCCTTTGAGCCGGGCACGGTGATCGTATCCGGCCCGGGCGTCAGCGCTCCGGCTGCGGATTATTTTGAAATACGGGTAAAGGGAAAAGGCTGCCACGGCTCCATGCCCCATATGGGGATAGACCCCCTGACAGCGGCCGCTCACATGATCATCGCGCTGCAGGAGATCCACGCCAGAGAGCTTGCCATGACAGATCGGGCCGTGCTGACCATCGGCACCATGCACGGGGGCACCGCCGCCAACGCCATTGCGGATGTTGTGACCATGGGCGGCAGTCTGCGGACATTCGATGAGGAGGTCAGAGCCTTTATAAAGGAGCGAATGGCGGAGATCGTTCACAGCGTCGCAAAGACATTTCGCGCGGAGGCGGAGATCAGCTTCGGAAGCGGCTGTCCAACATTAAAAAATGACAGGGAGCTGTCTCACGACGCGTATCGCTATGTAAAAGAACTGTTGGGACCGAAAATGGCTTTTTCCGTGGAAGAGCTGAATGCCGGCGGCGGAAGCGGCGGCGCCTCCAAGTCCGCCGGCTCCGAAGACTTTGCGTATATCAGCCAGAGGGTGCCTTCCGTCATGTTGGCCCTGGCGGCGGGACAGCCTGAAAAGGGATACTGCTATCCCCAGCATCATCCCATGGTAAAATTCGACAACGACGCCCTGGATCTCGGCAGCGCGGTGTATGCCTATACGGCCATGCGCTGGCTGGAAGACCATGCGGCATACCCGGCGTTGCCGTGACCAGGGCGCTGGCCATAGGCGCCGGAACTGATGCAAAATTGGTTAGCGCATATACTGCGCCACCGCGGATTGTACCTTCTCCTGTGCAGATGCCGGTGTCAATGACGAGTTCTTTCCGGTCTTCCTTAAGCGAGCCATTTTCATACTGTCAAACAAGTGTGGTGCAGTTCAAGCTTCTGCTGTTTTTCGTTGACGATGCCGGCGCCGTATGCTACATTAAAATAAATCAAAAGAGAGCGGGTGCTGTCCTATGTATGAACTGGTACAAGCGGGGGAGAGGAGCTATTACATCCAAAGTCCCGCTAAAATCGGCATTTACCGCGCAAGCAGTACAGAGGTCTACCTCATCGACAGCGGCAGTGATAAGGATGCCGGCCGGCGTTGCCGCAAGGTATTGGATGAGCAGGGCTGGACTTGCCGCGGTATTCTGGTGACTCATTCCAACGCCGACCATGTGGGCGGCTGCGCATACCTGCAAAAGCAGTATGGCTGCAAAGTGTTTTCCGGCGGCATTGAGGGGGCGATTACCGCACATCCGGAGCTGGAACCTTCTTTTTTATATGGCGGCTATCCGTTTAAGGAGCTGCGTCATAAATTTCTCATGGCACAGCCCTGTGAGGTGACGCCCTTTACCGATGGGGATTTTCCCAAGGAGGTTGAGATTCTGCCTCTGCCCGGCCATTTCTTTGACATGGTGGGCTTCCGTCTGCCCGACGGCACGGCCTTTATTGCCGACTGCCTGTCAAGCGATGCGGCGCTGGCAAAATACCAGATTTCTTTCCTCTATGATGTGGCAGGCTATCTGGCAACGCTGGAGCAGGTAGCAGACATGGATGCCAAGCTGTTTGTGCCGTCCCATGCGGACGCAGTGACGGACATTGCCCCTTTGGCGCAGCGCAACCGTGATAAGGTGTTGGCCGTTGCCGACCACATCTGCCGCATTTGCCGCCCGGGGAAAACGCCGGAGGAACTGCTGCGTCAACTGTTCATCGACTACGATCTGATGATGACCCATGAGCAATATGTGCTGATCGGCAGCACCGTGCGTTCCTACACCGCCTGGCTGAAGGACTCGGGGCGCTTAACCTGTGCTTTTGAAGACAACCGCCTGATCTGGCAGGCAGTATGAGCATTTGCCCTGCCGGACGCTCCGCGTCTCATCCTGCGCCGGCAAAACAAAAAGCAATGCTCCCTTCGTTTTTTATGCCGCATTTACATACCGAATGTTCCCAACTTTTGCTTGCCATCCCCTATGATATGAGGTAGAATGGCAGGGAAGGAGGCAATTTATCACAGAAGTTCATATGGCGATAAAAAGCCGCCTATTCCCGCCGGTAGCTGCCACTCCACTTATTGGCAGCTAACGGTCAAAATAAGGAGGAATAAAATCCGCTGTGGCTGGCGGTGCGGCAGTGTGGAGACCTGTCGTAAGGCGATGCACCCTTTTAGGGGATCGTGAGGCTACTCCTTGCGGAGGCAGAGCAGTTACAGTCAAGAATTATGGCAAAAGTGATCCTGAAGAACCTGAAGAAAGTCTACCCCAACACCGAAAAGAAAAAGAAGCCCAAGAAGGGCGAAGAGGTCAGGAAGACCAACCTGCAGATCACGGCCGAAGGCGTCGTGGCCGTACAGGAGTTCAACCTGGAGATCGCGGACAAGGAATTTGTTGTCCTGGTCGGCCCTTCCGGCTGCGGTAAGTCCACCACATTGCGTATGATCGCAGGTCTGGAGGAGATCACCGCAGGTGAGTTGTGGATCGGCGATAAGCTGATGAACAACGTGGAGCCGAAAGACCGCGACATCGCCATGGTCTTTCAGAACTATGCCCTCTATCCCCACATGACGGTGTATGAGAACATGGCGTTCTCCTTGAAACTGAAGAAAACACCGAAAGATGTCATTGACCGGAAGGTGCGTGAGGCGGCTGAGATCTTGGACATTACCGAGTATCTCGACCGCAAACCAAAGGCTCTGTCCGGCGGTCAGCGTCAGCGTGTGGCCATTGGTCGCGCCATCGTCCGTGACCCGTCCGTGTTCTTGATGGATGAGCCGCTCAGTAACCTGGATGCCAAGCTGCGCAATCAGATGCGCGCCGAGATCATCAAGCTGCGCCAGCGCATTGATACCACTTTCGTCTATGTGACCCATGACCAGACCGAGGCTATGACGCTGGGCGACCGTATCGTCATCATGCGTGACGGCTTTATTCAACAGATCGGTACACCCCAGGAGGTGTTCGATCATCCCGCCAATCTGTTCGTGGCCGGCTTTATCGGCACGCCCCAGATGAACCTGTTTGATGCCAGGCTTACCAAGAACGGCGACAAGTACGCCGTGGAAGTCGGCGGCATCAGCGTAGAGTTAAGCGAGGATAAGCAGACTCGGCTGAACGCCAAGAATGTGGCACCCCAGGAAGTAACCTTGGGTGTTCGCCCCGACCATATGATGCTGTGTGAGAGCGGCATCAAGGGAACGGTCGATGTCAGCGAGCTGATGGGCCCCAGCATCCACCTGCACGTAACCGCAGAGGGCAAGGATGTGATCGTGATTGTGCCCGCCAATGGTGACACGGCACGCTTCCCCATGGGCAGTGGGGTCAATCTGACCTTCGGCGGCAACGTGGCCCATGTGTTCAGCAGGGAAACGGAAAAGAATCTGGAATGGTAATAAGGAAGCGTTATATCGGCATTGACCTGGGCGGCACCAACATCAAGGGTGCTGTAGTCAATGAACGGGGCGAAATCATCCGTCAGAGTACCTGTCCCACTCACGCAGAGCAAGGCGCAGAGGCGGTGACAGCTACGATCGCCGATATGATCCGTGACCTTGCAAAAGGTGAAGATATTGCCGGCGTCGGTTTAGGCTGTCCCGGCACGGTGGATGACAACTGCGGCACGGTGGTCTATGCCTGCAATTTGGGTTGGATCAATTATGATGTGCGCAGTGCTTTGAAAAAAATGACCGGTTTCTCCGTTCGCTTGGTCAACGATGCCAACGCCGCCGCTTTGGCGGAGGTAGTAGCCGGTGCTGCCAAGGGCGCACAGAGCGCCGTGATGGTCACGCTGGGCACCGGTGTGGGCGGCGGTGTGGTCATTGGCGGCAAGTTGCTGACCGGCTATACCGGTGCGGCCAGCGAGTTAGGCCACATGGTGATCGTAGCTGACGGTGAGCCTTGCGCCTGTGGACGCAAGGGCTGCTTTGAAGCCTACGCCTCAGCCACGGCGCTCATTCGTATGACCCGTGAGGCCATGGCAAAGCACCCGGAAAGTGCCATGCACCAAATTGCCGCAAAACAGGGCAGCGTAGACGGACGCACAGCCTTCACCGCGCAGCAGATGGGTGACATGGCAGGGGACGAGGTGGTCAGAACCTATGTCCACTATCTCTCCGTCGGCATTGCCAACATTGTCAACATCTTCTTTCCGGAGGTGGTGGCGCTGTCCGGCGGTATCGCCAATCAGAGGGAAAACCTGCTTGCGCCGCTGCGCAGGGAAGTGTCACAGCAGGAATACGGCGCGGCCTACACGGCAAAGCATCCACGCATTGCCTGCTGTACGCTGGGCAATACCGCCGGCATGATCGGCGCGGCTATGTTTGCCAAGGATTGACGCGACGGCCCATGGCCAACGGCAGCTCTCCGTGTATCCCCTATCAGAAAACCGCAGATTTCTGTTTCACATGTCACGGAAATCTGCGGTTTCTTTTATGCTGCGTATAAGTTAAAAGGCCTTGCCGTCGCAGCCCAATACATCCACCGTTTTATGTGTGCCCATCTCCTTGATGGCGGCACGGGCAGACGGCGAGATACTTGGCTGCCGAAGCAAATCCGGGGCAATGCTCCGTTCCCCGCAGGTCGTTATCTATGGTCTTGGGCATACCCGCCACCCGGCGCTCATAGCCGGCAGAGTGCATGAATTTGCTGATCTTGCCGGCAATTGAACGCACCGTGCTCTGCATGGGTAGGCTATGTGCCGCCCATGGCCTGCGTGGCAATGAAATGCACCACGTTTTCCGGTTGGCGGAAAGAAGATCATTATTGACTTTACGGCATAAATGTGCTATTTTAGGTTTATGCACACGGTTGCATAGGCAAAAATGGTGAAATAAATCAAGAAAAACAACATTTCATAGCAAAATATACAAATTAAAACGAATGTTTTTGTAAATTATTTTGGGTGATTAGTAAACCGTGTGCATGGAGGGACTATGGGAGCTACAATAAGAGATGTTGCCCGTTTGGCGGGCGTGTCACATTCCACTGTATCAAGAGTGCTGAATGACAAAGGCACGATTTCCGAGGAAACGAAACAGCGCATTTACGCGTCGATGGAAGAGCTGAAATATGTGCCCAACGACTTTGCGCGGAGTTTTGCCAGCGGCAGTCCTCACACGATTGCTCTGGTTATAGATGTCGACAATGCCTCTGACTATGCCAATAACTTTTTTAACAACACCGTGTTTGGCATTGAAACGGCGGCGCATCGCAGCGGCTACAATCTGATGGTAACCAACGGCTCTGCCGCATTTGGCGGAACAGACGGTATCGCCCGCCTTGTCGCCGGAAAGAGAATCGACGGCATTGTATTTCCTCAGTCCATTGTCAATCCGGGATTCTTGCAGAAACTGGAGGAACTGCAGTTCCCCAGCGTGATTCTGGGCCGGCCGGAGGATGTGGGCTTGGAGTCCGATTGGGTGGACATCAACAATACGCAGGCCGGCGCGATTGCCGTCAGACATCTGATCCACAACGGCTACCGCCGCATTGCGTTTGTGTCTGACGGAGATGACAAGGTGTTCAATCAGGACAGAATTGAGGGTTACCGGCGCGAATTGACGGCAGAGGGCATCGCACCGGATGAATCGCTGGTCATGCACGGAGAGGCAGATCACGAAAGCGGCTGCGTCTGCGCAAAGAAGCTGCTGGAAGCCGAAAACAGGCCCGACGCTATTATTTGCAGCAATGACAAAATGGCACTGGGCGTGCTGAGAACTGCCAGGGCTATGGGCATCTGCGTGCCGCAGGAACTGGGCCTTGTGTGCTGCGATAACACCGTTGTTACAGAGCTTGCCCGGCCCGACATTACCAGTATTGATGTGGATACCTTCGAGCTGGGTCTTCAGGTGGCGGAAATCCTGATCAACCGTATTGAGAACGCAGCGGCCAGTATCCGACAGATACTGCTGTCCACGCGGATCATTGAACGCGAATCCACGGCAAAGAAACGGAAAGGAGGCGGCGCATGAACCTGCCTGCCGTTGTCCATCGTCCGACGCCGGAGTACATATATCCGCGGGCGCGGGATCAACTGACCGTTCAGATCACTACGGCGAGAGAAGATGTCAAACAAGTAACGCTTGTGTTCTGGCCACGCTATGAAACATCTGCCGACAGGCAGACACACATCCCGATGAAGCGAAGCCTTCGTGATGCGTATCATGACTGCTACCGCATAACGATACAGATAGAAGATGTGGCAGCTTATGTGCGGTATTACTTCGTGCTGAAGAGTGATGAAGAAACCGTTTGGCTTGGGGCAAAGGGTTTATCCGACAAAGAACCTGCCATCAACGAAAATTTCTTTGAGTTTCTCTGGCCCAATGAAGGGGACGGGTATTGTGCGCCTGATTGGCACAAACAGCAGGTGTACTACCAGATCTTTCCCGAGCGCTACCGCAGCGGTGACGATCGGCTGACGCCCTCCGATGCTGATCCCTGGGGCAGTCCGCCCACCAGAGAAAACTTCATGGGCGGTGACATCCAGGGGATCATTCAGGGCTTGGATCACATATGCGATCTGGGCGCCACCTGCCTCTATCTGACACCGATCTTCAACGCACCGTCCAACCACAAGTACGATACGGTGGACTATTATGAAATTGATCCGTCGTTCGGAACGAAGGAGGACTTGCGAAAACTGGTCAGTGAGGTGCACAAAAGAGGGCTGCGGCTGATCCTTGACGGTGTATTTAATCACTGCGGCTACTATTGGCCGCCGTTCCAGGATCTGGTGCGCAATGGGGAAAACTCAAAATATCGGGACTGGTTTTTCCCGCAAGGTTATCCCGTCACACTTGATCCGTGCAACTACGACTGTGTGGGACATTACAAGTGGATGCCGAAGATCAATCTGAATTGCCCGGATACCGCGGAATACTTTATCCGCGTGGGGGAGTACTGGATACGGGAATTCGGTATTGACGGCTGGCGATTGGATGTGGCGGATGAGGTGCCGGCCTCCTTCTGGCAGAAATTTTCATCGCGCATCAAGCAGCTCAAGCCAGATGCCCTGCTCCTGGGTGAAACATGGGGTGACGCACAAAAGCTGGTGACAGCCAACCGCCTTGACACGGCGATGAATTATCTGTTCCGGGAGGCAATGGTTGGCTGGCTGGGCAAGCGGAATCTGTCGGTTTCCCGGTTCGACGATCAGATCAATCGGATGTTGTCGCTCTACCCTGAGGAAGTGGCGCTGCGACTGTATAACCCGCTGGACAGCCATGACACAGCGCGATTTATGTTTGAATGTCAAAACGACTTACGGCGTTTCAAACTGGCGGTCGCCCTGCAGATGACACTGCCCGGCTGTCCTGCCGTGTTCTACGGCGACGAGGTGGGCCTGACAGGCGACAATGATCCCTTATGCCGTGTGTGCATGGAGTGGGATGGCGAAAAACAGAACAGAGACCTGTTTGAATGGTATCAAAAGCTGATCGCATTGCGAAAAAATTCACCCTCACTGTATGAGGGCGATTATGCGACGGTGCTATGTGATGATGAGCATATGGTCTACGGCTTTAGACGGCAGACAGACGATGAGATCTGCATCGTTCTTGTCAACGCAGGTGAGGCGGACTATTTCCCCCGACTGGCTGTGGAACCTGGCGCGTGGACGGAAATGCTCAGTCAGACATATGTAACGAAAGATGCAGAGCTGCTCTGCGCAAAGCTGCCTGCATATTCCGTTAACATATATAAAAACAGAAAGGAAGATAACCATGAAAAAACAGACCATGAAAAAAGTGCTGGCGTTCGCACTTGCAGCAGTGATGGTATTGGGAGTACTCACTGCTTGCAGCAAAACGCCAGCCGGTTCACCTCAGAGCTCTGATCCTGTAGTCATTGATTTCTGGCATCATTACAGTGCTCAGTCCGCTGAGAATGAAACGCTTATGAATGTCCTCATTCCTAAGTTTGAGGAAGAAAACCCCGGTTACAAAGTCAATGCCGTGTCCCACGAGTGGGCAGAGCTTCACGACAAGATCATTGTCAATGCCGGCTCCGACAGCCTGCCCGATGTGGCTCGTCTGGACATCGCCTGGGTTCCCGAATTCCAGAAGATGGATATCCTCGTTCCTCTGGATAAGGAAATGAGCGATTTCTCCGAAGTTTCCGGCAACCTGCTCGACAGCGCAATGAGCACCGGCTTCGTCAAGGGCAACTACTATGCAATGGCTCTGAACACCAACACCAAGATCCTGTTCTACAACGAGCAGGCTTTGGCTGATGCAGGCATTGCCGTTCCCCAGACGATGGATGAACTGTATGCCGCCGCCGCGAAACTCTCCGGCACCAACGCGGCCGGTCAGCAGGTGTGGGGGCTGAATGAGCCCGCTCTGTCCGGCTGGAATATCCTGCCCTACATCTGGAGCAATGGCGGAGCTATCACCAATGAGGACTACACCAAGGCCTCCGGCTACCTCAACAGCGCCGCTACTGTGGACACCGTGAAGAAGTTTGCCGATATGTACAAGAAGGGTCAGTTCACCGGCTTTAACAGCGGTGACATCCCCATGACCGACGGTTTCGGTACCGGTCGTTACATGATGCTGCTGGAAGGCCCCTGGAAGACCGCCGAGATGAACGGCGCATACCCTGACTTCAAGTACGGCACCGGCAACATGCCTGCCGGCTCCGGCGGCTCCCACTCCGTCCTGGGCGGTGAAGACATCGCCATGTTCAAGGGCGGCAACAGCGAAGGCGCATGGCTGTTCATGAAGTTTATGACCAGCGAGTTCGCTCAGGAAGAGATGGCTAAGTGCGGCCAGATCCCCGTAAACAAGACTGCGCTGGAGAGCGATACCGTCAAGAACGCTGCATTTGCCCCGTTCCTGGAGGCTATTACCACCGCAGTGGCTCGTCCCCCCGTGGCTTCCTGGTCCGAGATCGACAACCTGCTGTCCGTTGCTGTGACTGACATTATTGTTAACGGCGCTGACGCACAGACTAAGCTGGACGCTCTGGCAGCTCAGGTCGACACGCTGCTTGTCGGTTAAAAAATTATATCAGACAACGCGTTATTACGCAAGAGGTTTTGAATATGCGCCGCCAACGGCGGCGCATATTCCTTACCAAGCGAGGAGACGATTATGGAGTTGAGAACCGGACGAAACAAAAGGCAGGTCGCTCTGCTGTTGCTGCCGGGTGTGGCCATGTTTGCCATTTTCACGATTTATCCCATTGTCAAGCTCTTTTTCATGAGCTTTCTGCAATGGGATTTTGGGTCTATGCTCAGCCACAGCTTTGTCGGATTAGAAAACTACAAAGCTGTCTTAGGTGATGAGACATTCCGCATCGCTTTCGCCAATACGATTATTTACACCCTTGTTACCGTGCCGGGACAGATGATTCTGGGCTTGATGGCCGCTGTGTTTATCAACGCCATTCCGCGTTTTCGCGTGTCCTTCCGCGTCATCTACTATATCCCGGTGATTACCTCATGGGTTATTGTGTCGTTGGTGTTCCGCTATGTGTTCAACACCGAGGGTATGCTCAACTATGTGCTGACCAATGTGCTGCACTTGACGGACAGCTATATCGCCTGGCTGGATACCCGTTGGGGCGGTCTGAGCGTGGCAATGATGCTGGGTATATGGAAAGGCGTTGGATGGAACATGGTGGTTTTCCTTGCGGCGCTGCAGAGTGTGCCCCAGGAACTCTATGAATCCGCTTCCATTGACGGCTGCGGCAGCATCCAGAAATTCTTTAAGATCACCCTTCCCAGTATCAGACCTACCATTCTCTTTGCGCTTGTCATGCTGACCATTGGCGGCTTCAACGTGTTTACATCCGTCAAGATGATCACCGGCGGCAAGCCGATGCATCAGACCGAAACCGTTCTTACCTGGATGTACTACAAGGCATTCAACACCGGTGAATTTGGCTATGCCGCAGCATTGTCCTTTGTTGTGGCGGTCACGCTGATCTTCCTTGCGGTGCTGCAGTTTAAGGTCATGAAGAACAACGAGGCAAACTGAGGTGATGCTATGAAAAGAATAGTAACGCAAAAATCAGCCAAGAACGCGCTTTTATACATCTTCCTGCTGTTGGGCGGTGCCGTGTCCGTCATGCCCATGATTTACATGATCAGTACATCCCTCAAGCCCAACGGCGCATTGTATGAATTTCCGCCCCATTTCCTGCCCACGGCAGAGAACATCACCGTTGAAAACTATGCATACATCTTTGGGCAGGAAAAATTCTATCGCAACTTTTTGAACAGTGCCTTTGTGGCTTTGGCCACTGTTCTTATTGCAGCCTTTATCTCTACGGCGCTGGCTTTCTGTCTGGCACGATTCCGCTTCCCCGGCAGAAAGCTGCTGTTTGGTCTGGTCATCGGTACGATGATCATTCCCGGCACAACGCTGATTATTACACAGTATCAGTTGGCAGACTTTTTGAATGTGACAAACAAGCTATGGGGCCTGATCCCGTTTTATGTGGCCTGGGTGATTCCGTTTTCCACCTTCATGATCAAGGGCTACATAGAAGGCATTCCAAGAGATTATGATGAGGCGGTCTATGCTGACGGCGGTAACGTATTTACGGTGTTTTTCAAAATAATTATCCCGCTGTCAAGCCCGGCCATTGCCTCGGTCAGTATCTTCAACTTCCTCACCGCATGGGAGGAATTTCCCTGGGCGCTGACAGTGATTAACGACAACCTCAAGCGCACACTGCCTATTGCGATTTCCGGCTTTTTCGGGCAGCATCAGTTTACCCAGTGGGGATATGTATTTGCCATGTCGGTAGCCAGCCTGATGCCGGTCATCATTGTGTTCATCTGCTTCCAGAGATACTTTGTGTCCGGCCTGCAATCGGGTGGTATCAAGGGATAAACAGTTGCAAAGCCAGAAATAAATCTATCTATTCATCGCCATGGTGGGTAGATAGATTTCTTCTTACAGACCAACGCTATGCATAAGGAGCGTAACGAAGAATGTACAACAGAATATTTGCCATCGATCCGTGGACGCTGAAAACCGACACGCTGGATCGTAAGAATATGCTCTTAATGGAGAGCCTTACCTCCATCGGCAACGGCTACATGGGTATGCGCGGTAATTTTGAGGAGGGCTATACAGGCCAGCACCATCAGGGCACTTATATTGCCGGCGTCTGGTTTCCGGACAAGACCCGCGTGGGCTGGTGGAAGAACGGCTACCCCCGGTATTTCGGCAAGGTCATCAATGCGGTGAATTTCGCCGCTATTCGTATGACGGTGAACGGCGAAAAAATCGACCTTGGCAACATCGAACCGGAGGATTTTTCGGTAGAGCTGGATATGCGAAACGGCTTGCTGACACGCCGCTATACCGTCCCTGTGCCGGGCGGCAGCGTCCAATTAACCTTCCGCCGCTTTTTCAGCATCGTGGAGCGCCGCTTGGCGTATTTTCAGGTGCAGGTCAAGGTGCTGTCAGGCGTAGCTAAGGTGGAGATATCTTCTGCTTTGGACGGAGCTGTCTGCAACAAAGACAGCAACTACGAGGAAACTTTCTGGGATGTGACGAGCCGTAATGCCGGTGCCGGCTTTTTGCAGATGCGGACCAAGGACAATCCCTTTGGAACCCCCCGATTTACCGTCAGCGCCGCCATGGAAAACCGCCTGTCCGTTTCGGCGGATAGAAAGCGGAAAGCAGACGGTACCTCCGTGCGGGAACATTTGTCGTTTGTTCTGTGCCAGAACGAGGAGGCGGTGCTGGAAAAGACCGTGGCGGTCATCACTGACAGAGATACCGAAGCGGCTGAGCAGGAGCGCGTGGCACTCACATTGCTGCAGACGGCAGAGAAAAAATCCTTTGACGAGCATTTGGCGGCGCAGAGGTTGGCATGGCGGGAACGCTGGAGTAAGGCGGATGTGACCATCCGCGGTGACGACGAGGCGCAGCAGGGTATTCGCTTTAATATGTTCCAGCTTTTTGCTACCTACTACGGCGAGGATGAGCGGCTGAATATCGGCCCCAAGGGATTTACCGGCGAGAAATACGGCGGCGCCACCTATTGGGACACGGAAGCGTATATCCTGCCCATGTATCTCTCGGTAGCCGACCCTGCGGTGAATGAAAAGCTGCTGAAGTATCGCCACAATCAGTTAGATGGTGCGAAGCATAACGCGCGGCAGCAGGGCCTGCCCGGCGCGCTCTATCCCATGGTCACCTTCACCGGCGTGGAGTGTCACAACGAGTGGGAGATTACCTTTGAGGAGATCCACCGCAACGGCGCCATTGCCTACGCCATCTATAACTACACCAACTATACCGGCGACGAAAGCTATCTGCTTGAGTATGGTATCGATGTGCTGGTGGAGCTCTCCCGCTTCTGGGCAGGGAGAGTGCATTATGCCAAGAATAAGGGATGTTATATGCTGCACGGCGTCACGGGCCCCAACGAGTACGAGAACAACGTCAATAACAACTGGTATACCAACTACCTGTGCCAATGGACATTGGGCTACACGCTGGAGAGCCTCAAAAAGGTTTCTGCTGACAAGATCGCAAAACTTGACGTGACTGCGGATGAAACGGAGAAGTGGCAGGAGATCCGCGACAAGATGTATCTGCCTGAAGACAAGGAGCGAGGCATCTTCGTGCAGCACGATACGTTTCTGGACAAAGATCTGCAAACGGTGGACGCCATTCCGGCAGGGGAGCGTCCCATCAACCAGCATTGGAGCTGGGACAAGATCCTGCGCTCGTGCTATATCAAGCAGGCGGATGTGCTGCAGGGCATGTATTTCTTTGGCGATCACTTCACCAAGGAACAAAAGGCGCGCAACTTTGATTTCTATGAGCCCATGACGGTGCATGAATCGTCCCTGTCTGCCTGTATCCATGCCATCATAGCCGCTGAAATCGGCAGACAGGATAAAGCCATGGCGCTTTATCTGCGCACGGCCCGCTTGGATCTGGATAACTACAACAATGATACGGAGGACGGCCTGCACATTACCTCCATGAGCGGAAGCTGGCTGGCCATTGTGCAGGGCTTTGCCGGTATGCGCAGCGCAGGCGGAAAGCTGTCCTTTGCCCCGTTCTGCCCCGAGAACTGGGAGGGATATTCCTTTACCGTTCTCTATCGCGGCCGCAGATTGCAGGTAGAGGTAGAGCGTGAACAGGTGCGTATTGTGCTGCTGCAAGGCGCGCCCTTGGAGATCGCCGTGTGGGATCAGCCGTATACGGTGGACCGGAAAGGAATTTGTGTTTCACCGAAAAAGGCAGAAATCAAAGGTATCCTGCTCGACCTTGACGGTGTGATCACGGAAACCGCCGAGTATCACTATCAGGCGTGGAAAGAGCTGGCAAGTGAGATCGGTATCACCATTGACAGACAGTTCAACGAGTGTCTGAAGGGTGTCAGCCGCATGGATTCGCTGGAACTGATCTTGCGTCACGGGGGAGTGGCAGATCAGTATTCCGATGAGGAGAAAGCGGCACTGGCCGAGCGGAAAAACCGCCGGTATGCGGAACTGCTGAAAAACCTGACACCCGACAATGTACTGCCGGGTATTCGGACATTCCTGCAAGAAGCCAGAGCCGACGGCATGAAGCTGGGGCTTGCTTCGGCGTCCAAAAACGCCAGAGCGATCATGGACGCGCTGAATCTGACGCAAAGCATTGATTTTATTGCTGATGCCGCCGCGGCACGCTCCAAGCCGGCACCGGATATCTTCCTGCTGGCGGCAGAGGGACTGGGTCTATTGCCCGAGAACTGCATCGGCATAGAGGATGCCTCGGCGGGCATCAAGGCCATCCATGCAGCAGGCATGAGAGCTGTTGGTATCGGCGATGTCGCAACGCTCCATGAGGCGGATCTGCTGTTGCCGGAAACCGGCCAATTAGTGTATGGCCATGTAAAACGATTCTTTGCAGAGTAAGTTATAAACAGGCATATCTCATATCTTACAGCAGGAGAATCTGATGCCGGAATTTCTGTGACTACTTCGGCGTGAGCTTCAAGGAGCCGGAGAAGCCAAGGCCCGTTGCGCCTGCATCCGCTAAGCTATACCGCGTGCACGTGGGCGTATTTTCCGTCAAAGAGAACGCCGAGAAGATGCAGGCCAGGCTAAAAGCTGCCGGATTTAACAGCTTTGTTTTGCCAGAAAAACAAATTACGGCGAGTTAAGACGAAGGAAAGCTAAGTGTAGTACATTTTACGGTAGTTTCGCCGTGATCGCCGCCGCGCAAAACAAGCGGATGGGTTGAAATGTCATGAGCAACAGAGAATCAAGAAGATTCCTACAATGCTGAAAGATGCTGAGTAAGTGATAAATCGAGTCATTTTCCAATAAACTCCCCTTATAGGACGCACTCTATAGAGGACTTTATGGGAAAAGCCAAAAATGAGTCACTGAATTCACCAAAAGTGAAAAGACACTCCCTACCATAATGGTAAGGAGTGTCTTCTTGTTTGAACGAACACCGCTCCCCATACAATACAGGGTTCGGATATGCGCCCAATGGTGGAGCAGGGGTGCTCAAGGATGAACACCCCTCCGAAGCTCCGGTTTCGCTTTCAAATGCCGTTTCTATATCATCCAGCGGGATATTGTCAATGCTCAACGGTTTCTTGCTGGCGTTGATGATGAGGGTAAAGTGGTCGTCATACAGATA
>SFGJ01000030.1 GCA_004557655.1 Clostridiales bacterium | reverse complement strand
AGCAGCTCAAATCTTGCTACGCCATAAACAAAGATAAGCGGCGGTTGAGAATTGATAACTTTCTGATAATAGTGTGGCTTCCCCATAGCTTTTCTCTGCCTTTTACGGTATTGTGTACCGTTACAAAGGAGGTCGATTTTATGCCAAAACGACGAGCAAACGGTGAGGGCAATATCCGAAAACGAAAGGATGGCCGATGGGAGGGGCGGTACACTGTCGGCCACGATCCGGAAACCGGCAAAGCCATCATCAAAAATGTCCTCGGCAAGACACAGGCAGAAGTCAAGGAAAAGCTGAAGAAAGCCATCGAGGAAAACGTGGGCATCGACTACGGGCGGGCCAAGAACTACACCGTAGGAACATGGCTGGAGGTCTGGCTGGAAAACTACGCGAAAATCAAGCTGCGCCCATCGACCTTCAAAACCTCACAAGGCTTTCTGAAAAACCACATCAAGCCGCAGATCGGCAGCATCCCGCTGGCAGACCTAACCTCTCTGGACTTGCAGCGGTTCTACAAGCACCTGTTGGACGGTGGCCGGGTAGACCGCATCGAAGCGAAAAAGAAACCGAAAGGGTTAGCACCGAAAACCGTGCGCAACATCCACCAGATGATCGGGTCGGCATACAACCTCGCCATGGAGCAGAAATTGGTAACCCGCAATCCGACGCAAGGCTGCGCCTTGCCGAAGGTGGAGCACAAGGAGATGAAAACGCTGACCGCCGACCAACTCAGCACCTTCTTCCGGGAGGCCAGGGACAGCGGCGTGTACGAGCTCTACTACCTCGACCTTGCCATCGGACTTCGGCGGGGCGAACTGCTGGGGCTGAAATGGACGGACATCGACCTCGACCGTGGTGTGCTGAAAATCCAACGGGCCATCTCGCGGCAGAACGGCAAGGTAGTGGAAGCCCCGCTGAAAACGAAAAACGCCTACCGCACACTGCCGTTGTCGACAGACGCGATAGACATTCTAAAGGCACAGAAAAACAAGGTGGGAAGCAGCGAGTGGGTATTTCCATCGCCCACCGGAGGCCCCATGTCGCCGGACAGCGTCCTGCATATGCTCCAGCGGGTGCTGAAACGGGCTGCGCTGCCCCGCATCCGATTCCACGATCTCCGTCACACCTTCGCCACCATGGCCCTGCACAACGGCGTGGACGTGAAAACGGTCAGCAGTATGCTCGGACACTACTCCGCGGGCTTCACACTGGACACCTACGCCCATGTCACCACTGACGCCCAGCTCAAGGCGGCGCAAACGATGGGCAATATCCTATCCCGTGCTGTCTGATGGTTTCCGCTATCCGCTCCCGTTGGGGTCAGCGTTTGGGTCAGGAAAAAGTAACACCCTAAATACGGAACTTATGAAAAGCAAAAGTCCTCGAAATCAGACGATTTCGAGGACTTTTGGCACGCCGTGAGGGATTCGAACCCCCGGCCTTCTGGTCCGTAGCCAGACGCTCTATCCAGCTGAGCTAACGGCGCATGTCTCATTCCTGACGACTTGAACATAATACCATGCCGTAAAACAAAATGCAAGCATTTTTTGAAAAAATCCTCTGTTTTTTTCAGTATCAATTCCTGCTTGTCACGGGGCAAAGTTTGTGCTATTGTAAAGAATAAGAAAGCACTATTTCCTGCGGCTTTTCGACAGAGGCCCCAGGGCAAACGGAGGATGCTATGAGCGTAAATTTCAGGACCCGGATGTTCGGCGGCTTTGATCGTGAAGATGTTGTCGCCTATATTGAGAAGATAGCTAAAGAGAATCAGACCCAGGTGGATGAGCTGACCCGCACTGCCGACGATCTGCGCCAGCAGAACGGCGAGCTCAGCCAGCAACTGGCCATCCTTCGCAGACAAGTAGAGAATTGCGAGGATTCCCGCCGTGAAAACGTTGAGCTGACGCAGCAGGTGCAGCGTCTGGAGGAGGAAAACCGGGCATTGCAGGATGCCCTGCATCAAGAAAAAGAACGTGGTGATGAACTGCAGGTCCAGGCGGACGAATACGCCAGGATCCGTGACCACATTGCTGAGATTGAGATCAGCGCCCACCACCGGACAGAGGAATTCCGCTCCCAGACCATTGCGCGTATCCACGGTTTGGTGGCGCAGCAGCGCACCTGGTGCAGCGAAAACAGTGCCCGGTATGAAGAGCTGCTGCAGCGTTTCGGCGAGAAGCTCCAGGCCGCCCGGAATGTACTGCAGGAAACCGATCTCTCCGGTTTTGACGATATGCTTCGCAGCCTGAATGAGCTGGACGAAGAGCTGGACAAGTAAAATAAGCCATAAAAAACGGATGCTTGCGCAAGCATCCGTTTTTTTACATCCGCACGGGACAAACTGGATCATTTCACGCAAATCTCTTCCCCTTTGTTTTCCTGATTTTTCCGAATATCTCCTATCCTGTCCGGCAGCTTCACTTTGCATTTTTTAAGGAATTCCCCACAACCTGTGGTTGTGGGGAATTCCTTTGCTGTTTCATCTGATATTTATCGAATCTCCTTTACGGTATATCCGGCGTCCTCCACAGCCTTGCGAAGGGCATCATTCGTGACCTCCGCCCCGGCTGAGATTGCAGCGATCTTTTTTTCCAGATCCACCTTTGCTCTCACACCGGGCAGCGCATTGAGAACGCTCTCCACCCGTCCGGAGCAGTGGGTGCACATCATTCCCTCGATGCTCATAATTCTTTCCATACCGTTTTTCTCCTTTTGTATTCTTCTGTTTTCAACTTTTGGGCAGATTGGCCCCCGCCACAGACGAAGCCGCAAGGCATTTGCCACCACGCACACGGAGCTCATGCTCATAGCCGCGGCCGCGATCATGGGATTGAGGGTAATGCCCCACATTGGGTACAGCACCCCCGCCGCCACCGGAATGCCGACAGCATTATAGATAAACGCCCAGAACAGGTTCTCCCGTATATTGCGGATCACCGCCCGGGACAGATTTGTGGCCGTCACAACGTCCCACAGAGAGCTGCGCATCAGCACCACATCCGCCGACTCAATGGCAATGTCTGTCCCCGCGCCGATGGCCATACCCACATCCGCCCGTGCCAGCGCCGGTGCATCGTTGATTCCGTCCCCCACCATAATGGTGCAGAGCCCCTCCTTCTGAAGTTTCTCCACGCAGGCGGCCTTGTCCGTGGGCAGCACCTGTGCCAGCACGCGCCCCACGCCCACCTGCTCGGCAATGGCCTCCGCTGTGACCTGATTGTCTCCCGTCAGCAGCACCACCTCACGGCCTGTTTCCCGCAGGGCTTCAATAGCCGCCCTGCTGTCAGCCTTCACCACATCTGCCACGGCAATGAACCCTAACAGCTCACCTTCCCGGGCGAAATACAGGGCGGTTTTCCCCTGCGACGCCAAAGTCTTCGCCTGATCTCGCATCGCTTCTGATATGCGCACGCTCTTCATGAACGCCTCATTCCCGGCCAATACTCTCTGTCCGTCCAAAAGGGCTTGCACACCGCCACCGGCCACTGCCGCAAACTCCGTAACCGGTGAAAGGGACAGTCCCCGCTCCTGTGCCGCCCGGGATATGGCCACAGACAGCGGATGCTCCGACGGAGCCTCCACCGAAGCGGCTATCTGCAGCAGCTCCTCCTCCGTAGCAGATGCGCACACAATATCCGTCACCCGGGGCTTTCCCTCCGTCACAGTGCCTGTCTTGTCCAGCACCACAGCCCGGGCTCTGCCCAACAGCTCCAGGCTCTCGGCGGATTTAATGAGAATGCCGCTCTGCGCCGCCTTCCCCGTGCCCACCATGATGGCCACAGGTGTGGCAAGTCCCAGTGCGCAGGGGCAGGAGATCACCAGCACCGCTATGCCAACGGACAGGCAAAACCGCACGCTCTCACCACCCACAAAGTACCACAGAAGCGAGGCGGTCAATGCGATGGTGATGACCACCGGCACAAAAACGGCGCTGACGCGGTCTACCAACCGGGAAATAGGTGCCTTGGAGGAGGCCGCCTCTTCCATGAGGCGCACGATTTGGGAAAGTGTTGTATCGCTGCCCACCCGTCGGGCCTCTATCTCCATATAGCCGCTCTGCACCACCGTGGCCGAGGAAACGGCACACCCTTCCGTCTTTTCCAGCGGCAGGCTCTCTCCGGTGAGAGCTGATTCATCCACCCACGCGCTCCCCTTGGTCACCACGCCATCCACCGGGATCTTGCCCCCCTGCCGCACGATCACCGTGTCGCCCTCCAGGATCTCTGCCGCCGGCAGGGTGATTTCCTCCCCGTGTCTTCGCACTACGGCACTGTCCGGTGCCAGACGCAGCAGGGCGGAGATCGCCCCGGTGGTTTTTTTCCGGGCCCGCTGTTCCAGATATTTGCCCACGGTCACAAGGGTCAGTATCATGCCCGCAGACTCAAAATACAGATCCGGCATTCCCGTTACGTGTCCTGCGGTGAGCAGGTACATCTCAATGAGGCTGTATACGATCCCCGCCGCTGCGCCCAGAGCCACCAGTGAATCCATATTCGGACTTCCCCGAAACAGCCGGGTGAACCCCACGGTGAAATAGCCCCGGTTCAGTATTAAAATCGGCAGCAGCAGTGCCAATTCCGCCAGCGCCAGCACCAGCGGCCGCGTGTGAAAGATCATCGGCACCGGCAGCCCCATCATGTGGCCCATACTGATATAAAACAGGGGCACCAGGCAAAGCGCAGACCACAAAAGCCGCTGTCCCATGCGGCGCACTGTTTCCTCCTGCTGCTTGTCCGGGCCAAGATCCGCCTCATCCGCTTCCCTTGCGCCGTACCCGGAGCGGATCACGGCGTCAATGATCGCCTGGGGTGAGGTGACGCTCTCGTCATAAGTGACATGCAGCCGCCCCAACATCAGGTTTACCGCCGCCTCCTGCACCCCCGGCACCTGTCCCGCGGCCCGCTCCACATGGGCAGAGCAGGCCGCGCAGGTCATCCCTGTCACGGAAAATTGTTTGGTCACAGGACTTGCCTCCTCACTTCATGAGTTTCTGCAGCGTAGTCACCAGCTCATCGATGACCTCGTCGTCGCCCCGGCGGATTCCGTCCGCCACGCAGGTGCGGATGTGGGAGGCCAGCAGCTCCTTGCTGAAGCTGTTCAGCGCGGCATTCACCGCCGATACCTGCACCAGAATATCCGTACAGTAGGCATCCTTTTGCAGCATATCCCGCAGCCCCCGCACCTGCCCCTCTATGCGGCTGAGCCGGTTCGTCAGATTCTTCTGCTCCTGCGCAGTGCGGTGTTTCGTTTTTTCATGGCAGCAACATTCCATATTCTTATACCTCCCAGGGGTATTTAATGTTGTAGTCATTATATACCCCTCCAGGGTATTTGTCAACGTTTATCTTTCGGCTTGCATAGAGCCGCCATCAGCGTACCGAAGAATACCGCCGCCGCAATGCCTCCGGCAGTGGCCGTCAGGCCACCTGTAAGCGCACCTAATATGCCCTTCTCTGCCACCGCTTTAGCCACACCCTTGGCAAGGCTGTAGCCAAATCCGGTCAGGGGCACCGTGGCCCCTGCACCGCCCCAGTCTACCAAATATTGATACACACCCACCGCCTGCAGCAAAACTCCCGCCACCACATAGCCTGTGAGAATACGGGCGGGGGTAAGCTGTGTCTTGTCGATGAGAAGCTGGCCGATGGCGCACAGCACCCCGCCGCAAATAAAAGCCTGTAAATACTGCATATTAATTCTCCTTTTCCGCAGAAATGACCACTGCGTGGCAGATGCCGGGAATACTTTCTCCCTGAAAAGATGATGTCGGAGAAAGCAATGCTCCGGTGGGCGCAAAAATGATCTTCCGCCACCGCCCGGCCTTTATGCCGCCCAGCAGGTATCCGTTGAGCACCGCCGCCGAACAGCCGCAACCGGAGGCCCCGGCGTGCATATCCTGCTTTTCCCTGTCATAGAGCAGCAGTCCGCAGTCCGTGTAGTTTTCCTCCATGTCAATGCCGTCTTCCCGAAAGAAATCGACAACGATGTCACGTCCCAGCTCCCCCAGATCTCCTGTCACAATGAGGTCATAGTCCTTTGGTCCCGTCCCTGTTTCCCGGAACAGAGCCGACAGGGTATCGTAAGCCGCCGGGGCCATAGCCGCCCCCATATTATTCACATCCTTAATGCCCAGATCCATGATCCGCCCGCAGGTCACATGAGTGATATACGGCCCATCCCCCTGCCGGCCAAGAATACAGCACCCGGAAGCTGTTGCTGTCCATTGGGCGGTGGGAGTACGCTGATTACCGTAGAGTATCGGCATCCGGTACTGCCGCTCCGCCGTGCAGAAGTGAGAGCTGGTAACTGCGGCGGCGAGGCGGGCAAAGCCCCCGTCAATGAGCAGAGCCGCCAGAGACAGGCTCTCCCCCATGGTGGAGCATGCGCCGTACAAGCCGTAAAAGGGAATCTTGAAGTCCCGCAGCCCGAAGGATGTGCCGATGCATTGGTTCAGCAGGTCCCCGGCCAGCACATAGTCCAGATCCTCCGCCCCCAGTCCCCCCTTCTCCATGGCCTTTTGCAGGGCAAACTGCTGCATGGCGGACTCTCCCTTCTCCCAGCTTTTCTGACCAAAGTAGGGATCCTGATTCAGTTCGTCGAAATACCCGGCCAGAGGCCCCTGCGCCTCCTGTTTGCCGCCGATGTTGGCAAAGGACACCACGCTCACCGGCTCTCCCAGCCGTACAGTCTGCCGTCCCAGGCGTTTTGATAGCATAGCTTCCATCTCCTCGCAATATGATACCCTTAGTGTGCCGCAAATTTGATTTTTTATGAAAAAAGCCGGGCCTTCCAAAGAAAGCCCGGTATGCTTTACATTCTGGACTGTATGATCGCCAGAACGCCCTGCTCCACGGTGATCTCGGCGGTGCCTCGCCACTGGTTACTGACGCCGACGGGAAAATTGTTTTCCACTGTGACGTCCTCAAGCTCATACTTTGTACCACGAATGCTCACTCCGGTACATCGGTCCGACAATGCAAAAACAGAAAGTGAGTACCCTTCCCGCTCCGGCACGGTGACGCTTCCGCCTGAGAAAACGAGAATCTCATTCTCCTCGTCTACCACCCGCACCCACACACCCCTCCGGGCGGCATAGGCCGCCGCCTGCAGATTGCCCAGCAAATGATCCAGCCTGCCCCCCAGCGCGCAGTAAAGGTATATCCGTTTGCAGCCATTGGAAACAGCATGCCTTATTGCCGCCATAGTGTCGGTGTCGTCCTTTTCCACCGGAAGGCTAAGTCTCGGCACATCCTCCGGCAGGGGTCCTGCGTATGAGTCGAAATCCCCCACAAGAAGATCCGGCCGAACCCCCTGGCGGCGCAGATATTCATACCCCCGGTCGCAGGCAATGATATACTCGCAATCCCCCAGGTCCCGCAGGGGCGAATACTGTCCGCCGGATACAATGGCCCATGTCTTTTCCATGCGCATTCCCTCCTGTCAAAAACTGCCGATGGGAATGGATCCATCGTCCGATCCCTTCACCACACTGCGGATCTGCAGCCAGTAAGTGCTGCCGTTTTCCATCTGCACCTGTACCCGATCTCCCGCCTTGTGACCCAGCACTGCCCGCCCCACGGGAGACTCCTTGCTGATAAGGCCCCGCAATGCATCCTGCCGCAGGGTGGTCACCAGCGTGATCTTGCGGCTTTTCCCTATGTGCTCCAGGAAGATCTCCACCGTGTCATACAGGCCTGCCGTATCCTCGTCGGATCGGTCCTCAATGACCTTGGCGGTCTTGATCATCCGCTGCAGATAGCGGATACGGCTGTCGTTGCGGTTTTTTTCCTGCTTGGCGCATTTGTATTCAAAGTTCTCACTGAGGTCGCCAAAGGCCCGGGCGGTCTGCACATCCTCAATGAGCTTGGGACGCAGCTCACGCATCCGATAGTCTATCTCCTCCTGCATTTTCTGCAGGTCGCTTCTGGTCAATTCGTCGTACACGTAGTTTCCTCCCTCATAATATCCGCCAAATGCTCCAACGCCCGGGGCAGGCACTGCAGTTCCAGTCCCGAATAGTTCACCACCAATGTGTGCTGCCTTGTTTCCTTAGGCTCATGATAGTAGTCCGACAGCATGGCAAGCCTCAGCCCTTTTTCCGCCGCGCGCCGCTGCAGTTCGGCATCCGGCAGCTTTGTCTGCAGCTCGGCCAGAAAATGCAGTCCCGCATCCTGCCCTGTGATCTTCACCCGCCCCGCCAGCGGCCCGTGCAAAAACTCCCCCATGACCTGATCCCGCTTCTGCCGATAGCGGTTGCGCATCCGGCCAAGATGCCGCTCAAAATGACCCTGTTCCAGAAATTTTGCCAGAGTATACTGCTCAAATCCCGAAACAGTGCAGGAATAAAATCCCAGATTCTTTCGGTATCGCTCCAGCAGGCTGGGCGGCAGGATCATGTAGCTGATGCGGATGGACGGTGCAATGGTCTTGGAAAACGTATTCAGATACACCACCCGCTGGTTTTCATCCGTGGAATACAAGGACGGAATAGGCCGCCCCACAAAGCGAAACTCGCTGTCGTAATCATCCTCCAATATATACCGATCCGGCTTTTCCGCCGCCCAGCGCAGCAACTCCTGCCGTCGTCCGATGGGCATCACAGTGCCGGTGGGATAGTGGTGGGTCGGAGAAATATGCACCACCTGTGCCGTGTGCCGCCGCAGCTCCGATACGGACAGACCCGCCTCGTCAATGCCAACATACTGCACCTGTACCCGGTTACTCTCATAAATGGCGGCGATCTTGCTATATCCGGGGTCCTCCACGGCGTAGCACTTGTCCCTTCCTAACAGCTCAATGATCATATGATACAAAAGCTCCGTACCCGCACCCACGATGATCTGCTCCGGATCCACGCGCATCCCCCGGAATTGCCGCAAATAACCTGCAATAGCCACCCGCAGCTCTGCCGCTCCGTTGTAAGGGGCCGCCCGCAGCAGCCCCTTATCCTGCTCCAGAATGGTCTGCCGCATGAGCCTTGCCCACACGGTGAAGGGAAAGTAGGCCGGGTCCATGGCCCCGGAGGCAAAATCCAGGAACCACTCCTGCTCTTTTTCCGGCTGGGCGCACATGGAATGCGCCGGCTGCCGAATCTCCGGTGGACGCTCCACCTCGGACACAAAGTAGCCGCACCGCTGCCGGGCATGGATATACCCCTCCGCCAGCAGCTGCTCATAGGCATTTTTCACGGTGATGATGCTCACCTCCAGATGCTGGGCCAAGGTCCGCTTGGAAGGAAGTCTCTCACCGGAGCGCAGCCGCCCGGAGAGAATATCCTCCCGGATACAGCGGTAAAGCTGTTCATACAGGCTCTCCCTATTCCGTTTTTCCAGTGTGTAGGTCAGCATAGCTCCTCCATCTGGTATTATCAAAAAATATTGTAATGGATATTTTAATATACCCAGACTTCACTATAATACAGACAAGAGAAAAATGCAAGAGGTGAATGACATGAAAAATCATCGAGTTCGTAAATTGGTATTCGCTGCTCTGATGGCTGCTCTGACCTATGTAGCCACCATGGTCATCCAGATTCCCTCCCCCATGCAGGGCTATGTGAATTTAGGTGATTGCTGCGTGCTGCTCTCCGGCTGGATATTGGGTCCCTGGTGGGGAGGTGCCGCAGCCGGCGTAGGCTCCATGCTGACAGACCTTTTGAACGGTTACGCTCATTATGCCCCCGGCACATTTGTTATAAAAGGTTGCATGGCAATTGCCGCGGCGCTGCTGGCGAAGGCTATGGCGCACAAGCCCGTGGGCTATGTAGTCAGCGGTGTTGTGGCCGAGCTTATCATGGTGGCCGGCTACTTCGGCTACGCCGCTCTGCTGCTGGGAAAGGGGATCGGCGCAGCCGCCAGCATCCCCGGCAACCTGGTCCAGGCAGTAATGGGCTTGGCCATCGGGCTGATCCTGTTCACCCTGCTCAAGCGCAGCAAGGCTCTGGACAAATTGGCCCTGCAGTGCTAAACTGAGCTTATACAGGCAGCAGCTATCGTGACCGTTGTCTGTCAACATCAAAAGCGGAGTTTTTCTCCTCAAGTGAAAGGAATGAATTCTCATGGGCGGTGTCGTGCATGAATTGGAACAGAAAGACTTGTTTTGGCAGGTGCAGGACGAGGCGGCCAAGGCAGCTCAGCAGCTGATGGATGAGGCGCACCTTCACGCGGGGCAGATCGTTGTGGTGGGCTGCAGCACCAGCGAGGTGGTGGGCAAGCGCATGGGCAGTTGGTCCACGCCGGAGATCGCTCAAGCCATTTTCAATGGACTGAGCAGCGTATTCTCCCCTCAGGGCATTTATATCGCCGCTCAGTGCTGCGAGCATTTGAACCGTGCGCTGATTGTGGAATACGAAGCCGTGCCGGGTGCGGAGATCGTGAACGTGAAGCCCCAGCCCAAGGCGGGCAGCTCCTTTGCCACCGCCGCCTATAACAGCTTCCGTCATCCTGTTGCCCTGGAGGAAATCAAGGCTGATGCCGGTCTGGATATCGGTGGCACGTTGATCGGAATGCACTTGAAGAAAGTTGCCGTTCCTGTGCGTTTGGATCAAAACCACATTGGCAGCGCCATAGTTCTGGCTGCCCGTGTGCGTCCTAAATTTATCGGCGGAGAGCGTGCCGTCTATGACAACGACCTGAAGGACGGCTATCCCGATTTTACCTAATCTGCGAAAAAATACACCGGCGGATAATGATCCGCCGGTGTATTTTTTCGCTTATCTTATGTAATGGGAAAAATCAGCTTCAAAACGCCGAACACAACCAAGCAAACGTCGGCGGCAATAAGAAAGCGGAAACAAACTTTTCTATTCTGCAGAGCCTTTTCCTCTTTCTCCTCATTCTGCCAACGCACATAGAACCATCCGGCGCACAGCAGACAGACAAAGGGGGCAAAGATCAGACCGACCATTGCAAACAATCCCATAGTATGTTCCTCCTTTATTTTATATTAGTATAGCGAAAAACATAGTATTCGTCAAGGAAAAAGCATTCCATTTTGTTTTCTCCGGCAGTCGGCATGCTGTTGGTAAATAATAACAAGCCGCAGGTGTCTCTTCGCCCATATTTGCATATACATTCCAAAAATGTATTTATCTTTAATTTTTATACATCTTTAGTTGACATTTCTGTATATTTATGTATAATAATCTTATCAAACAAAGTCGTGAGTTCCTTCGTGTCCAAGAGGAGCATCACAGGAAGGAGAACAAAAATGAAAACAATGAAAAAACTTTGGATCCTTATGGCAGCCCTGACAGCTACCCTGTTGCTGTGCGTGGTCAGTGCCTCGGCCTGCACCATGGTATATGTGGGCTCCAACCTGACAGCTGACGGTTCTTCTTTCATGGCGCGAAGTGAGGACTACTCCAACAGCTACAATAAGATCGCCTACGTCAATCCCACCGGCAAATATGCTGCCGGCAGCACTTACAACGGCTGCTACGGTTTCACCCACACCTTCAACCATGACAGCTACGCCTACACCGCTACCTCTGACGACAATCTTTCCGGTACCTGCCCTGACTGTGGTCAGACGCATCCCCACACCCCTATGGAGGAAGTTGGCACCAATGAGAAGGGTGTCTCCGTTTCCGCTATGGTCACTCTGAATGCTCAGAAAGCTGTTACCAAGGCCGATCCCATGGTAAATGGCGGCATGTGCGAGAGTGACATGGCCACCATCCTCCTCAGTGAGGCCGCCTCTGCCAAGGAAGGTGTGGACCTGTTACTGAACATCTATAAGACCACCGGCGCCCAGGAAAAGTCCGGTGTGCTCATCGGCGATCAGAGCGAGATCTGGTATGTAGAGAATTACACCGGCCACACCTACATTGCCGTGAAGCTGACCTCCGACATGATCGCCATCAACCCCAATATGGGTGCCATCGGTCTGGTGGATCTGGACGATGCGGCCAATATCATTGCATCTGAAAACCTCATTTCCGTGGCCAAAACTGCCGGCACCTATGTGGGTGATGAAACCGCCAATACCATTAATGTGTTCAAATCTTATTGCGGATACGCAACCAAGTCCCCCAATGCCCGGTTGGTCAACGGCATGAACTACTTCCTTGGTGAGAACACTATGACCGCTGCTTCCCTCACCCCCGATGACTACACCATTTCCAATGTGAAAGACGGCAGCATCGTTGCCCTGTATACCAATATCCAGAATATGCTGGGCCCGATCAACGCCCAGACTATGGTAGATTTCTATAAAGTTGATGGCATTGGCAACACCTCCAATTTGGAATGGCACATTTTTCAGATCAAATCCTCCGGCGCCATGGAAACCGCTACCATTGAGTGGCTGGCCATGGAACACGGTCAGTACACTGTGGCTATCCCCTATTTCCCCGTCCTGACCACCGATATGTACGAAGGCTATAAGTTTGGCGGCGTAAAAAAGACCACCACCGCAGTTGCCCCCACCGATCCCTACGGAACCTATCCCAAGGGCAGCACCTATGTTGTCCTCCCCGAGGGTTGGGAGCAGGGCTACTATTGGTCCGTGAATGCTCTGTCCAACTACGCTCTCTCCAATCTCTGCTCTGCTGAGGACAATGCGCTGATTCATAAGGAGTTGGCCAAGATGCAGCAGGTCTGCTATGACAAGGCCGCCGAGATGAAGGACGCCATCGCCTCCATGGACACCGCATCTGCCAAGACCTATGCCACTGCTCAGAGCGCAGCTCTGGCTAAGCAGGCCCACCAGTTGACTCTGGAGCTGTACAAGCACATTGTGTCTCACGAGCACACCTTCGGAGATTGGGAAACCACTACCCCTCCTACCTGCAAGGACGAAGGTGCTGCCACCCAGACCTGCAAGTTCTGCACTAAGACACAGAACAAGATCCTTCCCAAGGCCACCGAGCACAGCTGGGATGACGGCGTTGTGTCCAAGCCCGCCACCACCGAGGCAATCGGTGATAAGACCTTCACCTGCAAGATCTGCCAGGCAACCAAGACGGAAACCATCCCCGTTGTTGTTTCGTCACCCAATACCGGCGACAGCTTCAGCATCGCCCTCTCTGCCCTGACTTTGGTTCTTTCCATGAGCGGCGCGGCACTGGTCATCAAGAAGAAAGTTTTTGTAAAGTAAACTGACCAAAAATCAAAAGGGCCATCCGTATGGAGGGCCCTTTTTCTATTCATCATCCGCAAGGCAGGCGATAAAAAGGCTGTCCCAAAATGGGACAGCCTTTTTTATCTGTATGGGAGTCTTACTGGGCAGCCTTGGCAGCCTTGATGGACTCGATCAGCTCGGGAACGACCTTGAACAGG
>SFGJ01000029.1 GCA_004557655.1 Clostridiales bacterium | reverse complement strand
CTGCCACTGGTAGCGGCAGGGCTTTGCGCCACCGCCGGCCGTCACGGAGAACACGGCCTCCTCCCCCTCGGTCGCGGAGATGTTTAGGGGCTGATCGACAATGCACAACTGCACGGCAAGCAGCAGACGCACATGGTTATCTGAATCTGCAAAATCCTCATAATCCGCATTGCCCACATACAAATCCAATTCCGGCAGAGCCCTGCCGTTCAACAGCGTCTGCAGAGGAATATCCACGGAATAACCAAAGTCATCGCCCATAGGATTGCGGAACGTATAGCTGTACAGGGTTTTGTCACGATACGAGGCGCTCAGGATCGGCGTAACGTCCGAATTGTTATTTCCGCTTCGATTCCGAATGGTGATGTGCACATAGTCCTCGCCGCAGCGTTGGAAAAGCTGTGCGCTGAGCATCAGGTCGTGGGCATCGGTGTCAATTCCCTTGACGGCCTCGCTGCCGAGGCGCTTTGTCGGCGCGCTTTGCGCCGTGTCTCCGTGCTGAGACGCACCAATCAGAAGCAGCTCCTCCGCTGTTTGCCTGTTGCTCAGAGCAGACTCTCCCGTCACAGCAACGATCTGAGCAATGAGCGTTTTTCTGCCCTTCCAGTCGGCCGGGATCTGTATCTTGGTTTGATAGCTGTGCGTATCGCCCGGCATCAGCAGGTCAGTGCGGACGCTGCGCACCGTGCGGTCTGCGGCGGTGGCGGCGGTGATCTCCCAGCCGTCATGATTCAGCGGATCGTACATGCTGCTGATCCGGCGCAGGGCATTTGTACCTGTTATCGTATATTTTGCACCATGGAAGTAGTATTTGTTTGTGCTGAGTTCGGGATCGTCCAAATCGATGTGCAGCGTCTGCACCAGCGCATCTGTCTCTGTGTCAATGATTTCCACATCGAAAGCGGAGAGAGGCACATTGCCGGTATTCTTCACAGAGAACACCAGCCCGGTATAGTCACCGGCGCTGACGCAGGGATCGCTGAGCTCAGCCGCCTTCATCCCGGCGGAGGAGATAGGCCCAAAGGTGAACCGGGAGAGGGACTGCCGCAGATAGGAGCCCTGGCTGCTTTGCAGATCCACCGAGTAGAAGCCGGTGCCGCTGTCCTGCAGCTTGATGCTGTTGGGGCATTCGCCAAGCTCCACCAGGCTGAACGGGCCGTAAGCCGTATCAGTGCCCGGATCATAGCGCACGCAGCGGACCAGATATTCCTCCTCGATGCCTGAGGAAGCATCCGGCGTTGAGCACTCCGTCCAGTACAGATAGACCCCTCCGCCGTAGCGGACGATGTCAAAGAGCGTCGCTCCGGTCTCAATGTCGTAATCGGTTTTCTGCTTTCCGTTGGGCGTAACGCTCTTGAGGCGCTGGATGGTGCCGCCCTCCTCCGTCCTAACCTGTTCCAGATAGAACAGCCTGTCTGCGGTAGTTCCGCTCTCGGCGTCTGTCAGAACACGGAAGCTGATGATATCTCCCTGTGCCAGCACATCTCTGTTGTCGGTGGTCAGGATGGAAAGCGCGCCCTCTGCATTCAGAGTGTAGAGCGCGGTCTGCTGACCCGATGCCGCGGTCGTTGCGATGCGATATTGGACAATCTCCGCTTCATCCGCGCAGGTCAAACGCAGAGGCTCTTCCCCGCTGTTCAAATCCTGATAAACAAGGCTTTCGATCTTCTCCGGATTGCCGGCTGTGGAATAGCTACTGACGATGCTGACATCGTCGCCATTCACGCTGAGACAGACCTCCGGCATAACGGGAGAATCGCCGCTCTGAGTTAAATTTACCTCCTGATAGCCTATTATATCAAGTCCTCTCTCGGGATTAGTCTCCATCAGCACGGTCGTCACAGCGGATCGAGTGGGTGCTTCAGCAGATGTGCCGGAAAACGCGCCGCTCAGAATCGTCAGTGCGCAGAAGTCTCCCACGGACTCAGCGGCGAAGGCGTAATCCGCAAAGCTCAGTCGTTGTAATTGCTGTCCCTCGTTGCTCAGCCAGCTGACCTCTCCATTCCTGCTGCTGTCATTCAGGTTGTACCATTGCAGCCGCGCGGTCAGATTGCTTAAACCGGGCTGAAGCCAGAACAGATAGGTCTGGCCGCCGATTTCCATATACCGGGATTCTCCGGCGGCAATGTCGAATTGACTGAAAAGCTGCTGTGTTTCGTTCGGCTCCAAGCCGTTGCTGCCATAGCTTATATCCTTCTCGGAAGGTTTGGGCATGTCAGCGCCGGTGTTGTCAAATAATATGTTTTTCTCATTTGTCAGCGCAGTCACCGGATTGTAAGAAGGGTTAATTTCCCCCTCAGGGAGGATCTGAGGCTGAGCGTTAAGGGTAGGTTTCTCCGCCGTACCCTTCTGTACGATAAGCAGTGTATCGGTGGTATACTGCTTCCCGTCGGCTTTTATTGTAAAGGACACCCTGGCGCCCGGAATCAGCTTACGCAGCCACTGATCCTCGAATTCCAGCACCGTATTGTCGCTGTCGGTTGCGGAGAAGGTCTTCACCGCAGTCCTGTATTCGGTAGCCTCTGTATCAACGGAATAGCGCAGTTCCAGCTCGCCGTCCGTATCGCAGTGCAGCTTGACGGCAAAGGTATGGTTCGCCGTGTTCTCCTGCGAGCAGTAATAGGAGTATAATTCGGTGAGAATATCCCTGCCGTTGAAGGAGCCCATAATCAGATAGGGAGTGCCGTCATCCTTCTGCAAATCAAAGCTCCGGGTTTCGCCTCTGCGGAGACTGACAGTCTGCACCTCACGGGTGCGGTAGCCCGCGGCCTCGATGTGCAGATTCAGCAGCAGCTCGCCGTTTTCGTCCGCGCCCAGGTCGCCTACCCAGAAGACCGCATCGCCCTTCGCGTCGGTGGCCGTCTGTTTTTGTGTCCCGTTCAGCCGGCTTGTCACCGTGACCGTCGCGTTTTCAATCGGTTTTTGGTCCGGAGCGCAGACCCGGATTCTGAACTGGTACGTGGAAATGACAGAAACGCTGAAATCCGACACGGCGGCATTTTCACTGTTTTCCAGAGCTTCGGCGTTTTGGAGAAGACTGTTAAATGTATTGTCATGCACATCAAGTGTATAACCGCCGTAACTTGCCTGCAATCCGCGGCAGCAGTTGTCCACCGATGCCAGGTATGTATCGTAATCCTCGCAGATTGTTTCTATTATCTGCCGTATCTCGCTTTCGGCTTCAAGGATGCGCTTGCAGACAGTCAGACGCTCGGCGTCGCTTGTGCCGTCGCTCTGATACAGGCTGATGCCGTTGAGAATCGTCAGACGGTCTTTCTCCAGCTGCGCTTCAAAGCGGGAGAGTATGTTCTCCGTTTCGCGCAGCTGCCATTGATCCTCCTCCGCCTGAGCATACAGAGGGACGTCTGGTTCCAGCTGTTCATAATCCCGGATCGTGCCCAGCAGGCTGCGCACCCTGTTTGACAGGAACCAATCTGTCCATTGCCACATCTGGAAGGCGTTCATGTCCGACGAGGGCGGCGTGCCCTCGGTCCACTGCGCGCCGTTTTCGCCAGCCATCTCCTGCAGCTCATTGATCCTTGCGGTGCTGAGACCGGGCAATTGTTCGCCAAAGCTCACTGTGCTGCACAGAAGCAGAGCGAGCGTCAGCAGAAGGGGAAGAAATCGTTTTGCCATGTAATGAACCTCCTGTTTATCGAACTCAGTTGGAAACCGTCAACCATTCAGGGTGGCTTTCAATCTCGTAGTTGCTGCGATGCCGGCTCACCAACGCCTTCAGCGCCTGATAGATGGCGTCCGGCGTGAAGCCCATGTCCGACAGAAACGCGTCGATCTGCTCGTCAATGTCCGCCTGTCCTGCTTCGCGCAGCAGGTTTTCCAGCACGCCCAGGCCAATGAAGTGTTCCGGCACATTATCTGTAATCTGCTGTATCTGCGTATCGCTCAGGCTCCTGCCCGTGGTCTCGTAGAGTATGCAGCTCGCTGTCAGGGTGCTTTGCACCGTCTGTAGATCATAGACGACGCTCATCCGGACGGCTGCATCCGGCTGCGCTGATACTGTGCCGCAGCCGGATGCAGCAAAGTATCAGCAGGCAGCACAACAAAGAAATCCATGTCCGTTTCTTTAATCGTGCTTCTCCTTTCGGTACTGACCGCTGAGCAGGGAAATGCTTTGCTTCAGCACATCCATCTGGCTCTTCAGGTAATACTCGTCTTCAAACATGGCATAATGCACCGACGCGCGGACAAAGATGAAGATGAGCGGCGTGATCACATCGCAGGGCATACCCAGCAGGGGCTCCAGCTGTCTGGCATAGGAATGATAGCGCTCATTCACCCCGGCAAAGAATGCCTTGCCGTGCTCGATGTATTTGGGATGGGTATATACCTGATACATCAGCCGGTATTTTTTGCTATGATGCTCTGCAGTCCAGTAGGGCACCTCGTCAATGAATTTGGAAATATCCTGTATCCCGGTGGGCGAAAGCTGCATGAAATCGTCCTCCACCTTCCTCATACAGTACGCGGTGGATTCCACAATCAAATCGTCGAGCGTATCGAAATAAGTATACAGGCTGGCTTTAGACAAGCCGCAGGCATCGGCCAGCGCCTGAATGCCCGTTCCGGTCAGGCCGTTTTCCGCATAGCAGTTGAAACAGGTCTCCATGATCTCAGCCTTCTTCCGCTGAAATGCCTGTTCGTCGCGTCCTTTCATGGGCATCCTCACTTTATTGTATTAACCGATTGTTCGGTCAATATGGGATAACATATAGAATTCGGTTTGTAAAGTATGGACACCCGATGCACGTATGGGTTCTTATTTTATTTGCAAAACTGATATGTAATGACCTCTTATCAAGTACAAAATAACAGAAATCAACACAATACTTTATTTAATTGTGTGAATACACCCTGAAAGAGCCTCGGAGTATCAGTTCCCGGCATTAGGCACTCTGATATACGTGGATTTGTTGCCGACAGGTCAATGGTCCGCCATACGCTCTACCGTCTAAAAGCGTGGAAGTGCAGCAATAAGCCCTTCCGGGATATGAAGCAACTGATCAGCTTTTTCAGGCAAGGAAAAACATACTTGTTTAACTGCCTCCAGAAAAGACAGCCACGGGTTGTCCTTGAGGATAACCCGTGGCTGTCTTTTCTGGAGAACGGTTATTGTGCGCGCGGAATGGGGATTTTTATCGTAGACGGCGAGATCGTCCCCTTTAACGGCAAGTGTGTGTCCATCATATATGACGGGCAGGCACATATTGCCAAAAGCATACAACCGGAGAAAAGCAACAGGCTCCTGCCGTTTTTTCGGCAGGAGCCTGTATGATAGACAAGGATTAATGATAAATATGGTTTTTCGTCTGGCCCGTATAGCTCTATCCGGGCATCAATCTGCCCGCAGAAACAGCACACCCAGAGTGCCGGGGCCGCAGTGGGAAGACACGGTGCAGCCTGCCTGGGTCACAAAAACCTCCTTAAAGGGGGCCAGGGTCTTCACCAGTTCCGTCAGCTCCTGCAGGGTCTGCTCCGAAACTTCGCCGGAATGGGTGATGAACGCCCAATCCTCCACCACGGATTTCCCCGCCAGCCGCTCGGTGATGTACTGTCGGTACACCTTTTCCATGGAGCCACGGTATTTTTTGCAAACCGTCAGCTTGCCGCTCTGCATTTCAAGGCAGGGCTTGAGCTTGAGGACATTGGCGCCCAGAGCTGCCACGCCGCTGCAGCGGCCGCCTTTCCACATATACTCCAGGGTATCCAGCACAAAGCTGGTGTCGCTGTGGGGCGCCAGCTTGCGCAGCTCCTCCGCAATCTCCCCAGCAGCCATGCCCTGATCCCGGAGCTTGGCTCCCTGTAGGGCCAAAAGGCCTCCGCCGGTGGAAAGCTGCCGGCTGTCCACCACATGGATGCGATCCCCCGCCTCCAACTCCGCCACCGCAACAAGCGCGTTCTGGCAGGTACAGGAAAGGTCGGCGCTGATGTCTATGTGAACGATGTCAAGGCCCTCTTCCAAAATGGGACCGAAAAACGCCTTAAACTGCTCCGGACTCACCGCCGCCGTCTTGGGCAGGGTGCCGTCCTTGCGATAGTCGGCGTACAGATCCGCCGAGGTGTAACTCCCATCATCAGGGAAGACCCGCTCTCCGCTCTGGATGGTCAGGGGTACGGTGCGAATTTTGAACCGCTCCAGCAGGGCAGTGGTCAGGTCGCAAGTGCTGTCATATGTGATGCAAACAGGTCTGGACATGCAGCTATTCCTCCTACTTTCTCTACTAACGCAGTTTAGTATACTGAATAAACCTCAAACCAACCTCTAAAAGGACTCGATTTTTTAAAAATCCTGTGATAGAATTGGGAAAAAAGGCAAAGGAGGGGTTGTATGTTTCGGATCCTGGTGGCCGAGGATGATGAGAGCACCCGGCTTTTAATGTGCGAGGTGCTGCGGCAGGCGGGCTACGAGCCGTGTCCCGCGCGGGACGGCGTGGAGGCCCTGGAGGTCATGGAACATTACCAGTGCGATCTGGCGGTGGTGGACATCACCATGCCCCGGATGGATGGCATCGCCTTCACCCAGACCCTCCGGGAGGGGAACTGCGACCTGCCGGTGCTGATGGTGACGGCCCGGGTAACACAGGAGGATAAGCGCAGGGGGTTCCGGGCCGGCACCGACGACTACATGGTAAAGCCCCTGGATGAAGAGGAGATGCTCTGGCGTATCGAGGCCCTGCTGCGGCGGTACCGCAGCACAGCGGAGCGGCGGCTGACGGTGGGCACCACTGTTTTGGACCGCAGGGCCCTGCAGGTCATCACGCCCGGAGGCACAGAGCAGCTCACTGCCAAGGAATTCATGCTGCTGTATAAGCTGCTGTCCTATCCCAGGACCCTATTCACCAAGCGCCAGCTCATCGACGACATCTGGGATCTGGACAGCACCGTGGATGAGCATACGGTTGAGGTATACATCTCCCGGCTTCGGGATAAGTTCCGGGGGAATTCAGATTTCGAGGTGCGGACCATCCGGGGCTTCGGCTACATGGGAATACCGCTGGAGGATAAAAATGAGAAAAAGTAAGGTCAAAAAAGAGAATCCTCCCGCCCGGCTCCTGGGCACCATGTCTTTGCTGGTTCTGGTTCTGGTGCTGGTGTTCGCGGCGCTGGCCCTGGGCATTTACACTTTGGTGGAGCAGTTGGTGCGGCTGAACGACAATGACTACACCCTGCTGTGGCCTATCCTTATATTGGTGGTGAGCGCCATACTGGGCGTTGTGCTGGCCATTGTCATTTTCCGGCTGTATCTGGAGCCTCTTTCCCGTCTGATGCAAGCTACCCGGGCCGTGGCGGCGGGGGATTACTCCGTGCGGGTCGAGCTGCGGGGCACCGGCGGCGAGATGGCGGATTATATCCGCAGCTTTAACAAAATGGCCGAGGAGCTGGGCAGCGTGGAGCTGCTGCGGTCAGATTTTGTCAATACCTTTTCCCACGAGTTCAAAACGCCCCTCATCTCCATCCGGGGCTTTGCCAAGCTCCTGCAGAGTAAGGACCTGACCGAGGAGCAGCGGCAGACCTATACGGACACTATCGTGCGCCAGTCGGAGCGGCTGGCATCCATGAGCACCCACATTCTGGAGCTGACGCAGTTTGAAAACACGGAAATCGTATCCGGCAAAACTACCTACAGTCTGGACGAGCAGCTGCGCCGGTGCATTCGGCAACAGGAGCGGGGCTGGCTGCAAAAGGGTCTGACAGTGGAGGGCGATCTGGACCCGGTAGACTACTACGGCAACGAGGAGCTGGTGGAGCATATCTGGTCCAACCTCATTTCCAACGCCATACGCTTCACCCCCACCGGGGGACAGATCACCGTGGTGCTGCGCAAGGAGCAAGGGAGGATCACCGTGTCCGTATCCGACACCGGCATTGGAATGGACCAGGAGACCCAGCGGCACATTTTTGACAAGTTCTACCGGGGGTCGCCGTACCCCGACAGCCGGGGCAACGGTCTGGGTCTGTCCATCGTGCGCAGAGCGGTGGAGCTGTGCGGCGGGCAGGTACAGGTGTTCTCCCGACCCGGGAAGGGCTCTACCTTTACCGTGACGCTGCACGGGCAGGAAGAGCAGTGAGGATGCGCGGCATAGGCTTGCCGCCAAATAAGGTTGCACAACGCAGCCAAATCGTGTATAGTATAGGGGCACATATTGGGAGGTTACACTATGAAAAAAAATCTGCGGCTGGGGCAGTTGGTCCCCCGGTACTCTGTCCCGTGGCTGTTGGGGGCTTTGGCGTGGCAGCTTTCCCTCTATTTTTTGGCCAAGGTTCTTACCGAAGGCCGATACCACTATGATCTGTCCATTCCGCTGGATGACAGGCTCCCCTTTGTCCCCTTCTTCATTCTCATCTACTGGGGCGCTTACTTCTCCTGGGGCCTGAACTATATTCTGGCCGCCCGGGAAAGCCGGGAGCATTGCAAGCGGTGCATTACCGCTGATATGATTGCTAAAGCCCTGAGCTTTTTGATCTTCCTGGTGCTGCCCACCACCCTTGTCCGTCCGGAAATTACCGGAACCGGCATTCTGGCAGAGCTGACTCGCTTCATTTACGCGGCAGACACCCCTGTGACTCTGTTTCCGTCCATCCACTGTCTGGATTCCTGGCTGTGCTGGCGGTTTCTGGTAAAGATCGAGTGGATCCCCAAGTGGTACAAATGGATAAATTTCCTGTTCACTCTGCTGGTGTGCGCCTCCACAGTGCTGGTAAAGCAGCATTTGCTTGTGGATATTTTTGCCGGCATTGCTGTGGCTGAGATTGGCCTGTTGCTATCCCGATTTATCTATGACCGGGCACAGAATCGGAAGAAAATCCAGGCATAAGAACCGAGGGATGTTTTATGAAAAAGGCTATTGCGTTTATCCTGTGCGCGGCGATGGCAGGTCTCCTGCTGGTGGGCTGCGGACAGAACCACCCGGAAAATACATGGGTCATCGCCGTGGATCGGGATCTCAGTCCCTTCCTCTATGAGGGCGATGACGGTAAGATGGCAGGCATAGCCGTGGATATTCTGGAGGCCATTGCCGAGGATCAGGGCTTTCAATACGAACTGCGGGCCTCGGACTGGCGCGCCGCCGTGAGTGCCTTCACCTCGCATCAGGCAGATGTGCTGATGGGCAGCATGACCGTCACCCAGAACCGTATAGACGGCGGATGGTACTTTTCCCATAGCTTCTATGACGGCATAACCCAGAGCATGGCCATGGTCTCGGGGAGCGACGCCATCACTCCGGACGAACTGGCGGGAAACGCTGTGGCGGTGGTTTCCGGCACAGTAGGAGCCGCCTATGCCCAGAGCATAAAGGATCGGCACGGTTTCTCCATCGCCACCTTTAACGACTCCCCCTCCATGTATGAGTCTGTATTAAAGGGGCACGCAGCGGCCTGCTTTGCGGACACACCGGTGCTGCGGCGCAGCATTGAAAACGGGGTCGCCCTGGAGATCGTGGACGGCAGCGAGAGTGAGGCCGTGGGCTATTGCGCTGCGGTGTGCGACGGAAAGAACCGGCCGTTTCTGGAACTGTTTGACCGGGGTCTGGAGCATATCCGCGCCAGCGGTGTCTACGACAGGATCCTTGCCAAATACACCAAATAGCCTACCGTGTCGGTAGGAAATAATTTGTATAGTTTGCCAGTTGCTTTTTGCCGTGGATTCCCGTATACTGGAGCATCATAAGAAAACAGGAGAGCTTACATGAACCGTATTGCCATGAACAACTGCAGCCGGGCCATCTGTATGGTCTGTTGTTGTCATGCGCATTTTTGTCATGTATGTTCTGCTGGCACCCCGGTGGCATAACTCCGGGTATTGTATCAACGCTTAGGCAGAGGGTGCATGACGCACCCTCTGCTTTTTATTTTCGGATTCGTCATCCTCTGTCACCACACAGAAAGGAAGGTTATTATGAACATCTATCGCTCCGTCTCTCAGCTCGTAGGTCACACCCCTTTGCTGCAGCCCATGCGCTATGCGCGGAAGCTGGCTCTGCCTGCCACAGTCCTTGTGAAGCTGGAATACTTTAACCCCGCCGGCTCCGTGAAGGACCGTGTGGCCCTGCAGATGATCGAGACCGCCGAAAAGGAGGGCAAGCTTCTGCCCGGTGGCACCATTGTGGAACCCACCTCCGGCAACACGGGCATCGGCCTGGCTGCCATGGGCATCGCCCGGGGCTATAAAGTCGTTCTCACCATGCCGGAGTCCATGAGCGTGGAGCGCCGGCAGCTTCTGGCGGCATACGGCGCTGAGCTTGTGCTGACACCCGCCAAGGAGGGCATGAACGGCGCTGTGAAGCGGGCCGAAGAGCTGGCCGCCCAGACTCCCAACAGCTTCCTGGCAGGTCAGTTCAATAATCCCGCCAATCCCTCCGCCCATTACCGCTCCACAGGCCCGGAGATCTGGCACGATACCGACGGGCAGGTGGACATCTTTGTGGCCGGTGTAGGCACCGGCGGCACCGTCAGCGGCGTGGGGCGCTATCTCAAGGAGAAGAACCCCGCTGTGAAGATCGTGGCAGTGGAGCCCGCCGCCTCCCCCCTGCTCTCCGGCGGTACAGCCGGCGGACACGGCCTGCAGGGCATCGGCGCGAACTTTGTGCCGGAAAACTTTGACCGGGGCGTTGTGGACGAAGTGATCCCCGTGTGGGAAAAGGACGCCTACGCCGCCACCCGGCTGTTGGCCGGCACCGAGGGCATACTGGTCGGCATCAGCTCCGGTGCCGCCCTGCACGCCGCGGGTGAACTGGCCCGCCGTCCGGAAAATGCCGGTAAGACCATCGTGGTCCTGCTGCCCGACACCGGCGACCGCTATCTTTCCACCCCCTTATTTCAGGAGTGAGCTATGATGACTGAAAACCATATTTGCGCCGCAGCCAAGGCCATGGCACAAACCTATACCACAGGCTCTGTGCCTCTCTATGGCAAGAAGCTGCGGCTGCCCGACCGGCAGGCGGTAATCCTGCTCATTAAGGACATCCGCCGTCTCATTTTCCCTGCCTATTACGGGGAAGCGGCTCTCATGAGCCTGGCCCCGGAGGACTACGCCGCACTGCTTCTGGAGCGCATTGAGAAGCAGCTTTTCCGTCAGATCGCTCTGACTCTGCCGGAGGGTCAGGAGGATCGTGCCGCGGATCTGGCCGCGGAAATGGTAGCAAAGCTGCCCCAAATCGCGCAGAAGGTGCAGATGGATCTGGAGGCCACCTTTGACGGCGACCCCGCTGCCGCTTCCCGGGAGGAGATCCTGTTCTCCTACCCCGGCCTGTTTGCCATTCTGGTGTACCGGGTGGCCCATGAGCTGTATCATCTGCAGATCCCCATCCTGCCCCGGATGATGTCCGAGTATGCCCACAGCCACACGGGCATAGACATCCATCCCGGAGCGCAGATCGGCGACTATTTCTTCATCGACCACGGCACCGGCATCGTGGTGGGCGAAACCACCGTCATCGGTGACCGGGTGAAACTGTACCAGGGGGTGACCCTGGGCGCCCTGTCCACAAGGGATGGGCACCGCTCCCGGGCCGGCAAGCGTCATCCCACGGTGGAGGATGATGTGACCATCTACTCCGGCGCCTCCATTCTGGGAGGCGAGACCGTCATCGGCCGGGGCAGCGTGGTGGGCGGCAACGCCTTCCTCACGGACTCCGTGCGGGAGGATACCCAGGTTGTGATCCACGCCCCGGAGACGGTGTTCAAGAGCCGCCGAAACGAATAATAAAAACAGCGCACATCGGGCAGCAAGCCCGATGTGCGCTGTTTTTGCGCGGTCAAATCATTCCTCCGGCCGGCGGGTCAGAGCGTACAGGGCCATATCCAGCACCCGGCCGTTCTTGCAGGCGTTTCTGCAGAGGATTCCCTCCAGCTGAAAGCCCGCCTTCTCCAGCACCCGGCGGGAGCCAACATTGTCGGAAAACGGCTCCGCATAGATGCGCAGGATATCCGTTTGCGCAAATACTCTTTCGCAGAGCTGTCGGACAGCCTCCGTCACGATACCACGGCCCCAATACTCCCGGGCCAGATAGTACCCCAGCTCTGCCGTGCGGAAATGGATATTACTTTGGCGAAAGGCACCGATGCTGCCTACCGCCCGATCCTCCAGGCAGATGGCATAGGCAAAGACGGCACTCTTGTCGGCGCAGAGCATGGCGGTGATATAGTCCTCCGCATCCTTTTCCGTGTAAGGATAGGGCAGGCCGTCCCGGAGGTTGTTCAAAATCGCCGGATCCGACAAGGCCGCCGCCAGATCCATGGCATCGGACATTCTCCAGGGTCTGATGGTGCAGTTCATTTCTGATTATCCTCCCTGTTACAGTAAACCCGGCAGCGTCGCGGTGGCCGCCGTCTGTGTCTCTCCCCCAGACAGACAGGCCATAGACTCCACGACCCAGCGATCCAGGAACGCCATCTGCTCCGAGGTGTGGAACCAGTGCTCGCCACCCTCCATCACCGTCAGAGGTGCGTGAATCCCTTTGGCAAAGGCGGATATGGTTTCATACGGCGTCAGCCCATCCCGCTGACCGTACAGGATGCAGGTAGGGACGCTCCAGCGTATGGGGTGGCGGCGCACATAGCACAGGTAGTCCCAGGACAAGGTCTCACCGAAGTCCGTGGGGATCTCACGGCGCTCCTCCAGCTCCGCCTCCGTGACCTCCGACCAGCGCATCATATTGGTGATGAGTTGCTCCATGTCCACCACCGGGGAAATGAGCAGGGCGTTATCCACCAGTTTTTCATTTAAGGCGTTCATGGAAAAGAAAGCGCCGATGCTGTTTGCAAGGAGAGTCACGGCGTCATAGCCCTTTTTCCGCTCTCCCACGAAGGCGGGAAACTCCTCCCGAGCCTCCCAGGGGGTCTGTGCGTGATAATCAAAGCCCACCACCTGGCTGTGGGGAAAAAGGGTCTTATAGTGTTCGGCCTCGGCTGCACTGCCGCCCTTGCCGTGGACATAAATTACCAGATGTTTCATTTTATTTTCTCCAATTTCCGAAGCTGTGCTGCTAATACTTCTAATACAATAACCGTCCGGCGGCAGGTTGTCAACAAAAAAGAAGCAGTTCCCCTGTGCCGCTCTCCTGTATCGTTATTGTAAAACTCAATGATCTGCACTTTATCAAACGGATGGTTTTTTTCAAGATATAATAAGCAAATCTGTCAATTTGGCAAAGCCGTTTGTTCCTACCTTATCGAATATCCGAACCATTTCCCCCGCGCCAAACCGATAGTTTGCCTTTATTTGAAATGTCCCTGCCGTCGAAGTCGCACCGGTGCGCATAATATGCCGATCCCGGCAAATACTACTCTTACAAAAATAAGAAGCAAAGGGAGTTTTTATATGAAAGCAACCGGAATCGTTCGCCGCATCGATGATTGCGGTATAATAACACAAAGAGGATTATGCCGCATAAACACTGGGGTTTTGCTGATTTTGTCCAAGAATTAGATTCGAGGCCCG
>SFGJ01000008.1 GCA_004557655.1 Clostridiales bacterium | reverse complement strand
CCTGTTCAAGGTCGTTCCCGAGCTGATCGAGTCCATCAAGGCTGCCAAGGCTGCCCAGTAAGACTCCCATACAGATAAAAAAGGCTGTCCCATTTTGGGCGGTGCTCTAAAGGACAGTTCTATGTAGGATACGGTGCAATCTGTTTGGGTTGCATCGTTTTCCTTTTGTTTACGCCACTTTTGTGGGGCTGTTGCGGATTTCTTCCATAGCGGCAATGATCTCGTCTTCATCGGGAACGGTAACAATATCCACCGACCGAAAGTGAATTGTGATCGGAACGTGCTTCTTTCCATCCTCACCCTTTACGCTGTTGAATATCTCGATTTTCTTAATGAGCGTATTTACAAGCGTTGGGGTAAGTTTTTGAATATCTGTGCATTCACGGATATTTTCAAGAAACGCTTTCAGATCGACCGCATCCTGCTTCGCCGTCTGGATATCGGCTTTTGTTTCCGATACAAATTTTGTAAGCCCCTTTTGCTCTGCTTCGTACTTATCACAGAAGATTTTGAATCGTGCTTCATTGATCGTGCCACGAGCAAGCTGCTCAAAGCCAGTCGAAATCAGACTGTCCAGTTCTTGGATGCGTTGCGACAGTTTCAATGGTTATCCTGATGGCCGTGCTTATCGGTATTATGAATATTGTCAATTATTCGTCTGTTGTTACGGAATCCGATACCATTCTTGATATACTTTCAGGGCCGAATGCACCGTTTGGCGAGAAACATAAAAAAGAAATATTAACGAAAAAGGCTTGTAAGAAATTAGTCATTCTTACAAGCCTTTTTATTACTGTTTCCCTTTTGCGTGTTTTACCATCGCCTCAAAGGTTTTGTCGCTGATCACGTGTTCGATACGGCAGGCATCGGCAGCTGCTGTTTCTTCGTCAACACCGAGCCGCATAATGAATTCGGTGAGAAGAACGTGCTTGTGATACACTTTTTCAGCAAGCGAGCGTCCGTTCTCCGTGAATGCAATGTATCCGTCCCTGTCGGTGATGATCAGCTTGCCCTCCCGGAGTTTTCCAAGGGCACGGCTGACAGCTGGCTTGGAATATCCCATATGCTCTGCAATATCAATCGCCCGAACAACATTATTTTTTTTAGAAAGGATCAGTATCGTTTCAAGATACATTTCGCCGGATTCTTGAAGATACATCGTTTTCACCACCATTTTAAGGTAAAAATATTATATCATATTATGAATGATAAATCAAGGATAACCGAGATATGCACTGAATTTATATGAAAAATTTTCAAAAACCACTTGACAAGTTACCAGAAGGTAACTATAATATATGCGAAGGTTAGCAGAGGGTAACTGCTGACCATAATTTAAGACAATGAGTTAGCCGAAGCTAACTGCTCGGAGGTGGATATATGATGCCGTTAGCACTTGCCGGTATAGGCGAAGAGAATACAGTCAAAAAGATCGGCGGCAGTCGGGAGGTCAAGAAGCATTTGGAATATCTCGGTTTTGTCGTCGGAGGAAATGTTACCGTCATCACCTCGCTCGGCGGAAACGTAATCGTCAATGTGAAAGAAGCAAGAGTCGCCATCAGCGAAGAGATGGCAAGAAAAATTATGGTATAGCACCGTTTTGGCAGTTCAATATAATACAAAGAAAGGATGAAAGGCGAATGAAAACTCTGAAAGAGGCAAAAATCGGCGATACCGTCTCTGTTATTAAGCTCCACGGTAAAGGAGCGGTAAAACGGCGCATTATGGATATGGGCATTACGAAGGGTATCGAAATATATGTGCGTAAAGTCGCTCCTCTCGGCGATCCCATTGAGATCACTGTGCGCGGCTATGAGCTTTCCCTGCGAAAAGCCGATGCTGAAATGATTGAAGTCATATAACGAATATTTTTTTTGAACAGCAGTTAACCGCAGCTAACTGTCAAAGAAAGGAACTAACTATGGAAATCAGAATCGCCCTTGCGGGCAACCCGAACTGTGGCAAGACCACATTGTTCAATGCGCTTACCGGTTCCAATCAGTTCGTCGGAAACTGGCCGGGAGTTACCGTTGAAAAAAAGGAAGGCAAGCTGAAAAAGCATAATGATGTTATCATCACCGACCTTCCCGGTATTTATTCACTTTCACCTTACACACTTGAGGAAGTCGTCGCAAGAAATTATCTGATCGGAGAGCGTCCGGACGCCATTCTCAACATTATTGACGGAACGAATCTGGAGCGTAATCTTTATTTGACCACCCAACTCACGGAGCTGGGCATCCCGGTGGTTATCGCCATCAATATGATGGATATTGTTGGTAAAAACGGCGATAAAATCGACACAGCAGAACTCTCCCGACAGCTCGGATGCAAAATCGTGGAAATTTCCGCATTGAAAGAGACCGGCATCACGGAAGCGGCAGAAGCGGCGATTGAAGCGGCAAAAAGCACGAAGACCGTTCCGATGCACACCTTTTCCGGCACGGTGGAGCACGCGATCGCACACATTGAGGAAGCCACCGTTCACGGTCTGCCCGAAGAACAGCAGCGTTGGTATGCCATCAAGATTTTTGAGCGAGACGACAAGGTGCTTGAAAAACTGAGTATCCCCGAAGACACGATGTCGCATATTGAAAACGACATCAAAGCGGCAGAAGCGGAGATGGACGACGACGCAGAATCCATTATCACGAACGAACGATATCTGTACATATCCTCTATTTTGAAAGCGTGCTACAAAAAGAAAAGCACCGGAATGCTGACTTCCTCGGATAAAATCGACAAGGTCGTCACAAACCGCTGGCTCGGCCTTCCGATTTTTGCCATTATCATGTTCCTTGTATATTGGATCTCGATGGTCGGCGTTGGTTCGGCAGCGACCGACTGGGCAAACGACGGTTTGTTCGGTGACGGCTGGCATTTGTTCGGTATCGGCTCCTCAGCTTACGAAGAGGCAGCAGAGGAATACGGCAATGCTTCACTGATTATCGACGGGTATGAAGCGTATATCGAAGAAAACGGCTCTGCACCGACCGGTGATTTCACCTATGAGATTGAAGAGGAAGAAACCCTTGCAGTCGAAACTGCAACGGCGACGCAGAAAGACTATAAAGACGCTGTCTTGGCGATCGAAAAATACGGTGAAGAGCCCGATCCCGCCGACTACGGCGTATGGGTGCCCGGTGTTCCCGTGCTTGTTGAGAATCTGCTGAACACTATGAACGTATCAGAGGACGGAGTGGGTGCCGTTGTACGTGGCTTGGTGCTTGACGGCATTGTTGCAGGTGTCGGCGCTGTACTCGGATTCGTTCCGCAGATGCTGGTACTGTTCCTGATGCTCGCATTTCTCGAGGCCTGCGGCTATATGGCACGAATCGCCTTCGTGCTTGACCGTGTGTTCCGCAAGTTCGGTCTGTCCGGCAAATCATTTATTCCAATGCTTATCGGTACCGGCTGCGGTATTCCCGGTATTATGGCATCAAGAACAATTGAAAATGAGCGCGACCGCCGAATGACCATTATGACCACCACCTTTATCCCGTGCGGAGCAAAAGTGCCGTTTATCGCAATGATTGCCGGTGCTATTTTCGGCGGCTCAGCGTGGGTGGCAACGTCGGCATACTTCATCGGTATGCTTGCCATCATTACCTCCGGAATTATGCTCAAAAAGACGAAGATGTTTGCAGGCGATCCCGCACCGTTCGTTATGGAGCTTCCGGCTTATCATCTGCCTACGCTGAAAAACGTTCTGCGTTCAATGTGGGAGCGCGGCTGGTCGTTCATCAAAAAGGCAGGGACGATCATCCTGCTTTCTACGATTCTTGTTTGGTTCACCACCTATTTCGGCTTTACATCCGACGGCTTCCGGATGCTCAGCGAAGAAGAGCCTGATCAGTCCATTCTTGCCGCTATCGGCAGTGCCATTGCCTGGATTTTCGTACCTCTCGGCTGGGGAACGTGGCAGGCAGCTGTTGCGTCTATCACGGGACTTGTGGCAAAGGAAAACATCGTCGGCACGATGGGTATTCTGTACGGCGGCTCCGGCTCGGTCTATGCAACGCTTGCCGAAACCTTCAGCGGTATCACCGGATATTCTTTCCTTGTGTTCAACCTGCTCTGCGCACCGTGCTTTGCCGCTATCGGCGCCATTCGTCGTGAGATGAACAACGCCAAGTGGACGTGGTTCGCCATCGCTTATCAGTGCGGATTTGCCTACGCGATCTCGCTGATGATCAACCAGTTCGGCGGTCTGTTCACAGGAAACGTAAATATTATCGGCGTAATTGCCGCAGGTATTGTACTCGGATTTATGATTTGGATGCTCGTCCGTCCTTATAAGGAATCCACCAAGCTGACAAAAGAGATAAAGGTTTCGTAAAAGCGGAAAGGAGTTTGCTATGATTGCTTGGATTGCATACAATATCGGAACGATTACGGCAGCTGCCATTATTCTCGCAATTGCCGTTACGGCTTTTTTTATCATTATGAAAGATAAAAAGAAGGGCAAATCCTCTTGCGGCTGTAACTGTGCTCACTGTGCTATGGCAGGCTCCTGTCACAAAACAAAATAACATAAACAGGGAGATTGCCAAACAATCTCCCTGTTTTAAGTTGAAAGGACTATAGTATGAAAAAATTTGTTTCTTCCGTATCAGGTATGTCCTGTGCAATGTGCGAAAATCATATCAACGATGCTGTTCGCAGGATGCGTGACATTGACAGCGTAAAGTCAAGCAGAAAAAAGAATGAAACGGTAGTGATTGCCGATACACTTGATACCGAGGTAATCAAAAAGGTATTATCGGTTCTTGGATATGAAGCGGAACTCAAAGAAGAAAAAATCTTCTTTTCTTTTTCATAGCTATCGCCTCCTTGTGCTTTTATTGTAAGCGATAGCGATTGATAAATCGAATGTGCGGATTTCAATAAAAAGAAAAAAATACCGAGAAAAGCATTTCTGCTAATCTCGGTGTTCGCTTTTCCTCGCCAATGCCCGTGCTCTTGAACTACTGTCCTTAAGAACACCGGGCATTTGGGACAGCCTTTTTATCGCCTGATGGTTTATTCTTTCTCCGGGGCGTTGAAACTCTGCATCAGCACTTCCGGTCTGCGGACAATGCGGCGAAAATCGTTGCAGAATGCGGCATACTCGTAGCCGGTGCAGATCCGCTCATCCATGACAATGTCTAGAGGCATCATCTTCCGGCTCAGATTCCCGGCCATGTAGTTGGGCACGGGCTTGCCTATACATACGAACACGCTGGTGGTGCCAAACTCGTAGCAGTGGTGGTGGATATAACTGGTCTTGATAGAGGCCAGATTGGTGATGAACAGCCTTGTAGTAGGCGGAGATGATCACGCTCATGTGGTTGAGCCGCACACCCTGCCGCCGCTGAGAACGGATGAAATCCTTAATGACTTCCTCGTCAATTTTTATGTTACAGTGTTCTGGGCATCGTACCGCTTTGGCATGATGTATGGAATGGCCGCCACCAGGGGCGGCAGATCTTTTACTCGGGTACCATCGGGGCGCATGAGCCGATCCCCCTTTCTGTTTGTTGGAACCAGTATACAGGACAGATGTGAGGAAAGCAACAGGCGCAATCGCTCTTTCCGCAATCCTTCGAGAGAATGGGACATTCTTTCGGCGGCAATGGAAAACCGCTTACAAGAGAGCTCTCTGGAAGCCCGCAGATGCGCCGGGCGGGGAGAACCCCATCCGTATCCGGCTTCGCCACGGGGATGGTGTATATTTCCCGGGGAATCATACCGCGCATCCCCACCGGGGACAAAACCGCTGCAGGACTCCGGAAGCAGAAGGGATTTAGCCGCGGCAGATGTGCTCGGTGGTATTCACTGTATCCGCCTTCGGTCCATGCGCCGATGGTACAGAAACATTCCGATGCCTGCGCCGCAGATGAGCACATAACCCACCACGCTCCACACATCCGGAATCTGCCGGAAGAATATGTGTCCCAGTCCCGCGGCAAACAGGATCTGGGAATAGTCATAAACGCTTATTTCCTTAGCCGGAGCGAGCAGATATGCTCTGGTAATGCCGAACTGACCGATGCAGGCGCTGCATCCGGTGAGCAGCAGCATAAGGAACTGATGTCCTGTCAGCCGCACAGGGCTGAGGAGGAAAAAAGGCAGGGTCATCACCGTGGAAAACAGGGAAAAATAGAACACAATCCGCAGGCTGTTTTCTCCTCTCTGCCCCAGTTTGCGCACGAAGGTATACGCAAGACCCGCTCCTGCGCCGCTGAGAAAGCCTGCCAGGGACGGGAAAAAGGTCGCGCCCTCGAAGCCGGGCTTGATGATCAGTACGCTGCCTAAAAGCGCCGTCAGCACGCCGGCGATCTGCACGGCCGTGGGCCGTTCCCGCAGCAGAAAAATCGAAAAAATAATGGCGAAAAAGGGCGAGAGCTTATTGAGCATATTGGCATCCGCCAGAACCAGATGGTCAATGGCGTAAAAGTTCAGCAGCAGGGCAATGGTGCCGAATACTGCCCGCCCTGTCAGAAACGGCCAACTGCCCTTTTCCGGCTTCAAGGGAACCCGGTTTATGAAAAGCAGTATGCTCACCAGGATCAATGCCACAAAATTGCGGAAGAAGGCCTTCTCCATTGTGGGAATGTCGCCGGCCAGCCGGATGAAAACCGACATCATGGAAAAGCCGAAGGCGGCAAACAGTATGCACAGTATGCCCTTGATGCGGGGGCTGATCTTTCTCATCTTAAATCAATTCCTTTGCAATATGAAACAGGTGAAAAAAGCATCCCCCGTGGGATGCTTTCCTGTGTTACAGCTTTGCCTTTCCCGGAGGACAGGCGGGGTCTCCTACGCACTTTTCCAGCACGGAAAAAACCAGCACTGTCAGCGCTGCGTTGGGCAGGGGACAGAACAGCCCCGGATTGGTCATAGACACCAGCAGCATCCCGGTATAATACATACCGACCAGGATGCAGGCCTCACCGCCCCGCAGCAGCAGGCGGATACGGTTTGCCAGCAGGAGGCCGTAGGCCGCCACACCGGCCAGACCCATACTGCCCAGGATCTGGGCCGGGGCGTTATGGTAAAACACCATGCTTCCCGGAATGCCCTTAAAGAGGTCCGTGTTTTTTTGGCTGCCCAGACCGATGCCGAACAGCGGATGCTGCCGAAAATCGTCCCAGCTTCGTGCCAGAAGAGCCCAGCGGGGCTCGTGAGGGCCGATGAAGACATCCGGCTCGCCCCTGCCTCCCAGAAAAATCTCCTGGATCTGATGGCCCAGCAGCAGAGCCGCCACGGCTGCCGTGGCCAGAGCGGCAAAAAAGGCCCAGAACGGCAGTACTCTCCGGCGGAGCAAATAGAGCATGCCCAACAGCATCATCACTGCGCCGAACAGCAGAGCCGTACGGCTGCCGGAGAAAAACAGCGCGGCGCCCCACAGCAGTACCGCCGCCAGATACCACCGGCTGCGGCGCACCAGAGAGAATACAGCCGGCAGGGTGGACACAAGAATGGTGGCCGCAAAATTCCGATAAGGGATACAAGGGATCTCCCAGTTGTCCGCAAACGCGGCCCAGTTTTCCGCATAAAAGCATGCTATGGCCAGCACCATGGCAAGACCAATGGTGTAGAGCATCTGCATCAGCCGATCCATAAGGTCGTAGCTGTGAGGCATCTCCAATTCCGAGCGCAGCAGCAGATAGGTCACCAGCAGGCCGGGGCCAAGGCCCAGAATATAGTACAGCGACAGAGGCGCGAAATACTCTCCGGCGGAAATGGCTCCCACGCCGCCCAGCACCGTGGCAGCGGCCACCGCTGCCAGACCGACGGCGCTTTTGCCGGCCACAACGGGCTTTTTCCAATGGAAAAGATGCACCAGCAGTCCACCGATGGGGAGCACCGCCAGCGGCGCACAGGGCAGGAACACAGACAGGGAGGTATATTGCAGGGTGGACAGCAGGAAGATCAGCAGGAACGGCAGTGCCGCTGCCAGAATATCCCGGCAGAATACCAGCATCCATCCGCACAGCACGGCCAGAAGCACCGTGGATGGCACCACATTGCCCGAGAGCATGGATACGGCAGCGGCAGCCAGCATTACGGGGAAGTAGAGCCGCCCATTCCAGAACTGTTCGGTTTTATATGTGACCCGGTCCCAAAATGAACCGACAAAAGAATTCGACATATCAGAAAAGTAATCTCGCTTTCCGCAGCTTTTCGTTTAAATAAGAGGTGAAATACATTTAATAATAGCATTTTTTGGTGGAAAAGTCAATTCTTTTCTGCGGTGGGAATCGTTAGGTTGGTTTACATTCCTGCAGCGTTTTTTCCGGACTCTTCTGCTATCTGGCTGCGGCAGAAATCGTGAAGGCAGAGAGGGACTGCCTTGCGTATATCAATATCCCAGCTTTTGCAGAAGATTCTCCACATCGGCTGCTTTCAGAACCTTGCCCATGGAAACCACTTTTTCATTGACCACAATGGCAGGCATGGACATTACGCCGTAAGCCATGACCTTCTCCATTTCGGTGACATACTCCACTTCTACAGACAGGCCCCTTGCTTTGACAGCGGCCTTGGCGTTCTCATACTGCTCATGACAGGATTTGCAGCCGGCCCCCAAAACTTTGATGCAGCAGATACCGTCTACGGGTTCTCCGCAGCAGCAGGAAGATGATTCCGCAACAGAATCGGGCAAACTGCAGCAGCCGGTGCCTTCTTCGGCCTTACTCTCAGAGCTGCCGCAACAGCAGGGGGGAGTTTTCTTTTCTTCCTCTTTCTTTTTTCCAAAACCAAACAGCGCCATAATTGTATCCTCCTAAAATTGATTTTTTTTAAATGTAATCCAAAACATATGAAGGACAATGAGCGGGACTGCCATACCCATCGGAAGCTTTCCGATTTTTACGGCTGTGCAGTATGTTTCGTTGGGGGAGGGTTTCTGGACAAGCCCAATTGAAGTTCGGGCAGCATTATACAAGTAAAAATTGAATTGCATTGAAGAAATAACCTACAATAATAATTCCAATCGTACAAATTGCGACAAAAATACCCAGCAGCTTGCGCTTCACCGCCTTGCGCAGCATAATCATAGAGGGGAGACTCAAAGTGGTAACAGCCATCATAAAACTAAGGACCGTTCCAAGCAGTGCGCCTTTTGCAAGCAGTGCCTCCGCAATGGGAATTGTTCCGAAAATATCCGCATACATGGGAATACCCACAAGAACAGCCAATACAACACCCAGAGGATTGTTTCGGCCGAGAATGCTTTCAATCCAGGTTTCCGGGATCCAGTTGTGAATCACAGCGCCGATACCGACACCAATCAGAATGTAAGGGCATACCTTCTTAAAGGTTTCGGCTACCCGCTCTTTTGCATAAATCAGCCGGTCTTTTACTGTCAGGTCAGGGGATTCAATGTCTATGCTGCTTGTCGTATTTCGAATAAACTCTTCCACATAGTTTTCCATGTGCAGTTTTTCAATAATAGTACCACCTGCAACAGCGATCATTAAACCAACGACCACATACACAACTGCAACCTTTGGGCCGAAAATACTCATGAGCAGAACAAGGCTTCCCAAATCCACCATAGGAGAGGAAATCAAGAAAGAAAATGTCACACCCAGGGGCAAACCGGCACTTGTAAAACCGATAAACAACGGAATGGACGAACAGGAACAAAAAGGTGTCACCGTCCCCAGAAGAGCGGCGATTATATTTGCCCAAATACCTCTGCATCGCCCTAAAATTCGTTTGCTCCGCTCAGGAGGAAAAAAACTCTGGATGTATGAAATCACAAAGATCAGAACGCAGAGCAGTACTGTGATTTTTATGACATCATACATGAAAAAACGGATGCTGCCACCCCAGCGGGATGATGTGTCCAGTCCCAAAGCAGACAGGCCGCCGTTGATAACGGTGTTCAGCCACTGCATTCCAAGCACCTGATCCTGGATGAAGAGCCAGACGGAACGCAAGACTTCCATAGCTAAGCCCCCTTTCAAATTAATAAATTCAAAAATATCGAAATATAATCCGAAATAAAAGCCATCGTCTCAGATGGCTCATTTATCCCCGGGACAGCAGCATTCGTTTTGCGCATGGGAAACCGTTAATGTCACCTGCTCATTGAGCAGTTCTTTTGCACGTTCTACACCTGACGGGTCCAGGGAATAGTGCACCCATTTTCCTTCTTTGCGTCCCTGCACAATACCGGCATCACACAGTATCTTCATATGATGGGACAGAGTGGATTGGCTGATCTGCAATTCTTCTAAAAGCTTGCAAGCACATTTTTCTCCGCTTCGCAGCATCTTCAGGATTTGCAGACGATTTTCATCACAAAAAGCTTTGAATACTCTGGCGGTTTCCCAATATGCAGATACCACTTCTCTCACCTCACATTCAATAATTTCGATATGTACACAGTATATGCAACAAATTGAGATTTGTCAATATGTTAATCGCAGATTTGCAAAACACCAATAATAACTCTAAACCATTTGGAGGAAAGTGCAATATTTATCTCAAAAAAGCACCCTCTTTAGTGTTCATTTTCTTGTTTTCCATTCCCTGGCGTCAAGCTACGATGATGGATATGTTCTTACATAGAGGATAGCATGGACAAAAAAGAAGGCTTCTTCGGGTCTATACTTACCGTTTAACGATATGACCCGGAAAAGCCTTTGATTTCAATAGGCTTTATTACCTGATTGTGTTCATTTTTGACAGCAACACAACCGTTTCGACTGTTGTTTCAGTTTCCAAGGGAAGTTCTTTTACTTCCTCGCCATCAACAGGCACAGGGAAGTTGAACACAATCTTCCTTATCCAGCTACCGTCTTTCCTCTTTTCCGGGAACATCTCAATTCGCTCGATAAAGGCTTTCATAAACTCTTTCTGTTCCGCTTCTGTTGCGGAATGGTAGACTTCATCAAATGCCAGTAAGAGCCGATAAATGTTGTCACCGGAGATTTTCTCCTGCTGGATGCTGCGTATCTGACTTTGCAATTCGCCAATCTGAACCTCGATTTCCTCTATGGTATCATACTGCTCATCATAGCGTCGCTGCAAGTCCAAAATTTTTCTGTCATAGTGGGCATCATTGATGTCCAAGGTATCCATCTGGCGCTCCAAACGGCTTTTCGTGCCAAAGGCTTGCTTTAGCTGCCCTTGCAGGACGGCAATCTGCTTTTCCATGTCCTCTGTATCAACCGCCGTTCCGATTTTCGCTTGAATTGCTTCTACAAATCGGGGATTGTTGACCATAGCGGAAATGACCTTCGCCACAAATTTATTGATCTCCGTCTGCTCGATATTGAGCCGGAAGCTGCACTCATGTCCTGTCGGCGTAACTGTATTTTTGCAGCAGTAATAATACCGTGTTTTCTTGTCCTTGCTGTGTGCCTTGGCGATATTGCCGTACATACTCTTGCCGCAGCATGGGCATTTCAAGATACCGGACAGGATATGGGCGTGATCTGGATTGTTGACCTTTTCCCGCTTAAAGGAATTGATCTTGCGCTTCTCCTGTGCCAGATACCAATCTTCTTGGGAAATAATAGCTTCGTGCTGCCCATCATAAACAGGGAACTCCGACTGCTCGACCACGTGCATCTCATTTCTTGTACCCTGTTTCTTTTCGGTTCTCCGTCTGCCATAAGCAATTTTACCCATATAAACGGGATTGTCCAGTACGTCCTGCACGAAGTTCCTTGAAAATCCGGGAATGGTGTTATTCTGCCGCAGCTTCTTTACAAACCCGTTGCGGTTCAGATATTTGGCTACTCCGGCAACGCCCTCGTTGGTATGGATGTAGCGGTCATAAATGACACGGATTACCTCAACTTCATCCTCCGCAATGACAAGATTTCCGTTTTCCAGTTTATATCCATAGGGAGCGAAACCGCCGTTCCACTTGCCCTCACGAGCCTTTTGCTCCCGTCCTGCCATTGTCTGTGTGCGGATATTCTCTCGCTCGATTTCTGCCACCGCAGACAGCACAGAGATCATCAGTTTTCCGGCATCCTTGGAGCTGTCAATGCCATCCTCCACGCAGATCAGGTTGACACCAAAATCCTGCATGAGCTGCAAAGAGTTCAGAACATCGGCTGCATTTCTGCCAAATCGGGAGAGCTTAAAGACAAGCACATAGGAAACGCCGTCTTTGCCGTCCTGGATGTCGTTCAGCATCCGTTGGAACTCCTGCCGCCCTTGGATGTTCTTGCCGGAAAATCCCTCGTCAGAATACTCCCCGGCAACGATCATATCCTCGTATGCCGCATACTTCCGTAGCTTGTCTCTCTGGGCATCCAAGCTGTATCCGTCTACCTGCATGGAGGTGGACACTCTCGTATATAGATAACATTTAAGTTGTTTCTTTTTCAGAATCGCCACCTCCTTCGTACATTTCTTTTACCATCAATCCCTCGTTGCGAATATAATACTCCAAAAGTCTAAGCACATAATCCGGTGCATGGCGGTTGTCCAGCTCCCACTCGGTCATTGTCCGGTATGGGATATTGACGAGCTTGCAAAAGTCCTTCCGGTTTAGCCCTGTGCTTTCCCGCAACTTTATAATTCTGTTTTTACAATCCATCTGCCTATCTCCCTAAAAACAAAAATACACGTTGCGTAATCATTATAGCATAGCCACAGCAAATACGCAACGTGTAAATTGTAAATTTTTACGCAGCCTTATCCGTTAAAGGCTGCGCTTGCTTATCGTCCTTAGAACTCTCCACCGTTTGCGGAGCGTCCTGATCTAATTTATCCAAAACCTGATGCCCGTATTTCTGGAGCAACTGGGTCATAACATCCACACAGCGATCAAATGCCGCATTATATTTCGCTTCCTCATAGTATTTCTTCAATAGGCAATCCCTCCATCAAAGTTCCATATCCTGTCCACGCTTGCGGGCAGGTGTTTGAATTCCCCGTGTTTCCTTTCCTCTGGCGAGGACGGCAGAAATAAAAGCCCGAACTCTTTCGGATGCGATTTCCAGTGCATCCAGAAAGGGTTGGGCTTTCTGTTTAAGTTCCATATATTTTTCGTTTACCGCTTCATACCGCTGCTTCCAGATGGAAACCGTCTTTTCTGCGGAAGCCAGTTTTTCTTTCAGACGCTTATTGTCGGCATTGGCGATAATGCCGTTGACCGCATAGCGTTTGAGCGTGTCGCATTCATCCGGTGTCAGCGTGATATTGTTTCCGAATGTGGCTTTCTTGCCCATTGCTTCAATGTCCTGCACCGTCAGCGCAATGGTCTTTGCTGTCCTGGTTTCCTTTTGCAGAGCTTCCAGCTTCTTTTTCTGCTTTTCCGTGGCAGACTTGGCATCCTCCAAACTCTGCTCCGCCTGTGCCACCTGTCCGGTCACAGCTTCCAAACGCTGCTGTTCTGCCTGTACCTTGAACTGTGTCACCGTCAGATGTTCCTCGGTGCTGCCACGCTCTCCACGCTCCACATCGGTATATCCGGCAGCTCGCATGAAATGAAAAAAGTCATCCTGCAACACACTGTAGGACGACTTCAAAATCTTTTTCCCTTTTGCATTCAACATCGGATTGCCGTCCTCGTCAAGTACCGGCTTGGAATCCCATTTCTTACTGCGGCTGACCTGCATGATCGTTTCCTTTACGGTTCCCCGGAGGGATTCATCCTTGCACCGCTTCGACCAAAGGATCTGCTTCTCTACCACCGGGATATAAACCACATGGAGGTGGTAGTGGTACACGTCCTCGCCCAGAGCTTCGGACATTGCCCGGTTGCGCTCATCGGCGTGCATCACAGCGGAGAGGATATACTGCTCACCGCCCACGATCTCCACGGCAGCTTTATAGGCATCGGCGTAGAACTGTTTTGCAAATTCATAGCCGCCGTGGTTGTAGAAGTAAGCAGAGTTCACATCGAAGATCAACTCGCCGTATTTGACGGCGTCCGGTTTCAGACCCCTTGTGGAGATAACGCCGTCCTGTTCCATCTGCTCAAACATTTTTACATAATCGTCCGTGGGTGCTTTGAAATGGACGTTCAGAGAAGTGCGTTCCGGCACGATGTCCTGATTGCTGTAGCTGTCCTTTTCACGCTCATTGTGTTCCTGTACCTTTGCCACATCTGCCGGGGTTTCCAAGTCCTGATTTCTGGCTACGGTACGGTCTATTCCATCATTTCTTGCCATAGAATTTTTGTCCTTTCTTTGGGATTTGCAGACAGTGGGGAGCTACGGAGAGGCACTTTTTCAAAGTGTAATAACCCACTATTACACTTTCATCCATACTGGCTGCAAAGTGCCGTGGGCTCTCCGAGGGCTCTCCCGAGGGGGTATGCGGTCACTGCGGTGACCTCTGCTGACCAAGGCGAAAATGTCTGCGCCTTTTCCCATGGTCAGCCCGTCTGCATGAAGCTGTTCTGCGGAACATTTCTTGCAGACGGCGGCAGCGAAAACCGTATCTTTCACTGCCTGTCCATAGGCAGCACTGCGGTGCGCCTATGGGGACGGGAGATGCGAGGGGCTGTTGCCGGGGCATCACTTCTCCCGTCTTTTCTGCCATACGATGTCGTAGCCAAGCACATCGGCAAGCTCCAATACTTCCTTGTATCGGATGCTTTCCCGCTGCAATTTTGCGGACAGGTTGGAAACGCTGTCGCTCCATCCGTACTCGTCCGAGAGCAGGTCAACAACTTCCTGCATAGTCATTCCGGCACGGATGATCTGTGCCTTTATTTCGTTGCGTACATTCATATTGAAAAATCCTCCATAATTCTGTTTGTGGTTCGGTGCAACCCCTGCACTCCAAAGCGGAGCAGATACACCGAACAGCGAAAAATCTGCAATCTCCAAAATCCGTTCAGAATTTCGCTTGTGATGTCCTGTCCGTATATGACCATATCCCGCTTTACTGTTTCGTGCGGTTTGGTCTGGAACAGTGAAAACATCCATTGTTCCGTGAACAGGGTACACGATTCAGAGAAGCACGATTTCGTGAAATAGTTTCGTCCTGCGGTCAAAAACTTTGCTGTTTCCATTACCACTGATTTTTAATGCCCGAAAACAGGTCAGCTTTGAAAGCTGCTGTTTCCAATAACGGGAGAAAACAGGGGTAAATGCTGCGTACATACGTACAGAGCTTGACTGGCAAAATCATTCCCGCCAGTCCTCCGGTACGTACGTACACGGCGAAACATCGTAAAACCCATTTATATGAGGTCTTGCCACTGCTTCTACACCCATAAAGCCCCACACCCGCCGTCCGGCAGAGTTGGTGATGTTGTTGCAATGCTCCAGATTGAATCTTCCGGCATTGGCAATCATGGCGTCGCTGAAGCTGCGGGCTTTCAGCGGAGCAATGGAATTTTCCTCGCACCACATCCGGTAGATTTCATAGAAATCCTTGGAGCTAATGGACGCATCCGCTTTACGCCGGATGTATCCCTCCGATTCCATGAAATCAAAGATATTGTTGTTGTCACGCTTGACCGCTTCCCTGTTTTCCCGGATACGGTCACTCTCCGTAAACTTAAAGTTGTTGGCAACAAGCCGCTGTAAACCCTCCAATGCCCACAGGAAGATGCCCTCGGCTTCGGTTTTCATCTTCTCTGCAAGGTCAGGATCGTCAGATCTGTCAGCAGGCTTTTCTTTGGTAGTCAGCACAAGCTGTCTGCGGTAAAATCCGTCACTGCGGTCATACAAGGCTTGCAGATCACCGTTGCTGAACGCAAGCAACCGGGCAAACATCCAGCCCTGATAACTCTGCTTGCCTTTGCGTTCCAAATCCATCTTGCCTTGTGCGGTCACGATGGATTTTACATAGTTGGTCTGGCGCAGGGCTTCCATCCGCATATCATCATCCACGCACAGCAGAATGTGTTCCAGATCGGCACGGGCGAAGCGGTTCTCGGAAATCTTACCGATACTGCCATCTTTCATATTCGTGCCAAAGATAGCAGAAAGCACCGCTCCGATTTGGGATTTGCCCTCGCCGCCGTTTCCCTTAATCACCATCATACGCTGTCCCTTGTTGGAGGGAATCAGGCAGTAGCCGATAAACTCCTGTAACGTGGGGATGTCCTCTGCATGGAGCAGCCCATTCAGAAAGTCCAACCAGATCACAGGTGCGGGTGCTTCGGAATTGTAGGCAACAGGCAGACGGCTTCGCACAATATCCGGTCTGCCCTCGGTGAATGCTCCGTTCAACAGCAGCGTACCGTTGGACACATGAATGCGATCCTGCTCCGGTGGGAAGTCAGACACCTGCGCTTCCAGTTTCAGCACTTCCAGAATGTTGGTGATCTTCCGGGGGATGTTGTTTACGGCACAGAATTTCAGCTTGTCGTAAATCTCCCCACGCAGAGGAAGATCATCTGTCACCCGACCATCGGGCGTGAAAAAAGCTCCGTTTGCGAAGATGATCCTGCGCTCATGCAGAAATTCTTCACAGAACAGAGCTTCGTTGATATTCTGCCCGTCAAACCAGATTGGCAGATTCATATCGGGTGCTTTACCTTTCTTCCCCACGGTGTGCCACCTCCTTTTTCTTTCGTGCGGTGTAGTCTTTCAGAAAGGCGATTTTACCGTCTTTCATCAGCTCGTCCACCACGGCAACACGTTCTTCCAGATTGCCCACTGTCAGAATATCTGCCAAATATTCGATATAATCGAGCATCTGGCAGGCTTCCACAAAACGGTCATCCAGAGCATCGTCCGTTGTCTTAGGTGCATACCGCACTTTCCAATCTTCCAACAGATGCAGATAGTCGGTCAGTGCCCGGAAGCACATCATTTCGTCCTCCCGGAACTGACGGATACAGGGATGCTTCGGCTTGGGCAAGGCAGCGGCAGTAGGCGGTTTCGGGTCAAGCCCAAAATCCGCAGCCAGCTTTTGTGTCGCTTCATAGCTGCTCAGATCAAACAACCTTGCCACGAAGTCAATCACATCCCCCTTGGCTCCGCAGCCAAAGCAGAAGAAATAGTCCTCATTCAGCTTCAAGCTCGGATGTCTGTCGTTGTGGAACGGGCAGCAAGCCATGCCGTTGCGGCCCGCTTTCAGCCCGTAGTGTTCGGCGGCTTGCTTTACGCTGATTGCCGCCTTGATGGTTTCATAGATTGTCATGGAAAAACCTCCGTTCATAGTATTCTGAAAGCACGAAACACCCGCCGTGATTGGCAGGTGCTTCGCTCTTTCTACTATGGTTATGCCGGATTTTTCAAAAAACAGGCTAATCGGAGGACAACCCCATTTCAAAAAACAGGACAACTTTACGGGGGATGTAGATTTCTTCACATTTGCATGGTATAATAAAAAAATGAAAAAACAGGACAGGAGGGCAAGTATGAATCAAGAACTGATGACATTGGATTTTTGGCAGGATACGGTCATATATGAGGGCAAAACATTTCCTGTCGGCACTCTTGCCTGCGATGCGCTGAATGTTCCTGCGGATACCGTTGCTAAGATGAACGAGCAATGCGAAAAAATCAATCTGCTGCTTGGTCTGCTCAACGCTGGACAGGACGCTTCCGCACTCTTTCCTATGGCAAGGGAAGCTGCTCTGACAATGTTGTGTATTCTCAGTAAAGTGCCGCCGTTCTCCTATATGAACATATCACAGCACCGGGAACGGATAGAAAAGGTCTTTACTGCCGACAATGCGCTGAAATATGTGGAGTTTGCTATAAAAGCCGCAACCAATTCCTTACAGTTTGAAGAAGTTCCAAAATATGCGGATGCGATGATGCTCCAACGCTATACCGCTGTATTCGGGCATCTGGCATACTCTCTTGGGGAATACCAAACCGCAATGCTTGATTTTGCAGAGAAATCAGACGGCAACGAAGCAGACCGCACCGCAGAGGGCTTTGCAAAAATGTTCGGCAGCTATTTCCCGCCGAAGTTCTCTATCACAGATGGCAATGCCTGGATGTCTACCCTGAACAACTCTGTTCAGTATGTGGCTACCATCCGTCCCGGCGAGGATGTGGCGAAGCTCGTCAAGCGGATGCACTATGTATCCTTTGTGGGGATGTTCCGGTCTGATCTATTTGAGGGCTTGTGTGTCGGTCACGCTCCAAAGAAATGCAGGATCTGCGGCAAGTGGTTTCTAACCACCAACGCAAGGCACACCAAATACTGCGGCGGTTATGCTCCGGGAGACAAGCTGCACCGCACCTGTCGGCAGATCGGTAATCTGAAAGGGCGAGAACAACGGGAGCTTGCGGACGATCATCCGCTAAAACAGATTTATGAGAAGCGACTGAATACCATAAACCGATATGTGAAGCGTGGCACTCTGGACGCTGATCTTGCGGAGATTATGAAGAAACTGGCGAAAGACAAGATGCTCCGGGCATTGAGCAATGTAGCCTATGCCAAGGGCGATTATGAAAAAGAAATGGGACAGGCTGCTTTGAAAAAAGAAGCGAAAACAAGAATGTAAAAAATGATTTTGATTGAAGGGAGGTGCACTATGCTGAGTGATTTTACATGGAATATGACCGGATACATACCGAAACACCCTGTCAACCCGTCTGTTGATAGCATCATCCCCTATGTGGCAGAGCGCATCTTCCAACTGGAACCGGAGCCGCCAACGGTGGGCAGTCTGAATGAATATATCCTGTCTGCCTTGCAGGAAAAGAATTTGATGTATTTCTCGTTCTTTCTCCACCACTACGAACCGCAGCTGAACAAGCGCATCAAATCCTTTCTCGGTGTGGATGGCGGCGATCTGTATGACACAGACCGCTTCATAGATATAAAGCTCTCCTGCCGGGAACAAATGCTCCAAAAGCTGATGGACTATGATCCTGCCAAGGGTGCGGAGTACGCTACATACATTTTTCCGTTCATCCGGGATGCTATGCTCCGTTTCCGCATGGGCGAAGAAAAATGGTCGGTATCCTCTCTGACCAATTACAAAATGGTGCGGTCAATGGCTTGGCTGTACCACAATACCAAGGATGCAGTCAGCGAGTTTGCCAAGAAATACAACTGCGATCTTGCCCTTGCAGAAGAATATCTGAAAGTAGTCCGTGGCATCCGCAATCAACAGCCCTTCTATGTGACAGACGAGGACGGCGAGGAAACGGGCGAGGATGTTGCCCTTGATGATACATGGAACTATACCGACATCCTCTGGAACGGCATACAGGCTGAAAAGGTGCAGCGGGCTTTTGAGAAGCTGAACTTCCGGGAGCAGACCTTGCTTGAAAAGCGGCTGGCGATCTGTATGACCTGCGGGCGTGTCGGCTCATGGAAGAAGCGCCCCACCTTTGAGGAACTGGCGGTTATGTTTGAGGGAAGCACTGCCAGCGGTGCGGAGCGAGCTTACCGGAAAGCGGTGGACAAGCTGACAGAACTGCTGGTTGCCGAAGGTGCTATCCATGCTGTCCGGCTGAAACAGAAATCAAAAACAAAGCGCAAAAAGAAAATCGCCGCCGCAATCTACGAATATCAGGTAGACTGCGACGGCGAATGGGGCGAGATTTCATTGGATTTTGAGAACAGTACAGCGGAAATCATCCGTCTTGCTGATTGGGACACGATGAAAACAAACCGCTATGCAAATAAAGCGATAGCCTATCTTCTGAACTGTGAGAATGAGAAGCTGCCAAAGGAAATGATATTTGCTTTTGAACTGTAAACCATATCAAAAAAACCGCTGTAACTTCCTTCCCATGCTAGAATAGAAATTACAGCGGTTCATTTTTATGTTACAACCACGAAGCAGGATATTTACATGGATTCAGCTTTAATTGTTGCCTCTCGGGATCGCCCATTCATAAAGAATTTCGCCAAGCCTATCATCATAATCCAAACCGATCATATATGTATGTTCTTGACTTGGAAGCGTTCCCTGTTGAAAACAGATTTCCAGATTATCTTGAAAGAAAATTACATTTTCCGGAACAAAAGCCGCTTTCATTTCTGATCTTAATACCGTATCATTTACACCTGCAATATCCATAATCTTCTCTATGGCTTCATCCTGTGGGCAAGTAAACAACTCCTTGTTATCAATAGGTTCTCCTGTAGCTTTATCAAACATTGTTCCAATTCGTTGTTCATATCCATGAGAGCCATCTATCGGCAAGAATACTGTGGTCAGGAAATAGATAACAGAATCGGTAGAAGCCGAGGGAGAAATCTCCTGTCCAATCATGTATGAGTCAAATTCGTTCTCCATTTTTAGGTAATTTGCATATGCCTTTTCAAGCTCCGCTTGCGTATCATATAACAATCCTCTATTATGAAAGAACTCAATAATATTATTTTTTGCCACTTCGTCAATATCATCAAGACTTTCAACCCCAGCCACATAAACATTATCCGGGCCAATCGTATTCTGAACGCTCAACAACTCAACCCCATTTTGTAACGTATATGCAGTGGTTCGGGAATAATACCAAATATCTACATTAGTTCCATCCTGCAAAGTAACTGTATCATCTGTTTTATATCCATCTATGATTATTTGTTCAGCATCATATGCAGTTATTTGATTTCCTTCGTCAGTCAACAACGACTTATGCGAACGGTAACATTCTACGGAAACTAAGACCTCGACTTGAGGATTAGATTTAAAAGTCTCGGAATCCATTCCTTCAACAAAGGAAAAACAATATGTCTCGTCCGTTAGCAGTATACCTACTTCTTTATTATCATCTGTTTGTAGAACAAAAGAAACCAATTCATGCCCATCATCGGTATTAGTCTCGATAATTGTTCCTGAAATTTCACGCTTTATTTTCAAGAAATGATTGTCAGCAGAATTTGTTAGCAGACATACAGCAGCAATTAGTATTGCAATGATAGCCACCATGGTTATCCAAAATACAGGTTTCTTATAGTTCATCACGGACTTCACACGTTCTTTAACTCCAATCTCACCAAATGCAAGAGGGCACGCAGCAATCATTCGACGATTCACACTACACGTCACAAGCGCCTGTGTATAATTGGCTCTTTGTTGATTGTCAAGTTCTTGGATGACCTTTTCATCACAGGCAAGCTCAATGTCACGGCATAACAATACATACGCCAGCCACATCAAAGGGTTGAACCAATGTATTGTCAGCAAAAGGAAACCGAGTGGCTTCCACCAATGGTCTTTACGCTGAATATGTGCCTGTTCATGAGCAACAACGTGTTCCGTATCTTGCCCATCCATTTTGAACGGTAAATAGATCTTCGGCTTTACAATACCCAAAACAAACGGTGAGCTTACATTCTCGCTCTGGAAAATGTTGTCTCTGTAGAGAACAGCAGTATCTATTCTTCGACGTAAATGCCAATAGCTGATAGCTGTATATAAAACTAGGACAGTTATTCCAGCAATCCAAACAGCAGAAAGAATAGGCATAACAGTATTTTCAACAGTAGCCGGTTCACCTAACTGATCGTGCTTCGTCACGACATAGTAGCCACCTTCGCCATCAGAAATGGGCTCTCTGCCTGCTCCGATGGCAGCATCATAGTAAATAGAATCCGGGTGATGAATATCAATATCATCAATGTAATCATCCATCCACTCTGAAACCAATTCTCCATTTCCAATAGCATCAGGAATCAGCGAAACGGGACTTTCGATTGTGAACGGACAAATCAGTCTGACAGCGATAATACCCCATAGCAACACATTGATCCACTTAGGAGCCTTCTTCAAAACAAGACGTAGCAACAGCACAGCCAGAACAAGCCAGCTTGCCGATACACTCATGTTAATAATTTTCAAAAAGAGTTCGTTCATTGTGAACCTCCTTTCCTGATGCGGTCGATCATACGCTGTACTTCATCAAGTTCATCTTCAGATAAATCTTGATGTTTCGTAAAAGCTGCAATAAAGGCAGGTAACGATCCTTCAAATTTCTTTTCAACCAATTCATCGATTTCGTACGCCTGCGCTTCATCTTTAGATACGAGAGAAGTTATAGTGCCGTTATCGTTCTTCAACACACCACGTTCCCCAAGGCGTTTTATGACGGTATAGGTTGTAGTTCGTTTCCAACCCAGTTGATCCTGACATTGCTTCACAAGTTCAACAGCAGTAATCGGCTCACACTCCCACATAATCAAACAAAAGCGATATTCGCTTTCATGGATTTTTGGAATTTCCATATTCATACCCTCCTTGTCTACACGGTTAGACTTTAATTATAGTCTACACCATTAGACAATGAAAGTCAATAGATTTCATAAAAAAGTTGCAAAGGAAAACCGCCCGCAAGATTTCTCCCACAGGCGGCACAGCAATCAACTATCCAAAACTTTGTATTCAGTTACTGTTTTCAAATATGTTTCGGGATCGCCGTTCAGGATTAAGTCTGCATAACCAACTGGGTCATTGTAAACCAGATAATCCAGTTCTGACCTCTGATACATATTGTCGGCAACCTCATTCTCTACAGCAATCGTATCAATGGCAATCATGCTGCCATCAAGAAATTTCAGTTCCACACAAGCGGTATCTATGTTAAACTCACAAGAAATCAATCTATCCATAAGAAACCTCCATTCTGCGGGATGTTAGATCATCCCAAAATATTTGAATGCTTCTCGGATTGCTTTCTCTTTTTCCGGCGGACACTGGGGCTGTCTGGAATCTTCGGATTTCGGCAGATTGTAGTTTTTGCCTACCTCAATCCCACATTTCCGTTTAATCTGTGAGATATAGAGGTTGGACACCTTTAACCCGGTATGCTCCAAAACATACTCCTTGATCTGCGGATAGGTAGCTCCATCTTGGAACTCCGACATATCCATATCTTCCAAAGAGAACTCAACCCGAATCTTTTTCGAGTCGACCTCACCCTTGGAAAGCAAGACAACCGTCTCCACGTGTGCCGTGCCCGGAAACAGATCCACAGCCGCAGCCCGCCGGGTCTTGTAGCCCCGATGCTCCAGCAGCTTTACATCCCGCCCCAATGTGGCCGGGTCGCAGGATACATACACGATTCGCTGCGGCCCCATCCGCACCATGGCATCAATAACTTCCGGTGCCAGGCCCTTGCGGGGTGGGTCTACGCAGATCACGTCCGGACGCAGATCATCCGCCGCCAGCTTGACCGCGATGTCGGAGGCGTCGCCGCAGAAGAATTCCACATTGGAAATGCCGTTTGCCCGGGCGTTCTCCCGGGCGTTCTTCACCGCCGGGGGCACGATCTCTGCGCCGATGAGTTTCTTTGCCCTGTCCGCCATGGTCAGGGTGATGGTGCCGGCCCCGCAGTACAGATCCAGCACCAGCTCCGCTCCGGTAAGCCCGGCGTAGTCCACCGCCCGGCGGTACAGCACCTCCGCCTGCTCCCGGTTCACCTGGTAAAAGGAGGGGATGGACAACCTAAATTGGTGGCCGCATAGGGTATCGGTCAGGGTATCCTTCCCCCACAGCGTCCGGTAGCGATCACCTAGGATCACGTTGCTCCTTGCGGTGTTGATCCCCAGCACCACCCCTGCGGCGTCGGGCACAGCCCGGCGCATGGAATGCACCAATTCCTCCTCGTGGGGCAGCTTGTCCCCGTTTACGACTATGCAGATCAGGGACTGCCCTGCTTGGTTGGTGCGCACATACAGATGCCGCACAAGTCCTTTGCCGGTTCTCTCGTCATAGCCCGGCACGCGATGCTCCGCCATATAGCGCCGCAGCGCACTCGCCGCGGCGTCCGCCTGGGGCTTTTGGATCAGGCAAGTGTCAATATCCGTCACGCAATGGGAACGGGCCTGATAAAAGCCCACCTTTCCCTCCGGGGACACGGGATACTGGCCTTTGTTCCGGTAGCGGAGGGTCTCCGCAGCCCCCAGGATCTCCTCCACCTCCACGCTGCTGCCGCCCACGCGGCGCAAGGCGTCCTGCACCCGCCGCTGTTTGGCCTCCAGCTCCCCGGCGTAGTCCATGTGGCGAAAGGCGCAGCCGCCGCACCGGCGGTAGTAGGGGCAGTCCGGCTCCACCCGGTGGGGAGATACGCTCTGCCACGCCACAGCTTTACCATAGGCGGTATTTTTCAGCACCTTCATCACCAGAATGTCACAGACTTCTCCCAAAATGGCGTTGTGCACGAACACTACCTGGCCGCCAATACGGGCAATGCCCAGCCCCTCGCTGGAGTAGCCCGTGATCTCGGCGGTATACACTTGATTTTTCACCGGAGGCGTCATAGTGCGGTTCCTTTCAGCAGGGGAGCCACGGAAAGACCGTGGCTCCCCTGCGATGTATCAGAATTTGAATTTCTCCAGAATCTTGCGCAGGCTCTCGGCAAAGTCGGCCAGAGTCTTGTTGTCCCGGCCCTGGCTGCGGCGGATGAGGGCAGCCAAGGCATCGCCCAGCTCCACCAGACGCCTGTAGGCGGAGGAGACACGGGGCGCGCCTTCGAAGGACTTCTTCTTCGGCTCGGGCAGATAGCCCTGCTCAACGATGCGGTCGGTCAGCAGGTCATAGACCTCGGTATATCGGGGCGCATGGGCGGCAAAGCCCCTTTCCGCCAAGTCGGCGGCGAAGGCAGGGGCCACCTCCCGGTCGCCATGCACCACGAACACATGGGTGGGCTTGGCGGAAGCAAACTGGTCAATCCAGTTGAGCAGGTGATCCCGGTCGGCGTGGGAGCTGAGGCCCTGAAAATTCACGATCTTGGCCCGGACGGCGATCTCCTCGCCGAACATCTTCACGCTCTCGGCGCCGTCCAGCAGGTGCCGGCCCAGGGTGCCCGGGGACTGGAAGCCCACGAACACCACGGCGCTTTCCGGACGCCAGAGGTTGTGCTTCAGGTGATGGCGGATGCGGCCGGCATCGCACATACCGGAGGCGGAAATGATGACCTTGGGGGAGGGGTCCAGATTCAGGTTCTTGGACTCGTCCACAGTCTCCGTCAGGTGCAGACCGGGGAAATTGAACATATGGGTGCCGTCCTTCACCAAAGCCACGGCCTCCTCGTCCAGATAGCCGCGCAGGTCACCGCAGAAGATGGTGGTGGCGGCCTTGGACAGGGGGCTGTCCACATATACATCGAAGTTGGGCACGGACTTCACCAGATTTTCGTCCTTGATCTGGCGAATGAAATACAGCAGCTCCTGGGTGCGGCCCACGGCAAAGGAGGGGATCACCACATTGCCGCCCTTGCCGAGCGTCTCGTCAATGATCTGAGCCAGCTCATCGGTGTAGCTCCACACCTCCGTATGGTTGCGGTTGCCGTAGGTGCTCTCCATGACCACGAAATCCGCTTCGTGGAAGAACTGAGGATCTCGGATGATGGGCTGGTCCACGTTGCCAATATCGCCGGAGAAGACGATGGTCCGCGTCTCGCCGTTTTCCGTGAGGGTAAGTTTCATGCTGGCGGAGCCTAACAGATGGCCTGCGTCGATGCATTCCATGCTGACGCCTTCACACAGATCCACCTTTTCACCGTATTCGCAGGTGGTGAGGAACTCCCGCACCCGCTGGGCGTCTTCCACAGTGTACAGCGGTTCCACGGTGGGGCGGCCTGCCCGGAGATTCTTGCGGTTTTGGTACTCGGCGTCGGACTCCTGAATGTGGGCCGAGTCCTGGAGCATAATGTCCAGAAGCTGGGCGGTGAGCCGGGTGGCAAAGATACGGCCCTGGAACCCCTGCTTGAGGAGCATGGGGATGCGGCCGGAGTGGTCGATGTGCGCGTGCGTCACCAACACAAAATCTATCTCGCCTGCGTGAAAGGGCAGGCTGCTGTTGTCCACCTCATCCCGACCCTGCTGCAGGCCGCAGTCGATGAGGATCTTTTTGCCGTTAACTTCCAGACAGTGGCAGCTGCCGGTAACACACTGATCAGCGCCGAAAAAACTCAATTTCATAGGGTGTCATCCTCTCTTCCGTTCGTAAGTGGAGATCTTCTTACCCTGTAGTATATCATTTTCTCCGCCGAAGGGCAACAGGAATTGCTTTTTCTGCTTCCGGCGGGTATAATAAAGGAAAATCTCCCGGGAGGCAGCAATATGGAACTGAGATACACGGTCATAGATCCCACAAAGAACATCACCCTCTTGGTCACCACCCCTGTGCCCAGGGATGTGCAGCCCCGGGTGGCGATGGAGCTTTTGCGGCGGGAGAAGGATGCCGAGCAGGTGGGCTTTGCAGAGGGCCTTGCCGCGGGGAAGCCGAGGCTTCAGATGATGGGCGGCGAGTTTTGCGGCAATGCCGCCATGTCCATGGCGGCGTGGCTGCATAGGGATCTGCCCCTGGGAGCAGAACGCACCCTGACGCTTCCGGTTTCCGGCGCGCGGTCGCCGGTTGCGTGCCGTGTGACGCATATTGACGGCTGCTTCATCGGCACGGTATCCATGCCCCTGCCCGAGAGCATCGAGCAGCTTGCCCTGCCGGTGGGCGGGGTGAATCAGATATTTCCTGTGGTGCTTCTCCCGGGCATCTGCCATGTCATCGCACCGGCGGAGCTGTTTGACCGCCCTTGCGCGGAGGAAGCGCTGCGCTCCTGGAGCAAGATACTCCCCGGGGAGGCCATGGGTCTTCTGCTGTTGGAGGAGAGCCGGACGGCGTTTACGCCGCTGGTGTATGTCAAGCCCACGGACTCCTGCGTGTGGGAGCGCGGCTGCGGCAGCGGATCGGCTGCCATCGGCGCCTGGCTGACTCAGGTGCGGGGGCAGGACCAGTGCGTGTCCCTGCGTCAACCCGGCGGTGCCATCCAGGTGGCGACCCGGCTGGAGGAGGGGATGATCACATCCCTGACCATCACAGGCACGGTGCTCATCGGCGCGGAAAAAAGGGCCAGAGTGGAACTGTAACTAAAAGGCGGGCTGATCGCGGGATCGGCCCGTTTTCACGTTCCGTGCAAGATTTATCTTTACCTTTTCGCTCCGGTTTGCTATAATATACTTCTATTATAATACCCATACTATTCATTTTGCCCCCAAAAGCCGTGTAAGGAGGTGAGCCGGGCATGAAATATAAAAAGTGGAATTTGCCCGCCTCGGTTCCCTCGGCGGATGCACTGGAGGAGGCGGGATATCCGGCCCTGCTTTCCGCTGTTTTGGCCTCCCACGGCATAACCGACAGCCCGGCCGCAGATGATTTCCTGAAAATTGAGGACAGCCTTTCCCTATCCCCTTTGCTGATGAAGGACATGGACCGTGCCGTGGCCCGCATCCGCGCCGCGTTGGACGCAGGAGAACATATGGCCGTCTTCGGCGATTATGATGTGGACGGTATTACCGCCACAGCCATTCTTGTGGACTATCTGCGCCGCTGCGGCGCACAGGTGAGTCACTATATTCCCCGCCGCATTGAGGACGGCTACGGCCTGTCCGCGGACGCTATGCGCACCCTGCGCGGGCAGGGCATTACATTGGTCATCACCGTGGACTGTGGTATTACCGGGGTGGAGGAAGTGGATTTCGCCGCCTCGTTGGGCATGGATGTGGTGGTGACGGATCACCACGAATGCAAGGATGAGCTGCCCCGGGCGATAGCGGTGGTAGACCCCCATCGACCCGACTGTCCCTATCCATTCAAGCATCTGGCCGGCTGCGGCGTTGCGCTGAAGCTGGTGCTGGCTCTGGGAGGAGTGGACCGGGCGGAGGAGCTGCTCACCCGATACAGCCCCTTGGCTGCCGTGGGGACAGTGGCGGATGTCATGCGTATGTCCGGAGAAAACCGCACCATTGTGGCCCGCGGGCTTGCCCATATCGCCGACAATGATTTCATCGGTCTGCAGGCCCTGCTGCAGGAGACCGGTCTTGATCAGAAGGAGATCACCTCTGTGCAGATCGGTTATGTGCTGGCTCCCCGCATCAATGCTGCCGGACGCATGGGCGAGGCAGATCGCGCGGCAGAGATGATGCTGTGCAAGGACCCTGTTCTGGCCCGGGAGCTGGCCCGCGAGCTGTGCCAGCTCAACCGCCAGCGTCAGACCGTGGAGCAGGAGATCTACGCCCAGGCCATCGCCATGATCGAGGAAATGCCTGTCGAGGAAAGGAACGCCCTTGTACTGGCCGACAGCGGCTGGCATCAGGGGGTGGTGGGCATCGTGGCCTCCCGCCTGAGTGAGAAGTACGCCTGTCCCAGCTTCATGATCCATCTGTCGGGACACACCGGCAAGGGCTCCTGCCGCAGTTGGGGGGGCTTCAACCTGTTTGCCGCCCTGGAGGAATGCAGCGACCTGCTGCTGGGGTTCGGCGGCCATGAATTAGCGGCGGGCTTTACCATCGAGGAGGACAAGATACCTGCCTTTCGCAAGAGGATGAACGCATGCGTCCGGCGTTTTTTAGGCGGTCGTCCCGCCACCTCGGCGCTGGATGTGGATGTGGTGCTGCGCCGGCCGGAGCTGATAACGCTCTGGGAGGTGGAGCAGCTTCGCCGTCTGGAGCCTTATGGAAACGGCAATAACCGTCCGCTGTTCTGTCTGCTGGGCGTCACGCTGGACCGGGTGCAGGGTGTGGGGCAGAATCGCCACCTCAAGCTGCGGTTTTCCAAAGGCACGGTGCAGTTGGAGGGTATATTCTTTTCCGCCACTGCCCAGCAGTGCCCCTGCCAGCCCGGGGGACGGGTGGATGTAGCCTTTTATTTGCAAATCAACGAATTTCGCGGCAGCCGTACGGTACAGCTTCAGGTGGTGGACCTGCGTCCATCCCTGCAAGGCTCCGCCCGGGAAGAGGAGTCCTTGCTGCTTTTGCGGCGGCTGGAGGAGGGAGAGAGCCTTTCCTCCAGAGAGGCCCTGCGCATTCTGCCCTCCCGGCAGCAGTGTGCGGCCGCTTGGCGGCTTTTGCGCCAGGAAATCACCCCGGCGGGCACGGAACGGCACTACCTGCCCTTTTTGCGGCAGCTTTCTGCCGCCATACCCGGCACGGACCCGTTTTTGCGGGCCTGCTTCTGTGTGGAGCTGTTTTGTGAGCGCGGTCTGCTGCGCAGGGAGATCCGTGATGAGGAGATCCGCCTGCGATTGTGCTCCGTGGACGAAAAAGTAGATCTGGAGCAGTCGCCCTACTGGACGGCGCTGCAGGAATATATCAGAGGAAAGTGAGGTGAAAAGCAGTGAATGTGCAGGAAAAGTACCAGCGGCTGGAGGATACCATCCGCCAATATAACCCCGGCGCCAATCTGGACCTGATCCGCTCGGCCTTTCACTTTGCCGAGGAGCATCACCGGGGGCAGAACCGCAAGGACGGATCGCCCTTTGTTACCCACCCTCTGGCTGTGGCACAGATCGTGGCGGAGGAGCTGCATCTGGATTCGGAATCCATTGCCGCCGCCCTGCTCCACGACACCATCGAGGATACATCTGCCACTCATGAGGATATAGCCCGATGCTTTTCGCCTACCATAGCCGATATTGTGGAGGGCGTCAGCAAGCTGACCCGTGTGCAGGCAGCCTCCAAGGCGGAGGAGCAGATGGAGAATCTGCGCAAGATGCTTTTGGCCATGAGCAAGGACATCCGTGTCATCCTCATCAAAATGGCGGACCGGCTGCACAATATGCGCACCATGGAGTATCAGACGCCGGAGAAGCAGAAGCAGAAATCTCTGGAGACCATGGAGATCTACGCCCCCATTGCCCACCGCTTGGGTATGCAGAAGCTGAAATGGGAGCTGGAGGACCTGAGCCTTAAGTATCTGGACCCTATCGGCTATCAGGAGATCATTGAGGCACTGGAGGAAAAGGCCTCGGAGTACGACGGGTTTATGGCTGCGGTCCACGACCAGATCACCACCCGCCTGCAGCAGGCAAATATCAACGGCGCCGTGTCCGGCCGCATGAAGCACCCTTACAGCATCTACCGCAAGATGTACACCCAGGACAAATCCCTGGATGATGTGTTCGACCTTTTTGCTTTCCGGGTCATCGTCAACACCGTGTCCGAGTGCTACCATGTGCTGGGGATCATCCACGATCTGTATAAGCCGGTGCTGGGACGGTTCAAGGACTATATCGGCACTCCCAAGCCCAATATGTACCAATCCCTCCACACCACCGTGGTAGGGGATAACGGTATTCCCTTCGAGGTGCAGATCCGCACCCGGCAGATGCACGAGATCGCCGAATACGGCATTGCCGCCCATTGGAAGTATAAGCAGAACGGCCAGGGCTCCGGCGACGAGCAGGATTATGAGTGGGTGCGCCGCCTGCTGGAGAACCAGGACGGCGCCGACGCGGAGGAGTTCATCCACTCTTTGAAGGTGGATATGTTTGCCGATGAGGTGTTTGTCTTCACCCCTCAGGGGGATGTCATCAACCTGCCTGCCGGCGCCACCCCCATCGACTTTGCGTACAGCATCCACTCCGCCGTGGGCAACCACATGGTTGCCGCCAAGGTCAACGGACATATCGCCCAGTTTGATTCCAAGCTGAAAAACGGAGATGTGGTGGAGATCGTCACCTCCAAGTCCGCCCACGGCCCCAGCCGGGACTGGATGAAGATCGCCCGCTCCAGCGAGGCCCGCAGTAAGATCCGCCAGTGGTTCAAGCGGGAGTGCCGGGATGAGAACATCGCCCGGGGCCGGGCTTCCTTCGAGGCGGAGGTCAAGCGCACCGGCGTGAGCCTGAAGGAACTGACGGCGGAGGAAAATCTGCCCGGCATTCTCAAGCGCCTGGCCTATAAGAGCCTGGACGATATGTATGCGGCCATCGGCTACGGCGGTGTCACCTCCCTGAAGCTTATCGGCCGCCTGCGGGAGGATATCCAGCGGATCCTCAAGATGCACCAGGAGGAGCGGGCCGCCGAGGTGCCCCTGAAGGACGAGCCGGAGAAGACCAGGCCCGCCGTGCCCAAGCGCACCAAGAGCGAGCAGGGCATCATCGTGGAGGGGCTGAACAACTGTCTGGTGAAGTTCGCCAAATGCTGCACCCCCGTGCCCGGGGACGATATTGTGGGCTTTATTACCCGGGGCTATGGTGTGTCCGTCCACCGGGCGGACTGCCCCAATGCAGACCCGACCCGCCGCAAGCCCGAGGAGGAGGGTCGCTGGATCAAGGTCTCCTGGGCCGATAATACCCGGGAGGATTACCGCACCACCTTGGAGGTGGTGGCCAAGGACCGGCTGAATCTTATTATGGATATTTCCACCGTCCTCTCCTCCACCAAGACCCGTGTCACCAACCTGTCTGCCCGCAGCACCAGTGACGGCTTTGCCCTCATCACCATTGAGGTGGGGGTGGCGGACAGCGAACAGCTTTGCACCGTGCGCCGGCGTCTGGAGCAGGTGTCCGGTATCATGCGGGTCACCCGCCCGGCGGGCAAGTAATGCGGGACGCTCTCATGGAGAAAGGACTGCGTCGGAATGAGCCTTGCGGATCATGAGAGGACAGAAACTGTTTTGGAATTTGCCATGCGGCGGATGGGCAAGAAGTTTCGGCCGATTAATATTCGGAATGAAAAGCTTTTTCTGACAAAAGCCGGGGATGTTTTTCGCCCGTGTTTTTTCCGGGCCGCTGCGCCCTGCCGGCTGCGTATGCGCAGACCGTAGAGGAGGCTGAAAAAGCCCGGAAGAGGGGGATCCGCTTTACCTGGAGGACCATACCTCCTTGGAGGAGCTGATTTCCCATATGTTTTTAGAAATAATACAAGGGAGGTAAGTGCATATGCGCGCTGTATTGACCTGCGTGAAAAGCGCCTCCGTCACTGTGGACGGCAGGGAGATCGCCAACATTGGCAAGGGGCTTCTCATTCTTCTGGGCGTCACCCATGAAGATACCGAGGCTCAGGCCGTGAAGCTGGCGGATAAGCTCATGGGCCTGCGGGTCTTTGAGGATGAAAACGGAAAGATGAATCGCAGTCTGGAGGATGTGGGCGGCGAAGTGCTGGTAGTGTCCCAGTTCACCCTGTACGGCAACTGCAGGAAGGGCCGCAGACCGGAGTTCCTGGCCGCCGCCCGGCCGGAGGTGGCTGTGCCCTTGTACGAGAAGTTTGTTGCCCTCTGCCGGGACAAGGGCTTCCGGGTCCAGACCGGCGAATTTGGAGCCTATATGGATGTGGCCTCCGTCAATGACGGCCCCATGACCCTCATTGTGGACACAGACCTGCTGTAAGGAGAACACGTATGAAAATTGATTCCCTTTCCGTTGGTCCCATCGGGACGAATTGCTACATTTTGCAGGAGGAGCAGGCAAAGCTCTGCGCCGTCATTGACCCCGGCGACGAGGCGGGGCGCATCGTCCGGGCCGTTGAGAATACCGGCTGCACGCCTGTGATGCTTCTGCTGACTCACGGCCATTTTGACCATTTTACCGCCGTGGGGGAGCTGCTGGAGCGCTGGCCCGACCTGCCGGTGTATATAAACGAAAAGGACACCACCGGCAAGGCAGGCGGCGGCTTTGACCTGCTGTTTCCCCGGCTGCCGGAGAAGAACCAGCGGTACTATAAGGACGCAGACAAGCTGAATCTGGGGGGGCTGACCATCGAAGTTCTGGAGACCCCGGGCCACTCCCGTGGGTCTGTCTGTCTGGTGGTGGGCGATGTGATCTTCTCCGGCGACACCTTGTTTTACGGCAGCTGCGGACGCACGGATTTTGCCGGCGGCAGCTATGAGGATATTCTGCGCTCCCTGAAAAAGCTGGCCCAGCTTCCCGGGCAGTACCGGGTGTACCCGGGCCATGACCGACCCACCGATCTGGACTTTGAGCGGCGGGTCAATCCCTATGTCAAGCAGGGGCTGAGAGGATGAAACTGATATTTAGGGGCCATGACGCCCGCTATGCGGTGGAGCAGAGCCTTCTGGCTTTTTTCCCGCAGGAGCGGCCGGTATATGACCCGGAGGCGGAGGAAGAAAACCAGGCGGTGGTCGCCTTGTCCCAGGCGGAAAAATATACCACCGCCGTAACAACGATCACCTATAATGGTGCTAAAGAACGGGGCACTTCCCGCGTCATCATCGACCCCGCCGCCAATGAGTACGAAAAAGAGCGCCTGCGGCAGCGGGCGGTGAAGCTGAGCTTCTTTAAGGCGGCGCAAAAGGTGACGGGGGTGACGCCCACCTGGGGCGCCCTCACCGGTATTCGTCCCGCCAAGCTGGCGGCAGGGTATCTGGAGCAGGGGATGTCTCCCCGGCAGGTGGACGCGATCCTGCGGGACACCTACAGCGTTTCTCCCGTACGCCGGGAGCTGTGCATTGAGGCGGCCCAGGCGGGACTGAAGGCCAAGGGGGACCTGAAACCGGAGGATATTTCCCTATACATCGGCATTCCCTTCTGCCCCACCCGCTGCGCCTATTGCAGCTTCGTGTCCCAGGCGGTGGAGAAGAGCTTCGGGCTCATGGAGCCGTATCTGGAGGCGCTGCTGGGAGAAATTACCCGGGCGGCACGGACGGTGCGGGACTTGGGGCTGCGGGTGAAGAGCTTTTACATGGGCGGCGGCACGCCTACCACCCTCTCCACCGACCAGATGAACAGGCTCCTGACCCACCTGAATCATAACTTTGACCTTTCCGGCTGCGCGGAATACTGTATCGAGGCCGGACGGCCCGATACCATTGACCGGGAGAAGCTGCAGGTGCTTTTGGACCACGGCTGCAACCGCATCAGCGTGAATCCCCAGTCCCTGGAGGACGGCGTCCTGCAGGCCATCGGGCGGCGGCACACGGCGGCGGACATTGAAAAAACCATGTCCCTTGCCACCTCCATGGGCTTTGCCCATGTGAATATGGATCTCATCGCCGGCCTCCCCGCCGATACTCCGGAGGGCTTTCGCCGGACACTGGATAAGTGCCTTGATTTCGGGGCAGACAACATCACCGTGCATACGCTGGCCCTGAAAAAAGGCAGCCGCATATTGCTGGAGGGGCAGAGCATTCCCCCGGCCCAGGCGGTGGGGGAGATGCTGGACTACTCCATTTCCGCTCTGCGGGGGGCGAATTTCCACCCCTACTATCTCTACCGGCAGAAATATATGTCCGGCAGCTTTGAGAATATCGGCTGGTGCATAAGCGGCGCGGAGGGACTGTATAATATCTATATCATGGAGGAGCTGCACAGCATCCTCTCTCTGGGAGCGGGCGGCTCCACTAAGATGGTGGATCCCGCTGCGGGCCGTATTGAGCGGGTGTTCCACGCCAAGTACCCCAATGAGTACATCATCCGCCCGGAGAAGATTCAACAGAATCTGGAGGAGTTCTCCGCCTTTTACCGCTCGATGAAAAAATGATTTCGCCCTCGGGCGGATACGAACCGGATCGGGAGGGATGGCTTTGCCGCAGCGAAAGCAAAACTTCATGGAGGGCGCGGCCGTTCTGACATTGGCGGTGGCCGTTACCAAGGTCATGGGCGCCGTATACAAGATTCCCCTGGGGAATCTGCTGGACAAGGACGGCATGGCCCACTTCTATGTGGCCTATAACATTTACAGCCTCCTGCTTATCGTGTCTACGGCGGGGCTGCCTCTGGCCCTGTCCCGGTTGGTATCTCAGGCAGACGCCATGGGACAGGTGAATCGCCGCAGGCGCATTTTCCGGGTGACGGCGGGACTTTTCTTCCTGTTGGGTCTCGTGTGCTGCGGCATCATGCTGTTTTTTGCGGGTCCGCTGGCGTGGCTGCTGAACGATTCGCAGGCGGCACCGGCCATCCGCGTGCTGGCCCCGGCGGTATTCTGCGTGTGTATGCTCTCGGCCATCCGGGGCTACACCCAGGGCCGGGGAGATATGCGGCCCACGGCGGTGAGCCAGGTCATCGAATCGGCGTGTAAGCTGCTGGTGGGCCTTACGGCGGCGTGGCTGCTGACAAGACGGGGCGCTGCTCCTAACGAGTGCGCCGCGGGAGCCATTTTTGGCGTCACTGTAGGAGCCGCCATAGCCCTTATGGTACTGGCGGTGTGGCTGCTGCGGTCACACCGGGGAAGCCGGGGCACGGATGTTCCCGAGAGCCGGGAGGAGATACTGGGGCAGGTGCTGAAAATAGGCATCCCCGTGACCTTGGGATCCGTGGGCATGAGCCTCATTACACTGCTGGACCAGGCTCTGGTCCTGGGGACACTGCAAAGCTCTCTGGGGCTGAGCGAGGTGGATGCGGCCGCTTTGTATGGCGAATACACCTTTGGCATGACACTCTTTGCCCTGCCGGCATCCTTTATGTACCCCTTGAGCATCAGTCTGGTGCCGTCCATCAGTGCCGCCATGGCGAGAAACGACCTGCGACGGGCCGGGAAAAACGCCGCCGCGGCCCTGAAGCTGGCCATGGTGCTGGCTCTGCCGGTGGGAGTGGGGATGTCTGTGCTGGCGGGTCCCATTCTGCACCTTTTATATCCCGCGGTGCCGGAAACGGCGGAGGCGGCGGCTTATCATTTGCGGATACTGGGCATTGCCTCGGTGTTCGTGTGCATGATGATTGCCACCTCCGGTATTTTGCAGGCCTACGGACGGGAGCGTATTCCGGTGGTGACACTGCTGGTGGGCGGGGGCGTGAAGATCGCCGCCAACTATTTGCTGGTGACAAACCCGGACATCTCCGTCCGCGGGGCGCCTATTGGTACGCTTTTGTGCTATGCCGTCATTGCCATGCTGAATCTCGTCGCCATTGCCGTGACGGTACCCGGCCGGTTCCGTGTGAGCAGCTCTGCTTTGAAGCTGGGACTTGCCACCGCTGCCATGGCCGCTATGGCGTATTGCGGGCATGGACTTCTGAACAGAATTGTGGGAGGCAGTTTTGCCACGGTGCTGGCAATTGGTGCGGCGGCGGTGGTATACATTGTGCTGCTGCTGACTCTGGGAATCCTGCGCCGGGAGGAGATTGAGCAGCTTCCCAAGGGGGAAAAGCTGGCAAAATTTCTGTTTAAGCAGTGAAAAAATATCAAATCCTATTGCAATAAAGGGGAAACTATGGTAAATTTTACGAAGAAGCCGCGCTACAGCTACGAGGATCTGCTGGAGATCATCCGCATCCTCCGCTCCCCGGAGGGCTGCCCCTGGGACCGGGTGCAGACCCATGCGTCCATCCGCAGGGGGCTGCTGGAGGAGAGCTATGAGGCGGCGGAGGCCATTGATCTGGACAGTGCTTCCATGCTGCGGGAGGAACTGGGCGACGTGCTGATGCAGGTGGTGTTCCACGCGGACATTGAGCGCGACCGGGGCCGCTTCACCATGGAGGATGTGGTGGACGGCGTGGTGAGAAAGCTGCTGTTCCGGCATCCCCATGTGTTTGCGGGCGCCGGGGAGGAAAATCCCGAGTCTGTTCTCGAGAGCTGGGAGCAGCTCAAACGGGAGGAAAAAGGACAAAAGACCACCGCTGAGGCTATGGATAGCGTGGCCAGGAGTCTGCCGGGGCTGTGGCGGGCGGAAAAGCTGCAGAAAAAAGCGGCGGGTGCGGGCTTCGACTGGCCGGATATTTCCGGAGCACTCTGCAAGCTGGAGGAAGAAGTCCGGGAACTGCGCGAGGCCGTGGAATGTGGCCGAGGTGCGCGGGAGGAACTGGGCGACGTACTGTTTGCCGCCGTGAAGGTGGGACGCTTCGCCGGGGTCGATCCGGAGGAGGCCATAGCAGGCACCTGCGAAAAATTCATTCGCAGGTTTCGGGCCGTGGAAAACGGCGCCCGGGCGCAGGGCCGGGAGGTCAGTGACCTGTCCCCGGAAGAAATGACGGACCTGTGGGACCGTGCAAAGTGATTCTGAAACGAGGATTCGTTTGGAATATATTAACGCAATTACAAAGGAAAATATGGGAGGAATTTAACATGAACAAAACCGAACTGATCGCTGCTGTCGCTGAAAAGAGTGGCCTGTCCAAGAAGGACAGCGAGGCCGCTGTTGTCGCCACCATCGCCGCCATTACCGATGCTCTGAAGGCTGAGGATAAGGTGCAGATCGTTGGCTTCGGCTCCTTCGAGGTGAAGAAGAAGGCTGCTCACATGGGCCGCAACCCCCGCACCGGTGAGACCATGGAGATCGCCGCCAGCAAGAACCCCACTTTCAAGGCCGGCAAGGCTCTGAAGGACGCCGTGGCAAAGTAATAGCTGCATAGATTCCGGTGCCGGTGCATTTGCGCCGGCACCTTTTTTGAAGGAGCAGATCCATGAGACTGGACAAATACCTGAAGGTTTCCCGACTCATTAAACGTCGCACCGTGGCCAACGAAGCCTGCGATAATGAGCGGGTGATGGTGAACGGACGGGCGCAGCGCGCCTCCTACGATGTGAAGGTGGGCGACCACATCTGCATCCGACTTGGGCAGAGAGAGCTGCAGGTGGAGGTGGTCTCCGTGCAGGAGAACGCGGGAAAAGCCGACGCTGCCGCTATGTACCGGGAGATTTCGCCGGACAAACCGTCATAAGCGCCGCATACCTCCCATACACTGGTAAAAAACAGTGTATGGGAGGATGTTTTTTTATGGCTTATGAACTCAAGCAGGCAGCGGAGCTGAGCCAGCGCATCGAACTGACCGGCCGGGAACGGCTGACGGTGACCGGCGTGGAGGATGTGGAGCGGTTTGACGAGCTGAGCGTGGTCATGCGCACCGTGGCCGGGGTGCTGGTGGTCAGCGGGGAGGATCTGCATATCGGGAAACTGTCGCTGGACGGTGGGGAGCTGCTGGTGGAGGGGCGTATTGACGGGCTGAACTACGAAGACGCACCCCAACGGAAGGAATCCTTCTTTTCCCGGCTGCTGGGATAAGGGATGGAGCTGTATATCCGGCTGCAGGCGCAGACCATTGCGGCAGCTTTTGCCTTGGGAGTCGCGGCGGTACTGGTGTATGAACTGCTGCGTGCCCTGCGCGTAACCTGGCGTAGGCGAGGGGTGACACACCTGACTGACCTGGTCTATGTGCTGGTGGTTGGCTGGGCATTTTTGCGATTCGCCCTGTCCATCGGACAGGGCGAGCTGCGGCTGTATGTTTTGCCCTGCGCCGCCCTGGGAGCGTTTTTTTCCTGGCGGGTGCTGGCTCCGATTTTCCGGCCCATCTGGCGATTTTGGCTGGATGTGGCGGCGCAGATGGGGCGGTGGCTATGGCAACCGGTACGGATTTTTTTGATTTTCTGCAAAAAAGTATGGGATTTGGCGGAAAAAGCCATTGCCTTTTTGAAAAAATACAGTAAAATAAAGATATACCGAAAGAAAGGCGCTCAGGCGCGAGATAAGGAGGCCCCATGAAGCAGGCGAGGAAGAAAAGACGCGGCACACCTATCACACTGGTGGTGCTGCTGGTATTGCTGGCGGTGGTGTCCGTGGAGCTGGTCCGTGTGTATGGGCAGCTTGACAGCAGAGAAACCGAGCGTGAGGACATCAGCCAGAAGCTGGAGGAGCAGAAAAAGGAGAACAGCAGCCTGGAGTCTGACCTGAGCAAGGCCAATGACAAGGAGTTTATCAAGGGCCTGGCCAAGGACCAGTTGGGTCTGGCCGAAGACGGCGAGCGGATTTTCTATGATGTGAACCATTAAGGTACATTTTGCGTAAAGGAGAACATACATATATTTATGGAGTTGGCGGTTGGGAACATCGTCACCGGAAAGGTGACCACCATCACAAGGTTTGGCGCATTCGTTGCTCTGCCGGGGGGGAAGTCCGGTTTGGTGCATATCTCGGAGGTGGCGCCCGCCTTTGTCAGCGATGTGCATGACTTCCTGACGGAGGGACAGGAGGTGCCCGTGAAGATCCTGGACATCACCCCGGAGGGGAAGATCAATCTCTCCGTGAAGCAGGCCATGCCCAAGCCGGAACGGCCCGCCCGCCGGGAACCGGCCTTCCGCCGCCCGGAGGCGGCGCAGCCCGCCGCCCTCCCCGCAGAGCCGGCGGAGCAGACCTTCGAGGATAAACTCAAGCAGTTTATGACCGTGTCGGACAGCAAGCAGTCCGAACTCAGCCGCTACATGGCCGGCAAACGGGGCGGAAGCCGCCGCCGGAAGTAAATATTACTGCGCAGATAAATCCGGAGCCTGACTCGACCGAGTCAGGCTCCGGATTTTCATTGCATTTTTTCGGAAGCGTCTTTTGTCAGATGGATGGCGCCGTAGAGATTCTTGGCACTGCAGCCGGCTCGTCCGCCGCCGGCGCAGGCGCAGGCACAGGCGCAGGCGCAGCTGCTGGCACAGGCGCAATGGCTGCCTCCGCCGAATCCTCCGCCGCCAAATCCGCCGCCCCGGCTGCCGCCGCCAAATCCGCCGCTGCGGGGGGGCTGGGGCCGGTGCTTGGTGCCCACGCTTCCGGGCCGGGGCTTCCCGCCCGGACCACGGGGATACCACAGGCCGTTGACGAAAACATAGCGTGTGCCGAAGCCGCCGCTGTAACGGGAGATGCTGGACAGAACAGACACGATGACGAACAGTACCACCAGCAGAATGATAATGCTGATGACAGCACGGAAGAAGTCACCGCCGGAATCGTCCTCGTAGACATAATCAGGATAGTCATTGCCCGGCAGATTGTCAGCGCTGTACTGATCGCTCAGAGTGGTGGGCCAGTTGGCATAGGTGACAGACAGAGGAAGCCGATCCCCGTAGTCCAAGTTTGTCGCGGTGAGGATATGGTCGCCGCCCTGGGCGGTGCCGTCACTGGCTGTGCCGGGTACACCGGCGGGATCGTGCCAGATGAGAGTCATCTCATCCACAAGGATGCCGTCAAACCAGCCGGGAGTGTAGTCGTAAGACACGGCCCCATTATGCAGACGGTACATATATTCCTGCACCCAACTGAAGGAGAATTCAAACTCCTGGCCGGCCTTGTAGTCCCGGGTGAAGTCCACATAAGCGTAGCTGTTGTCATACTGAATGTCGGCAATGTTGTCGGTGAGGGCCTTCATCTCCCGGAGCGACCCGTTGGGGATGCCCACCTTCACACCGCCCTGCTGGCTGTTGGTGGCAGGGAGATCCTCCAGGGCCTTCCAGCGGAAGCTGAGGCGAATGGCAAGGCTGCCGTCATTTACATCCGGCGCAATATCCACCTGATAGCTGAGAATGCGGTCATAATCCTTGGCCCAGGCGGTCTGAGCTGTCAGAGGCAGCAGTGCAGCCAGAAGCAGAACGCCTGCAAAAAGGGAAAACAGCTTCTTTTTCATGTCTCAGCCTCCTTTCGGTTGCCGGTTTGCAGCTGGCAGATGTGGTCCATTTTGGTGCTTTCCGCGCGGATGGCAGCGCATCGGGGGTCGGACCAGATTTTCTCCCAGGGATCCGTGAGAATATTCCCCAGGGTCACGCCGCCCAGCCAGCTCTGGCAGGGCACAACGGTACCGTCCGGGGTGAGAGCCATGTTGCTCAGGCAGGCACCGCAGGAGGGGATCAGCTCCAGTCCCAGACTGCGCAGCGTTTCCTCCGAAAGCCAGCCGGGACTGGTGAAATCCAGCTCCATATCCAGTTCCTTGGCGGTTTTAACGGCGGAGCGGAGGATCTCCTCCAGCTCGGATTCTGCGAGCCGGGTGGCAACGCTGCCCTCGGTGGTGGCACCGCCGGAGGGGATGAGGCCGGAGCAGGTGGCATAGCGTACGCCGAGACCGGCCGCAAAGCGGAGAGTATCGGCATAGTCACGGTTCACGCTGCAAAGGGGCGTGTTGATGGACACGATGAGTCCCGCCTGGACAGCGTTGCGGATGCCGGCAACGGTATCGCCGAAGCCGTCCACGCCCACAAGGGCATTGTGGATGGCAGCCTTGTCACTGTAGAGCGTTACCTGCACGCTGTCCAGGCTGGCTTCATACAGGCCCTTGCACAGCTCCGGGGTCAGGCGGCGGCCATTGGTGTTGAGCCGGGTGACGAACCACTGGGCAGCATCCACCAGCTCCACCAGGTCGTCCCGGAGGGTAGGTTCACCGCCGGTGAAGGTCACCTGAGGGATATTGGCCGATTGCAGGCGCCGCAGAATCTCCTTCCACTGGGCGCTTTCCAGCTCCCGGCTCTCGCCCATGGGCTGGCCGGCGGCATAGCAGTGCAGGCATTTCTGGTTGCAGTGCCACAGACCGTCCCGGGTCATGGCGCTGACCATGAGGTCCATGCGGTGGGGGGCGGACATCTTATCGGCGTACTCGCCCAGAGACAGAGGAGCTACCTCCACCTCCGGCTCCTGCCCCCGGGCAATGGCGACCAGGGAGCGGAGGAGGATGCCCATGTCCTCCCGCAGGATAGCTGCCTTCACGAGGGGATAGACCTTTCTTCTGGCGCCCCGGACGGCCTGCTCCAGCATGGATTCCCAGTCGGCGGAGCTGATCTCCAGACCGGCGTAAGGTTCCATGCAGTACATGAATTCCGACAAAAGAACCGCCCAGGAGAAGTTCAGCGGCACAAGCTGGGCGCCGTTGAGCAGCAGCAGAAACGGGTCATCCGGTGTCTGGGAGTGGGGCGGGATCATATGAATGCGCACCACTCCCGGACCGGTGGGGTCCAGGGTAATATGACGCACGCAGGACAAATGCTTGCGGCGGTAGCTGTTTTCACGAAGCGACAAATGGCTCATAGAAAACCTCCTCTCTTTTACATATCCACAGTATAGCAATCGGCAGGTAAAATAGCAAGAAAAAAAGGAGCCGCCCCCATTGAAGGAGCGGCCCAAGCGGGTGGGATATTGGAAAGCTTCCGAGCATTATGATAGTCCAGGTGCGTTCATTTGTAAAGAGGAGGTTTTGGCGAAAAGGGGGAGGTTTTGTCGAAGTAAAGGGGAAGATTACAGGTTTGTGAACTTTACACAAAAATAAACTTTTGGCTTTTCAAATTCATGGTAATGTGCTATAATATCAAAAAGGATGAGGGGAAAGTCCTCCCTGACCCTTTTGGATACAGACACAAGCGAAAGGAGCCAAAGATTATGAAGTTCACATTTACCTGCAAAAAAGTGCCCCTGAACGATTCCGTGAAAGACTACGCCGAGAAGAAGATCAGCAAGCTGGATCGCTATTTCCCGGAGGAAGCCGAGGCATTTGTGACCTTCGCCGTGGAGAAGAAGAACCGCTGCGTGGTGGAGCTGACCATTCGCAGCCAGAACGGCACCCTGTTCCGGGCCCAGGAGGAAGATGGGGACGGCGATATGCGGGGCGCTATTGACGAAGCCGTGAATTTCATCGACCGCCGCATCCGCAAGAATAAGACCCGCCTTTCGAAGAATCTGCGGGCCGAGGCGCTGGTGCCTGAGGTGCCGGCGGAGTTCGATGTGTCAGAGGAGGCAGCCTACGATCTGGTGCGCACAAAGCGGTTCACCGTGAAGCCCATGAGCACGGAGGAGGCTATTCTGCAGATGAACCTGCTGGATCACAGTTTCTATGTGTTCCGCAATGTGGATACGGAGACCATCAGTGTGGTTTATCGCCGCAACAATGGAGGCTACGGTCTCATTGAGACGGACTAAAACATATATTCCAAGCCGGGGCGGGACATCCGCCTCGGCTTTTTATTGCAAATGGGCAGAAAATACGGCATAATAGAGGACAGAAAGGAAGTGAGGCCATGATGCTGAAAAATGTTTTCTGCCGGATATTTCAGGCGGGCTTTGCCTTGGGGGCACTGTTGCTGCCCTGGCGGAAACCCGAGCGCGTCACCGGACCGGGGAGCCTGGGGAGACTGCCGGAACTTTTGGCGGAGGCCGGGTGCAAAAAGCCTATGATCGTGGCCAGCCGCCGCCAGTGCGCCGCACCGGAGTTTATGGCCATGACGGAAAAGCTGACGGCGTGGAGTGTGTTCTCTTCCGTCACCGCCAATCCGAAAACAGAGACCGTGGAGCAGCTTGTGGAGCAGTTCCTGGCGGAGGGCTGCGACAGTATGGTGGCCATCGGCGGCGGCTCACCAATGGATGCGGCCAAGGCCGCGGCGGCGCGGCTGGCAAGGCCGGACCGCACCTTGGAGCAGATGAAGGGCCTTTTGAGGGTGCGCAGGAGGATCGTGCCCTTTGCGGCGGTACCTACCACCGCCGGAACAGGGTCGGAAACCACTATTGCTGCCGTGGTGACGGATGAGCAGCACCACAAGTACGCCGTCGGCGACCTGTGCCTCATCCCCCGATGGGCCGTTCTGGACCCGGTGCTGACGGCGTCTCTGCCGGCATCTGTCACGGCGGAGACGGGCATGGATGCCCTGACCCATGCCGTGGAGGCGTACACAAATAAGCTATACAATACCCGGGAGACCCGGAAACTGGCCAGGCAGGCGGTGGAAGCCATTTTTCGTTACCTGCCGGCAGCCTGTACCGACGGGGATGACCTGCAGGCCCGGCAGGAGCTGCTGACGGCATCTTTCAGGGCGGGGGTAGCCTTTACCCGGGCCAGCGTAGGCAATGTCCACGCCGTGGCGCACACCCTGGGAGGACTTTACGACGTGCCCCACGGGAGGGCCAACGCTGTGCTGCTGCCGGTGGTGCTGGAGGAGTACGGAGCCGCCATCCACAGGCGGCTGGCGGAACTGGCGGATGTGGTAGGCCTGTGCCCGGAGGGAAGTGTGGCGGAGAAGGCGGGGGCCTTTATAGATGCTATATACGAAATGAACGGGAAGCTGGGCATTCCAACGGGCTTTGCCTGTATCCGGGAGGAGGATCTGCCGCAAATGGCGGCGTGGGCGGAGGCTGAGGCCAACCCCGTGTACCCGGTGCCGGTGATCTTCGACAGCAGACGGTTTATCCGGGTAATGCGGAGAGTGATGCAATAAAAAACGGAGCCGAAAGGCCCCGTTTTTTTATATCCTAATATACTCCACATATTGAAAGGACAGGCCGTTCTCCGTGAGCATTTCGCCGGCGGAGGCGACTTTCCATCCCGGGAGCTTGTCCAGATCCGGGAAGAAAGCATCCGCTTCAGGATCGGACAGGACCTTAGTGATATGGACCCGGGTGCAGTAGGGCAGGAGCTGCTCATACACCTGCTGGCCGCCGATGACGAAAGCGTCATCCTCTGCGGTTTTCAGTATATCCTCCACAGAGTGGATCACCTCCGCCCTGTCCGGAGCGAAGTCCGATTGACGGCTCAGCACCAGATTGCGGCGGTGGGGAAGTCCCTTGCCGCCGGGCAGGGAGTCAAGGGTCTTGCGGCCCATAATGACGGTGTGGCCGGTGGTCATGGCCTTGAAGCGGCGCAGGTCAGAGGGCAGGCGGAACAGGAGATCTCCGCCCTTTCCGATCCCCCAGCTTTGGCTGACGGCAACAATGGCTTGCATAGGCAGCTCTCCCTCAAATGGCCACGGGGATCTTGTCCTCAAAGGGCTGGGGATCGTACCCCTCCAGAGAAAAGCTGTCCCGGGTAAACTGATAGAAATCCGTGACGGAGGGATCTATGCGGAACTTGGGAGCATCACGCTCCTCCTTTTCCAGCATCTTTTCGATGATGGGCACATGGCGGTCATAGATGTGGGCATCGGCGATGACATGGACCAGCTCGCCGGCCTGCAGACCCGACACCTGCGCCATCATATGCACCAGCACGGCGTACTGCACCACATTCCAGTTGTTGGCGGCCAGCATATCCTGACTGCGCTGGTTCAAAATGGCGTTGAGCGTATTGCCGGAGACATTGAAAGTCATGGAGTAGGCGCAAGGATAGAGGGCCATCTCATGGAGGTCCTGAAAATTATAGATATTGGTCATAATGCGGCGGGAAGCGGGGTTGTGCTTCAGATCGTAGAGCACACGATCCACCTGATCCATGTCCCCCTCGGGGTAGTGGTGCTTCACGGAGAGCTGGTAGCCGTAGGCCTTGCCGATGGAGCCGTTCTCGTCCGCCCAGCTGTCCCAGATGTGGCCCCGGAGATCGTGGATGTTGTTGGACTTTTGCTGCCAGATCCACAGCAGCTCGTCAATGCAGGTCTTGAAATAGGTGCGGCGCAGAGTCAGAATAGGGAATTCGCTCTGCAGGTCATAGCGGTTCACAATGCCGAATTTTTTCACGGTGTGGGCGGGGGTGCCGTCCTCCCAGTGGGGACGCACCGCAAGATCGGTGTCCCAGACGCCTTTTTCCAGTATATCCCGGCAGTTCTGCTTAAAAATTTTATCCGCGTGGCTCATTGGCGGACCTCCTTCTTCTCGTTCTCTTTTTTATTTGCGCTGCTCCAGTTCAGCCAAAACGCGCTTGGCGATGGCAGGATCGGACTCGTAGTAGACATATTCGCCGTTCACCCGTTGGGTATCCTCGGAACCCTTGCCGCCCAGCACAACGATGGAGCCGGCAGGAGCCTCCCGCAGGGCACGCTCCACGGCAATGGTGCGGTCCGGCTCGATGATGATCTCCGCCTTTCCGTCGGCGGCGGCGTGCGCAAGGCGGATGTCAATGTCCCTGGGATCCTCCAGATCCGGGTCATCCGCCGAGAAGAATACGCGGTCGGCATACTTGCCGCAGGCCTCGCCCACGCCCTGCACCCGGGCGGGGGAGCGCTGGCCGGCCACGCCGATGACCACGGTAACGAATTTATCGGGATAGTCCTTCTTCAGCGCCTTCAGCACTGCCTGGCAGCTAATGCCGTTGTGCATATAGTTGATATATACCTTCAGACCGGCACCATCCATCACATCCGCGCGGCCCGGCACCACCAGGTGCTCCAGTGCGGCGGAGATAACGGCGGGATCGCCGCCCATGTCCCGCCCTACGGCAATGGCAGCCAGAGCATTCTCGATGTTGAACAGGCCGTCCATACCTACCCGGTAGACATCCTGCCGTGAGGTAGCCTTCTCGGTGACGGTGAAGGCATAGCCACGGGGGAGCTTTTGAATGTGGGACGCGGTGTAGTCACAGCCGTCCTCCTCCAGGCCTACCACGATGGTGCGCCTTGCTTTTTGAGCGGCGGCGAGAACATGGTCAAAATAGTCCGTGCTGCGGACAATGACAGCGGTGTCGGAGTTTTCCAGCAGGGCTTCCTTGCACCGGAGATAATCCTCCATGGTGGGATGCTCGTGGGAGGAGATGTGGTCGGGACCAATGTTGAGGAAGATGCCGTACTGGAAGCGCTGACCGTAGGTGCGGTGGACCTGATAGGACTGGCTGCTGATCTCCGCCGTGACAATGGGCAGGTGATGGGCCCTTGCCTCGGCAAAGAGCTGCTGCATCTCCAGGGATTCCGGCGTGGTGAGATGGGTGGGGATCACTTCGCCGCCCATATCCCGCTCCATGCCGGAGAGGAGGCCGGTCTTCTGCCCGGCAATGGCATCCATGACGGCGTGGGTCATGTAGGTAGTGGTGGTTTTGCCCTTGGTGCCGGTGATGCCCACCAATTGGAAGGAGTCGGAGGGGTAGTCATAGAACCACCGGGCGGCAAGGCTCTGGGCCTTGCGCACATCGCTGACCAAGATGGCGGGGAGAGAGCATTTTTCGTACTTTTCCTCGGCCATATAGCATACGGCTCCGGACTCCTGTGCCTTGAGCAGATATTCGGGCTTGAAGCCGTAGCCCTTGCAGATGAACAGATCCCCGGGACTGACATGGCGGGAATCGTTGCTGACGCCCAGTATTTCCATATCCCGGCCGAGACCGGCGCGCAGCAGACTGTCCGAGTGAAGGACGGATTCTAATGAATTGGCATGCTTCATAAAAGGAGCCTCCTTTTTATTTTGTCTGTGTAAAACGGTCAGGAAAACCGGATCTTCCAATCCGACAGGTTATAAAACGGGTCGGTGACAGAGGGGGTCAGCCCCGCTATAACACCGGAGGTGGTGAGAATGGAGCTGCGCTCAAAGCAAATGGGCGCAATGGGCATCTGCTGCCGGAATGCCTCATACAGTGCCGATGCAGCGGCGGCGTGATTCTCTGCCGGGGCACTGCGCTCCGCGGAGAGCAGTGCGGCGAGATCGGCGTTGTTGTAGCCGCCGTAGTTGCTGGAGCCGGAGAGAAGCTCCGTCAGATCCCAGTCGGGCGTCATTTTATACTCGCCGTAGTAGAGGTCAAACTTTCCGCTCTCCAGCCGGGAAATGAATTCATTCCAGGGCACTGCGGCAACGGACACCTGCAGCGCGGAATCACTTAGCGCGGCGGCTATTTTAGCGGCGGAAGCCTGCTTGTGGGCGCTTTCGGAGTTCACCAGCAGCGTCACGGATACGGGGGCTGCATCGGCGCCAAAACCGGCGGCGGTGATTGCGGTGTTGAAATCATCCGGAGAGTAGGGGGCCACCTGCCTGTCCGGATACAGGGCGGAAGAGGGACACAGGGGATAGTTTGCCGCAACGCCGTGGCCCATGAGGAAGGAGCTGACGCAGCCGGAGCGGTCAATGCCCAGGCTGACGGCCTGACGCACGGCGGCATTGTTAAAGGGGGGACGGGTGGTATTGAAGCCCAGAAAGTGCATGACGGTGGTGTCAGCATCGGTGAAATCACCGAAGGACACAGCCCCGGTGGAGGCGGTGTCGGACAGGTCACAACGCAGAAGCTGTACCTCCCGGGCATAGAAAGCGTAGGAAACGGTATCGCTGTTTTTGCAGGTGTATAGGTCAATGCGTTCCATGGGCAGGGACTTTTTCTGCCACCAGCCGGTGTGGGCAGTGAGATAGGCGCCCTCGGCGCCGGAGGCGGGAACGAACACATAGCGTCCGGTGCCTGTGGGGACCAGACTGCTTTCCGTCCCGCTCTTGACAATGGGGATGTCCAGAAGAGAAAGGAAAGAGGAATTGGGCCGTTCCAGACGGATGATGACCGTTTGCCCTCCGTCGGCACGAACAGATGCCATCTGTCCAAGTCGGCTGCCGTAGCGGGGAGAGGTTTTGGCCCGGCGCAGAGCGGCCACGGCGTCCAAGGCGGTAAAGGCAGAGCCGTCAGTAAAGGTGACACCGCTGCGCAGGTGAATGGTCCAGGTGTAGGAAGCGGCATCGTAGCTCCAGAACTCCGCCAGCATAGGCTGGGGCTGCATAGACAGATCCAACTGCACCAGCCCCTCGTAGAGAAGCCGGCCGATGTCCTGCTGGGTGCCGTCGGCGCAGGAAATGGGGTCCAGGGTCAGCCCCTGCAAATACGGCAGAGAAAAGGAGGAGATGGTGGGGTCCTTCTCCTGTTCCTTTTGCTTATAGTAGTCTGCCAGCTCATCATAGATCTGGTTGGAGTCATCGTCGGCGTCGGTTCCGCTGCAGCCCAACAGAGGCAGCAGACACAGGGCCAGCAGCAGGCACAAAAGGCGTTTTCTTTTCATGGGGCAACCTCCTCCAATGCCAACAATGCAATCTGCGCGCCCCGTGCGCTGCCCATTTTCCGGTGAGACCAGTACAGATCCTGCCGGCAGGCGGTGCAATGGGAGCAGATGTCGATGTGCTCCACGCCCAGGCGGCGCAGCCAGTGGGCGTTGATCCCCTTGAGGTCGATGTGCCACTTCTTATCCTGCCGGGTCATAAACGGATCGGCCTCATGGCCCAGGGCGTTCCGCATGGCGGCGGGAACATCCTCGTCGGTCTCAAAGCAGCAGGGGCCGATGGCGGGGCCTATGGCACACAGTATGTCTTTCGGCTCTGTGCCGAAGGTGTCGTGCATTTTAAGGGCGGTTTTTGCCGCCAGACCCATGGCTGCCCCACGCCAACCGGCGTGGACGGCACCAATGGCGTGGTGCACGGGGTCATAGAGCAAAATTGTGCCGCAGTCGGCGGAAAACACCACCAGGGAGAGGCCCGGGCGGTCGGTGATGAGGGCATCTATATCCGTATAGTCCCGGGGGATAAAAAGTCCCTTGCCGGCATCCTCCTCCGCGACCAGACGGATGTTCTCCGAGTGGGTCTGCTGGGACAGGACCGTGCTTTCGGGTCTTACGCCCACAGCGGTGCAGAATCGGCGGTAGTTCTCCCGCACATTCTCTGTGTCGTCTCCCCGGCTGATGCCCAGGTTCAGGCTGTCCCACGGAGCGGGGCTGACGCCGCCTTTACGGGTGGAGAAGCCGTGGCGCACCGGATGACCGTCCAGCAGAGAGCTGGACAGCCACAGCAGGGATTCACTTGCGTGGGAGTGAAAGGACATGGCAGGCTCCTTGAGGTTGAAAAAAGTGAGGTACACATTACGCCCGCAGCACTGGCTGCGGCATGGGAAAGCGCTTGCGAACAGACAAATCAGATTCAGGCATTGCGTCCGCAGCACTGCTTGTATTTCTTGCCGCTGCCGCAGGGAAATCGCCGAAGCGCCGCCGGTGGCGGATGCAGCGAGGCGATTTCGAGGCGAGGAAGTGCCCCGATTGGCGGCCATGATAGTGGCTGCCGATCGGATGGCACGACGGTGTTACCCCAGCGGCACAGCAGGATTTTCGCAAAAGGCGTGAGAGTTACGCATTTCTGCCGCAGCAGTTCTTATATTTTTTGCCGGAGCCGCAGGGGCAGGGGTCATTCCGCCCGATCTTCTGCACCCGGCGGGGCTGCTTCTTCACGGTGCCGTCACCACCCACGCTCTCGGTCATGCCCTTAGCTACCCGCTCACGCTTGATCTCCTCATCCTTCTTCAGACGCACGGAGTACAGGCGGCGGACGGTCTCGGACTGGATAGCGGAGATCATCTCCTCGAACATATCCAGAGATTCCTTCTTGTAGGCGATGACGGGATCCGTCTGGGCATAGGCCCGGAGGCGGATGCCCTGGCGCAGGTCGGCCATGGCGTCGATGTGGTCCATCCAGTATTCATCCACCACCCGCAACAGCACCACACGCTCCACCTCACGCATGACGGGGGAGGTGAACTCCTGCTCTTTCTGCTCATAGTAGGCGGCGGCAGCGGCGGTGAAGGCGTCGGTGACATCCTCGGCGGTCTTTTCCTTAAGCTCCTCCTCGGAGAAGCGGACGGTAAACTTGGGGAAGTACAGGCCCTCCACATTGCGCAGCAGCTCCCGGCAGGAGGCGGCGTCCAGATGCTCGCTGCCGGCGAAATGCTCCGCCACCAAATGGGAGATGGAGGTGTTCATCATGTTCATGATGATGTTCTTTACTTCCAGACCGTCCAGCACCTGCTTGCGCTGGTCATAGATGATCTCCCGCTGCTTGTTCATGACATCGTCATACTCCAGCACGGACTTACGGGCCTGGAAGTTCCGGGATTCCACGGTGGTCTGGGCCTGTTCAATGGCTCTGGAGAGAATCTTCTGCTCGATGGGGGTGTCCTCGTCGATGTTCAGCCGCTCCATCATGCTGGTGACCCGGTCGCCGCCGAACAGGCGCATGAGATCGTCCTCAAGAGAGATGTAGAACCTGGTCTCGCCGGGATCGCCCTGACGGCCGGCACGGCCGCGGAGCTGGTTGTCGATGCGGCGGGAGTCGTGGCGCTCGGTGCCGATGATGAACAGGCCGCCTGCCTGGCGCACCCGGTCGGCTTCGCCGGCGATCTCCTCCTTGTGCTGCTGCAGTTTTTCTGCAAAAAGCTTCCGGGCGGAGAGAATCTCCTCATTGTCGGTGTCGGCATAGCCAGTGGCCTCGGCGATCAGCTCATCGCTCATGCCGGCCTTGCGCAGATCGTTCTTGGCCAGGTACTCGGCGTTGCCGCCCAGCATGATATCCGTACCACGGCCGGCCATGTTGGTGGCCACGGTGACGGCGCCGAACTTACCGGCCTGGGCCACAATCTCCGCTTCCTTTTCGTGGTTTTTGGCGTTGAGGAGGTTGTGCTTGATGCCCTCCCGGGTGAGGAGCTTGCCCAGCAGCTCGTTTTTCTCGATGCTCACGGTACCCACCAGTACAGGCTGACCCTTTTCATGGCACTCCTTGATTTGTCGGATGACGGCCCGGTACTTGCCTGCCTGGGTCTTATACACGGCATCCTCGTTGTCGATACGGATGACAGGGCGGTTGGTGGGGATCTCCACGATGTCCAGCTTGTAGATGGTGGAGAATTCCTCCTCCTCCGTCAGAGCCGTACCGGTCATACCGGAGAGCTTGCTATACAGGCGGAAATAGTTCTGGAAGGTAATGGTGGCCAGGGTCTTGCTCTCCCGCTGGACGGACACGTGCTCCTTGGCCTCGATGGCCTGATGCAGGCCCTCGGAATAGCGGCGGCCGAACATCAGGCGGCCGGTGAATTCATCCACAATGATGATCTCACCGTCCTTGACCACATAGTCCACGTCCTTTTTCATGGTGCCGTGGGCCTTGATGGCCTGGTTGATGTGGTGGGCGATGGTGCTGTTTTCCGGGTCGGACAGGTTTTCCAGGCCGAAAAACGCCTCCGCCTTGGCAATACCCCGGGCAGTGAGGGTGGCGGTCTTAGCCTTCTCGTCCACCACATAGTCGGCGTCAATGTCGGTGGATTCCTCCACCTTATCATCCGTCTCAGCTACCACATACTTTTTCAGGCGCGCGGCGAACTGCTCGGCCATGTCGTAGAGCTGGGTGGACTTTTCACCCATGCCGGAAATAATGAGAGGGGTACGGGCCTCATCAATGAGGATGGAGTCCACCTCATCCACGATGGCAAAGTTATGCCCCCGCTGCACCTGCTCGCTGGCGTAGATGGCCATATTGTCGCGCAGGTAGTCAAAGCCCATCTCATTGTTGGTGCCGTAGGTAATGTCGGCGGCATAGGCCTCCTGTCGGGCAGCCTTGTCCATGTCGTGGATGATGAGGCCCACCTTGAGACCCAGAAAACGGTGGACCTTGCCCATCCACTCCGAGTCACGCTTGGCCAGATAGTCGTTGACGGTGACGATGTGCACGCCCTTGCCGGTGAGGGCGTTGAGGTAGGCGGGCAGGGTGGCCACCAGGGTCTTGCCCTCGCCGGTCTTCATCTCGGCGATGCGGCCCTGGTGCAGCACGATACCACCGATGAGCTGCACCCGGTAGGGGCGCATACCCAGCACACGGTCCGCCGCTTCCCGGACGGTGGCAAAGGCCTCGGGGAGGATGTCGTCGGTGGTCTCACCGTTATGAAGACGCTCCTTGAACTCAGCGGTCTTGGCCTGGAGCTGGGCATCGGTGAGCGCTTTATACTCCTCCTCCAGCGCTTCGATCTGGTCGGCGATGGGGTAGATCTTTTTAAGCTCGTGGTCGCTGTATGTACCGAATATTTTGGTGAGAAGACCCATATTCAAAAACTTCCTTTCTGTGCAGTAAGTGTTTGCAAATTGATACTAAAGTATACCACATTTTTTCCGGTTATGCAAACAAATCTCTCCCTGATGGCGAAAGGGTAAAAAAGAGGAGCAGGCTCTGAGGCCTGCTCCGAAGAGATCAATTGTCACGGAAACATCTGGCCCGTTCAAATTCCTCCTGAATTTCATCGGAGGGCCTGGCGGTGGACAGGGAGACTGCCACGATGAACAGGCAGGAGACCAGGAAGGCGGGCAGCAGCTCATAAATGCCAAACACACCGCCCAGAGGCTTGAGCAGTAGTTTCCACACGAACACGCAAATGCCGCCGGAGAGCATACCGGCAATGGCGCCTGCCCGGTTGACCCGCTTCCAGAACAGGGAGAAGAGGATGATGGGGCCGAAAGTAGCGCCGAAGCCGGACCAGGCGAAGGAGACCACCTCAAAGATGATGCTGTTTTCATCCCAGGCGATGGCTATGCCCACCAGGGCGATGGCAACGAGGACCACGCGGGAGACGACCATGATCTGACGGTCGGTGGCGTTCTTCCTCACCACACCGCCGAAAAGGTTTTTGGCCACGGCGGAGGTGGCGATAAGAAGATAGGAGTCGGAGGAGCTGATGGTGGCTGCCAGAATGCCCGCCATGACGATGCCGGCAAGAAGGGGATGGAACAGGAGCTGGGACAGGTTGGCGAAAACATTCTCCGCGCCGCTTTGGGTGGCCAAAGCCGGGTCGGTGGGCAGAATGTACCGGCCCAGGACGCCGATGAACACCGCCGCAGTCAGAGAAATGACCACCCAGACCGTGGCAATGCGGCGGGAGCGCTTGAGTTCGGAGCCCTTGCGGATGGCCATGAACCGCAGCAGCACCTGAGGCACGCCGAAGTAGCCAAGACCCCAGGAGGCGGTGGAGAGGATGGTCAGCAGACCATAGGGCGAGGCATTACCGAACAGGGGCGCTCCGCCGGCGGCCTGCTGGACACCGGCGGCGTCTGTGAGGGGGGAGGCGGTCTGGGTGAGGGAGAAATAGCCGGGAATGCTCCGGGCATTTTCAATGACCGAGCCAATGCCGCCGGCATGGACCACGCCGCAGACCACCACGCCCACCAACGCGGCGATCATGACAATGGCCTGCATAAAGTCAGAGGTGCTCTCCGCCAAAAACCCGCCTAAAACCGTATACAGCAGGACAAACAGCGCTCCGGCAATCATCATGGAATGGTAGGAGTAGCCAAACAGGCCGGAGAACAGCTTGCCGCAGGTGACAAAGCAGCTGGCGGCATAGATGGCAAAGAAAATGAGAATGAATACCGCCGAGATCACCAGAATGACCTTTTTCTTCTCGTGGAAACGGTTGCTCAAAAAGTCGGGCACGGTGATGGAGTCACCGGAGACCACGGAGTAGGCGTGGAGCCGGCGGGACACCAGCAGCCAGTTGAGGTAGGTGCCCACCGCCAGACCGATTGCCGTCCACGCGGCGTCGGCAATGCCGCACCAGTAGGCCACACCCGGCAGGCCCATGAGAAGCCAACCGCTCATATCCGAGGCTTCGGCACTCATGGCGGCCACCCAGGGGCCCAGAGAACGGCCACCCAGGAAGTAATTGCCGGAATTGGCCTGGGATCTTTTCGCGAAAAATACGCCGATGCCGATGACGATGAGCATATAGCCCACCATGGCAAGGAGAAGCTGCAATTTGTCTGCCATAAGAAACGCATCCTTTCTGTGGGGGTTCTATCAAGTGATAGCAGTATAGCACAAATAGATACAGAACAAAATACAGAATAAAGTATAGAATAAATTCTATATATTATTATAATAAGCAATAAAAAATGCAATAAAATAAAGAAAAATAATGCAGACCAAATAAAAGAATTAAATATACGCGATTGACAAGATACTGTTAAGAATTAAATTATGCGGAAAATTGGAGAAACCATGTTAAAAAACTGCAAAAAATAATCAAAATGGAATGAAACCGTTTCGTTTTAAATATATTTATGCTATATTATATAAAAGCGAAATGGGGAGGGGCGGCTATGCAAAAGGAAATCTGCTACAAAAAGCTATTCAAGCTGATGATCGACCGAAACCTGAAGGGACATGATCTGCGGGACATGGCCGGCATCAGCCAATCCACCTACTGCAAGCTCCAGCATGACCGGCCGGTATCCACTCAGATGCTGGTGCGGATCTGCAGCGCGCTGGAATGCGAGCTGTGGGACATAGCGGAGCTGGTGGACCGGCCCGGACAGGGGCAAATTTTGAAAAAGGGCGGTATCGGATGAAGATATTGAACAAATTCAGAAGTAAACAAAAGGTGAGTTTTGAGAAGACCCGCACGTTGCTGGCGGAGAAAATACGGGAATCCCTGGTGTCGGTGCTGCCCATCATTGTCATTGTGACGCTGCTGTGCCTGTTTTTGGTGCCCATGCAGCCCACGCTGCTGCTGACCTTTCTCATCGGCGCGCTGATGATCGTGGTGGGCATGGGGCTGTTTTCTCTGGGCGCGGAGCGGTCCATGACCGTCATCGGCGCCAAGATCGGCACGGCCCTGACCAAGGTGGGGCGGCTTCCGGTTATTCTGCTGGCAGCCTTTGCGCTGGGTGTGGCGGTGACCGTGGCGGAGCCTGACCTGCAGGTGCTGGCGGACACGGTGCCCAACATCGACAAGACCGTGCTCTTAATGGCGGTGGGCGCCGGTGTGGGACTTTTCATGGTGGTGTGCATGCTGCGCATTCTCTACGGCATCAACCTGCGGTGGGTGCTGGTCGGGTGCTACATAGCCGTGTTTGCCCTGGCAGCCTTTGCGGATAGGGATTTTCTGAGTATTGCCTTTGACTCCGGCGGCGTGACCACGGGTCCCATGACGGTGCCGTTCATCCTTTCCCTGGGCGTTGGTATCTCCCATGTGCGAAGTGACCGGCAGGCTGAGGCCGACAGCTTCGGTCTGGTGGCGCTGTGCTCCATAGGGCCGATTTTGTCGGTGCTGCTGCTGGGATTCCTTGGCAATGGAGACGGCGGCGCGTCGGGGATCGTCCGGGTCAGCCTTGACAGCACCACTGTCATCGGCACGGCGTTTGCACGGGCGCTGCCGGTGTATATGAAGGAAATGGCCGTGGCCATGCTGCCCATTGTCGCAATATTTGTGATCTTCCAGATGCTCGCATTCCGCATGAGCGGGAGAAATTTCACCAAGATCTTTCTGGGCATCCTGTATACCTATGTGGGGCTGGTGCTGTTCCTCACAGGGGTAAATGTAGGCTTTTCCGGTCTGGGAGCCGAATTGGGCGCCGCTCTGGCCGACGGCGGGAGAGAGTGGATGCTGATTCCTCTGTCGGCGGTGCTGGGCTGGTTCATCATCTCGGCGGAGCCGGCGGTTGCCGTGCTGGAAAAGCAGATCGAGGACGTCAGCGCCGGAGCCATTCCCGGCAGGGCTATCAAGCGCAGCCTGTCCATCGCCATTGCCCTGGCCATGGCGCTGGCCATGGTGCGGGTGGTGACGGGTATCTCGGTTTTGTGGTTCCTGGCACCGGGATACGCCATCGCGTTGGGCCTGTCCTTCTTCGTGCCGGACATTTACACCGCCATCGCCTTCGACTCCGGTGGCGTGGCCTCGGGGCCTATGACCGCCACCTTTATGCTGCAGTTTATGATGGGCGTGAGCCTCGCCCTGGGGGGCAATGTACTTACGGACGCTTTCGGCATTGTGGCCTTAGTGGCCATGATGCCCCTGCTGTCCATCCAGATGGTGGGCTTTTATTACCAGCTCAGGGCCAAGAAGGTCACCCAGGAGCTGGAGAACTATGGCGACTGCGATATTATTGAGCTGTGGGAGGAACCGGCATGAATTATGTGATCTCTATTGTTACGCCGGAGGCGCTGCCCCGGCTGGAGGAACTGACAAAGGAGCTGGGCCTGCCCCTGAATGTGACGCTCCACGGCCGGGGCACGGCCATACAGAGCGTGCTGGATTTTCTGGGCATTGAGTCCAACGAGAAGCGGGTGACGCTGTCGGCGGCCACGGAGGAGAAGACCCGAGCATTCATCCGCGGCCAGCGGGAGCGGCTGCACCTGGGCGTGCCCGGACACGGCATAGTCATTGCCGTGCCCATGAAAAGTGTAGGAGGAGGGAAAACCATGGAATTTTTGAGAAGTGGCGAAACCGGCACGGGTAAATATACGCCGGAGCTGAATTTCGCGTACGAGCTGATCGTTGTCATCGCCAGCGAGGGCCAGACCGAACTGGTGATGGACGCGGCCCGTGGGGCGGGCGCCCGGGGCGGCACGGTGCTCCACGGTAAGGGCACCGGCGCCGAGCAGGTGAAGAAGTTCTACAACATCACCATTGCCGAGGAGAAGGAAGTATTTCTCATCGTGGCCAAGGCGGAGGAGAAGACGGAGATCATGCGCTCTATATTGCAAAAAGCCGGGCCGGACACTCCGGCCAAGGCCATCGCCTTCTCCCTGCCCACCACGGAGGTGGCCGGATTCGGATTCCCCGGAGAGAACTGACAGTGAAAGAGAGGCCCACTCTGCGGGCCTCTTTTTCAGTGGGGTCATCCCCGGTGCAATATGGCGTCCATGTCCTGCTCCGGCGCGGTAATGGGCTGGAGCCCATAGGTGTCCACAAGCACTTTCTCCACGGTTTCCGAGAGAAAGGCCGGCAGGGTGGGGACGAGATACATATTTTTGATGCCCAAGGATAGCAGCGTAAGCAAAATGCACACGGCCTTCTGCTCATACCACGACAGCACGAGGGTCAGGGGCAGTTCATTGACGGAGCAGCCGAAAGCCTCTGCCAGGGCCAGAGCTACCCGGATGGAACTGTAGGTATCGAGGAGACTATCTGTCTTGCCTGAAATTTCCAGAAAAAGAGCGGCTTTATGTCGGCATATGGGGACAGCGACATCGACGGTATTTGAAGGCTCATTACCGAGTTCGATACTACAACTTACGGACTGATGGAATGCTGAATCAGCATCTCAGCGAGGTGGAATCTCAGACACAGCAGCTGTTTGATATGCTTGCGAGGAAGGTGTCCGAAGAAGAGGATCTTACCGAAAAGCTCAAGGAACACGACCTTATGGAATGGATCAGACGGAACAATAATATCCGAAAATGAGCGACTGCAATTGTAATCCAAAAGGTGGCATTACCGTTAAAATTTTCATTGCTTTTTTCGGATTTGCGCGATACAATAATTTGGGTTATGTCGGCGAAGCAGCCTTTTGCCGAGAAACGGCCCAAATCAGCAGATCGGAGACACAAAAATGTACGAAGCGCAGCAGACAGCCCCCCTCTCTGTACAGATCATGCACCGTATTTTGCGCGAAATGCAGTCCGGTGCTTACCGGCATATGACCCGCCTCCCCTCCGAGGTGGAGATTGCGGAGAGTCTGGGCGTTAGCCGCACCGCTGTGCGGGACAGTCTGTCGATTCTGGAACGGGAAGGCTTTGTGACCCGCAAACACGGACTCGGCACCATTGTCAATCGCCATGTGCTGTCTGTCACCACCCGCATTGATCTGGAAAAAGAATTTCTGGAAATGATTCGCGACGCCGGATTTACCCCTTCTGTACCCTATCTGGATATCCGGGAATGCGCAGCCGATGCCGACCTTGCCCGGGTAATGGAGCTGGACGAGGGCGACGAAGTGATTCGCATTGACCGCCTGGTCTGCGCCGACGGGGTCCCTACCATCTACTGCGAGGATTATCTGGCCAAAAAGCTGATTGTAAACAAATCCTATCGAAAAGAAGATCTGCAGTGCCCCGTCTTTGACTTTTTGAAAAAATTCTGCGGCACGGACGTCTATATGGACCTGACCGAAATGCATGCAGTCAACGCCGACAAGACGCTGGCCCGGTGGCTGCAGATTCCCGAAGGCACTGCCGTGCTGCACCTGAATGAAAAAGGGTACAGTCTCAGCGGTAAAGTGGTGCTCTATTCCCGCGAGTTTTACCGCGAAAATATTTTGAATCATACCATTCTGCGCATCAAAATCTGAATAGGCCATTTGTCTCTTGCCCCTGTGCGGATACGCCGCACAGGGGCTTCGTTTTTGTCTTTATTGTCAACGGGAATATACTTGCTTTGTTCATATCTCCAAAATATATTCGTATGACCTTTTTGTGATTGACAAGGCGCCCTTTCGGTTGTATGCTTCAAATAGGTAATACCTTTTAGGTAATACCTATAAAGGAATTGCCTTTCGTAACCTAAGTGGAAGAATTATGAAAAAGGAGTCTTGCAGTATGAAAAAAATGAAATCCATTCTGGCACTGATCCTCGCTTTGGTCATGGCACTTTCCCTGGTTGCCTGCGGCGGCGGCAATGAAGACGGCGACAAGGACGGCAACGAAAAGATGAAAATCGCACTGGTGCTGCCCGGCAAGAAGGACGACGTTTCTTTTAACCAGGCTATGTACCGCGGCGCTGTGGAGTATGCCGAAAAGCACGCTGACACCGTGGAGCTGAAGGTCGTGGAAGGCGTCTATGAAGTCGCTGACATCGATCCGACTTTGCGCGAGTATGCCGATAACGGCTACGATGTGGTCATCGGCCACGGCTACCAGTTCAGCGAACCCGTGAACACCGTGGCGAAGGAGTATCCTGACGTAAACTTCCTGCTGGGCTGCGGCGTGGGCGTTCAGAAGAACTCCGCCTGCTACGATGTGCAGTTGGAGGCCGGCGGCTACCTGATGGGCGTCATCGCGGCTCTGGCTACTCAGAGCAATAAGGTCGGCGTCATCGGCGGCGGCGAAGGCTCCGAGATCACTCGCGGCCACGAGGGCTTCAAGGCCGGCGCCAAATCCATCAATCCCGATATTGAGATCCAGGAAGTCTACACCGGAGACTGGAACGACACCACCGGCGCCTATGAGGCCGCTATCGGTATGTATGATGCCGGCGTGGATGTGATCTGGCACTCCGGCGACGGCATCGGTCTGGGCGTTGTTCAGGCTGCCGAGGAGAAGGATATGTATGTTCTGGGCAATGTGGAGGATCAGAAGTCTCTGGCTCCCAACAACGTGCTGAGCGGTCTGCAGTATGAGTGGGCCAATGCGCTGGATCGCATTTTCACCAGCATTCAGGACGGCACCTTTGTCAGCGATGGTGAGAAGGAAACCTATATGATCAATGTGGCCAACGGCGGTCTGTCCATGACGGAGCTGAACGATGTCAAGGGCTGGCTGACAGAGGATGACATTGCTGTCATTCAGGATGTCTATGCCAAGCTGGGCCAGGATGCCATTGATCTTCCCGAGGTATAAAACCGTTTGATTCGCCCGGGCGCAGTCTGCTTTCAGGCGGACTGCGCCCTTCCTATTACATCCTTGAAGGAGGACTGCACCATGGAACAACTGGCTGTGAAAATGCAGCAGATCACCAAAATATTCGGCGGCGTAAAGGCCAATGACGCCGTCAATTTCTCCCTGCGCCGCGGCTCGATCCACGGTTTGCTGGGCGAAAACGGCGCCGGCAAAACCACCTTGATGAATGTGCTGTACGGTCTGTACCAACAGGAAGAAGGTACCATTGAGATCAATGGTCATGAAGAAAAAATTTCATCCCCGATAAAAGCAATTTCTCTGGGTATCGGCATGGTACACCAGCACTTTATGCTGGCGCGTCCGCTGACAGTGGTGGAGAACGTCATGCTCGGTAAAAAATCCCGACGCGGTATTCTGCTGGACACCAAGCAGACCGCAGAGGAGCTGAAAGCTCTGTCTGACCGATACCATATGGGGATTGATCCCTACAGCAAGATCTGGCAGCTTTCCGTCGGTGAGCAGCAGCGAGTGGAAATTCTCAGCGCCATCTATCTGGGCGCACAGATCCTGATTCTGGACGAGCCCACAGCGGTCCTGACACCGCAGGAAACCGAGATTTTCTTCGACACGCTGCGCAAAATGCGCAGCGACGGCAAGTCCATCATCCTCATCACACATAAGCTGGAAGAAATTATTTCTATCGTGGATGAAGTGACCGTGCTGCGCGGCGGTAAGTGCGTCGGCAGCAAGCTGGTCGACGATTCTGTCACAAAGGACGAATTGACCCGTATGATGGTGGGCCGCGATGTGCTGTTCAACTTTCCGCCGGTCACCAAGGCGCCGGGCGGCGTGCGTATGAAGATGGAAAACCTCAGCGCCGTCAATGACAAGGGCGTGACCGCGCTGAAAAACTTTTCTCTGGACCTGCGTGAAGGGGAAATCGTTGGTTTGGCCGGCGTGGACGGCAACGGTCAGAAGGAGCTGTGTGAAGTGCTCACAGGTCTTCGTCCCAGCAGCGGCGGACGTATGCTGCTGGACGGGGAGGACATCACCGCGCAGAATCCCCTGTTTTACATTCGCCATCACATTTCACATATTCCCGAAGACCGGCACGCCACGGGCCTGGCCATGAACTGGAGCTTGAAAAACAATCTGATCCTCAAGCGATTGGACCAGGCTCCTGTTGCCAAGCATCATCTGGTGCAGGGCAAGGTGGTAGACGAGCTGTGGCAAAAGGCACAGAGCGAATATCAGATTAAGGCCATCAGCGGCGATGACGAGGCACGCAATCTCTCCGGCGGCAACCAGCAGAAAGTGATCCTGGCCCGCGAGATTGACAGCGATCCCCGTGTTCTGATCGCCAATCAGCCTACGCGCGGATTGGATGTGGGTGCGGCGGAGTATGTCCGCTCCAAAATTCTGGAAGCGCGGAACGGCGGCACCTCCTGTCTTCTGATCTCGGCCGACATGGAGGAGCTGCTGCAGCTCTCGGACCGTATCGCCGTTATTTACGGCGGTGAACTGATGGGTATTCTGCCCCGCGGCACCGATCCGCTGACGATCGGCAGTCTGATGATGGGCAAGAGATTGGAGGGGGCAGAGGCATGAAAAACAAACTGGTACGCAATGCCGGACGCGAAGTCTTCGGCACAGTTTTAATGGTGATTGTGGCGCTGCTCATCGGCGCCATTCTGGTCGTCCTCTCCGACAATCAGCCCGGCGAGGCTTACAGCACCATGCTGCGCGGTGCTTTCGGCAGCACGCAGAAGATTACGGAGCTGTTTGTTAAGCTCACTCCCACCTTGATCATGGCGCTGGGTGTTTCTGTTGCTTTCCGTGCGCAGCTTTGGAATATCGGCGCGGAGGGTCAGTTTATCATGGGCTCCATCTGCTCCATGGTGGTGGCGCTCTATCTGCCCGTACCCATTCCCCTGCGCATGGTGATCGCCTTTGCTGCCGCGGTGGTGGCAGGCGGTCTGTGGGCGGGTCTGGCCGGTTGGCTGAAAACCCGTTTCAATGCCAACGAGGTCATTACGACCCTGATGTTCAACTATATTGCCAACTACCTGCTGCTGTACCTGATCAACGGCCCCATGCAGGACCCCTACAGCGATCTGTCGCAGACGGATCTGATTCCCGACGGTATGCGTCTGGCCAAGCTGATCGGCACGTATCGTCTGCACGCCGGTATCTTTTTGATGCTGCTGGTGGTGCTGATTATGATCTTCTTCTGGCGCACCACGCTGGGCTACCGCATCAATTTGGTGGGACAGGGTGAAAAGGTGGCTACCTATTCCGGCATTCATGTGAAGCAGACCGTGGTCGTGACCATGTGCATCTCCGGTGCTTTCTCCGGACTGGCCGGTTTTATCGAAACCTTCGGCATCAACTACCGCCTGCTGGACGGCATCGCCGGTGACGCGGGCAATATCGCCACCATTGTGGCGCTGCTGGGTTCTTTGAATGTTTACGGCATCATTGCCGCAGCCATGTTCTTCTCGGTGCTGTTGTGCGGTGGCGCCAGCATGCAGCGCATGACGGATGTGCCGTACTCTGTGGTGGATGTTATCCAGGGCCTGATTATTATTCTCGTTATTGCCAAGGACACGGCTATGGCGCGCCTGAACACCTGGTTCGGCAAGTTATTCGCAAGAAAGGAGAAAGAACATGTGGAGTGAGGTCTTTTCCCTGGGATTTCTCGTCAGTCTTCTGGCGGGTACCATCCGCCTTGCAACCCCCATTCTGATGCCCGCTCTGGGCCAGATCTATACCCAGCGTGCTGGCATCCTGAATCTGGGCGTTGAGGGTACCATGCTGATGGCCGCCGTCTGCGGCTTCTCCGTTACGGCAGCCACCGGCAGTCTGTGGTTCGGCTTTGCCGTAGGTGTACTGACCGGCGCACTGTACAGCGTACTGATGGCCTGGCTCAGCGTTTCTCTGCGTGTCAATCAGGTGATCGCCGGTATCGGCATGAACATTCTGGCCACGGGTCTGGCGGCCTACATCTACCGGCTGATTTTCGGTATCCGCACGCTGCCTGCCAAAATCGTACCCTTCCAGTCGTTGGATTTCTTCGGTCTGGCCAAGATCCCCTATGTGGGAACGGTGCTGTTTAACCACAACATTCTGGTATATATCGCCTTTGCTCTGGTGCCGATCACCTGGTTCATTCTGGAAAAGACCACCTTCGGCCTGAAGATCAAGGCGGTGGGCGAACATCCCCGTGCCGCAGACTCCAAGGGCATCAGCGTCAGCGGTATTCGCTATGCCGCGGTCATCATCGGCGGCGCCTATGCCGGTGCGGGCGGTGTGTTCATGACCATTGCCTACCTGAATATGTTTACCGAGTCCGTCATCGGCGGCTTCGGCTATATCGCCGTATCCGTCGTCATCTTTGCCCGCTTCACACCGGGCAGGGCCATGTGGGGCGCATTGCTGTTCGGCTTTGCCTCTGCCCTGCAGGTGCGTTTGCAGGCACTGGGCTCCGGCATTCCCAGCCAACTGTTGCTGATGCTGCCCTATATTCTGACCGTCGTCGCGCTGATCTTCGCTTCCAAGAAGGCGGAGTTCCCCAGCGCTTACACAATCCCGTATTCAAGAATGGAACGGTAATATGAAACGTTGCCTTGCTATTTTGCTTTGCCTGATGAGCTTGCTGCTCTTGTGCGGTTGCGCAAAGGGCGATCAGACGGCCGAACACGCCATGGAGCGGGCACAGGCCTATGCCGATGCGATTAACCACGCCTATGACACGCCGGAGGCGATCTACGCCTTCCTGACAGAGGACACCAGGGCGCAGATCTCTCAGGAGGATTTCTGCCGGGCCTTTGCAAAGGACCGCACCTATCCCTACATTACGCCGCTGTATCTCTTCTATCCGGAGGTGACACTCAGCGACGACGGCAGTGAGGCCGCGGTGGTCTACCTGCAGGCAGCCAGAATTGTCGGCATGACTTATGAAATCCGTTTGCAGTACGAAAACGGCGACTACTATGTGGAGGACTGGCATCAATTCATTGACGGGAGTTATCTGGACAAATTTGAGGATATTCCCTACTCCTTGGATTGGTACTACGATCCCGAAGATATCCGATGATCGCAAAGGAGGCGATTGCATGGGCATTGAAAAGAGCGTCAAAAGACTGGACGCACAGCAAAAAGTAACCGGCACCGCCAAATATGTGGAGGATCTGATCCCCGTCGGCGCCTTATATACCAAGGTGGTGCACAGCACCATCGCCAACGGCCTGGTCACCGCCATCGACACATCCGAGGCCGAAAAAATGCCCGGTGTGGAGCTGATTATCACCTGCTTCGATGTGCCCGGCACGGAGTATGTCACGGCAGGCCATCCCCTGTCGCTGGACCCCAACCATGCCGACACCAAGGATAAGCTGATTCTGTCCCGGCGTGTGTTGTACTATGGCGACGACGTGGCGGCCGTGGTGGCCGACACCCCCCTGCACGCACAGTTGGCGGCGGAAAAGGTGAAGGTGACCTACGAGGAATACCCTCCCATGCTCCGTCCGGAGGATGCCATCAACTCCGGCTGTGTCATGCACGAATTCCGCCCCACCAACGAGCTGGCACGCATGGACTTTTCCATCTCCCCCGAGGGCGATGTATCCTGGTACACCGGCGCTTTCTCCACAGACGACCGCATTGCCGGGCGGGAGGACCTGTGCGGTGAGCGCTATCGCGTGCCGGCGGTCCACGCCTGCCATATTGAAAACAACACCTGCTTTGCCTATATGGAGGGCCGCCGCATGGTGGTGTACTCCTGCAATCAGGTGCCCCATACCCTGCGCCGCAATATTGCCGAGGCGCTGGAAATGCCCGTGGGCGATGTGCGGGTCGTCAAACCCTTTATCGGCGGCGGCTTCGGCAACAAGCAGGACACCATGTACGAACCCCTTGTGGCGCTGGCCTCCCGGCGTCTGGGCGGCCGGTGCGTGGCCATCGTTCTGACTCGCGAGGAGACCTTTGTCAACACCCGTACACGCCACGGCTTTGATATGACCATCGCCGCTTCCGCCGACGCACAGGGTAATCTGACCCGCCGCGGCATTCGTATCAATTCCAACGGCGGCGCCTATGCCGCGCATACCCACGCGGTGGCCGCCTATGCCGTCACCAGCAATTTCCAGACCTACCGCGCCACAGAGGTGCAGGTGGGCGAGTCCTCCACGGCCTACACCAACCTGCCCTCCGCCGCCGCCATGCGAGGCTACGGTATTCCGCAGCTAAACTTCGCCATGGAGTCTCAGATGGAGGATGTGGCCCGCGCCAACGGCTGGGACCCGGTGCAGTTCCGCCTGCAGAACATCAATGAAGCGGGCTTTGTGGACCCCTTCGATAAATTTACCGTTACCACCTGCGGTCTGCGCCAATGTATCGAGCGCGGCGTAGAGATCAGCGACTGGTATCGCAAGCGCGCCGAATATGACGCGTTCAACAGGACCTCCCCTCATCTGAAAAAGGGCCTCGGCATGGCGCTGTTTTCCTATAAGATCGGTGTCTATCCCCTGCAGTTGGAGAACGGCTCCTGCCGCATTGTCATGAACGAGGACGGCTCGGCCCAGATTCAGGTGGGCTGCACGGAATTGGGCCAGGGCTCGGACACGGTCATGTGTCAGATCGTATCGCAGGTGACCTCCATTCCCGAGAGCAAGCTGTCCGTCTGCTCCTGCCAGGATACCGATGTGACGCCCTACGATAACGGCGCGTACGCCTCCCGCCAGACCTATATTTCCGGCCGGGGCGTCAAGCTGGCCGCCGAAAAGCTGTATGAAACCATCGTCCGCCACGCCGCCGGTGTGTACGGTCTGCCTGAGAAGGAGCTGTCGCTGAAGGACGAAAAGATCATGCAGGGTGACAGGGAGGTCTGTACCATCGCGCAGCTTTGCACCCACATGAACTTTGTCAATGACCAAAAGACTGCCACCGACCACATCACCGCCGAGGCCACCTATACCGCACAGAATATCTGTCTGGCCTACGGCGTCAGCATTATGGATGTGGAGGTGGATGTGCCGCTGGGCAAGGTACGCATAAAGAAGGTCTACTCCCTGCAGGACAGCGGACGGATCCTGAACCCCCAGTTGGCCAAGGGCCAGATGCAGGGCGGCATTGCCATGGGGATCGGCTACGCGCTGGGCGAGCAGATGCAGTACGACGCCAAGACCGGCAGACCGCTGAACAACAATCTTCTGGATTACAAGGTGCCCACCTGCATGGACATTCCCGATATGGAGATCGAGTTCGTGCAGACCTATGAGGAATCCGGCCCGTTCGGCGCCAAGGGTCTGGCAGAGCCGCCGCTGATCCCCCAGGCTTCCGCCATCCGCAACGCCATTCTCCATGCCACCGGCGTGGGGCTGCATGAATTGCCCATGAATCCCCAGCGTCTGGTTCACGCATTCCGCGAGGCCGGCCTGATCGAGTCGTGAAAGGAGACCGCCTATGTATGATATTTTGGAAACCTTCCGCGCCAACTCCGTGCAGGAAGCGCTGACCCTTTTACAGGCGCATCCCGGCGCCGTTGTGGTTTGCGGCGGCACGGATGTGATGATCCATATGAAGGAGCGCAAGCTCCGTCAGGCCACCCTCATCAGCATTATGGAAGTGCCGGAGCTGCAGGGCATCCGTCTGGACGGCAACGGCGATCTGCTGATCGGCCCCGGCACCTGCTTTGACGCCATTTACACCGATCCTCTGGCACGCCGCTGCGTTCCCATGCTGGCAGATGCGTGCAACCAGGTGGGCAGTCCCCAGATCCGCCATGTGGCCACTATCGGCGGCAATCTGTGCAACGGTGCCGTCAGCGCCGACAGCGTCCCGTCCCTGCTGGCTCTGGATGCCGAGCTGACGCTGACCTCCCTGCAGGGAGAGCGGGTCGTCCGCGCGGTGGACTTTCACACCGGCCCGGGCCAGACGGTGCTGCAGAAGGATCGTGAGCTGCTGACCTGTATTCGCATCCGCCGGGCAGCCTACGAAAACCACGGCGGGATGTATATCAAATTCGGCCAGCGCAACGCCATGGAGATTTCCACGCTGGGCTGCGCCGTCAACTGCGCCATGGCCCCGGACGGCACCATTGCCGACTTTGCCATTGCTTTCGGTGTGGCAGCACCGCGTCCTATCCGCTGCCCGGCTTCCGAGCGAATGATGATCGGCAGCCACCCCACCCATGCGCTGCTGAAAAAGCTGCGCAGGCAGGCGCTGTCGGAAACCACGCCACGCGACAGTTGGCGCGCATCCCTGGAGCTGCGGCAGCAGTTGATCTGCGAACTGGCAGAGCGCGCCGCCCGCAGCGCCATTGAACAGGCAGGAGGTACCATCGATGATTAAAGTCATTCACTGCACAGTCAACGGTATGCCCAAGGAGATCGCCGTGGACGAACAGGAGAGCCTGACCGATATGCTGCGGCAGCGGTTGGGTCTGACCAGTGTGAAAAAGGGCTGCGAGGCCGGCGAGTGCGGCGCCTGCACCGTGCTGATCGACGGCGTGGCCAAGAATAGCTGCATTTATCTGGCGGTATGGGCCGACGGTCATGAGATCATTACCGTGGAGGGCATCCGCGGCAAAAACGGGCTTTTGCACCCGGTACAGCAGGCCTTTGTGGATGAGGCGGCCATTCAGTGCGGCTTCTGCACGCCCGGCCTGGTGCTGACAGGTGTGGAGCTGGTTAACAGCGGCAAAAAATATACCCGCGAGGAGCTTCGGGAGAAGATCTCCGGCCATCTGTGCCGGTGCACCGGCTATGAAAATATTCTCAACGCATTGGAAAAGGTGGTCGGCATCCATAGCTGAGCCCAACCGGTCACTTTGCAAAATCTATTTTGCTGCATCATGCTGATAGCGCGATAGCAAAGGAGGATTCCATGAAAAAATTGTCGGATTATCTTCGCCTTGCCAACGAGGCGGCCAAAAAGGCCCGCGCCGGCGGTAATACGCCTTTCGGCGCGATCCTGGTGGACGGCGAGGGAAATGTGCTCATGACGCAGGGTAACGCCGAGGGCGATACCCATGACGCCACCGCTCATGCGGAGTTTGTGCTGGCCAGCCGTGCCAGCCGCACCTACAGCAAGGATTTCCTGTGGAACTGCACGCTTTACACCACCTGTGAGCCTTGCCCCATGTGCACCGGCGGCATTTATTGGGCCAACATCGGCCGCATCGTGTACGGCATCAGTGAGGCCCGTCTTTTGGCCCTTACCGGCGCGGACGATAAAAACCCCACCTTTTCCATGGGGGCAGACAAGGTCATTGCCGCCGGCCAGAAGGACATTCAACTGGAAGGTCCTGTGCCTGAGGTGGAAGAGGAAATCGTGGAAGTCCACCGCGGCTTTTGGAACAACTGATAAGGAGAGCAGCCATGCGTACTTTTGAAGAAATCAAAAACACCATTGAAACCGGCCTGGGGAAACACCCCTGCGACCTGAGACTGACCAATGTGAAGCTGGTCAATGTATTTTCCGGCGAAATATATCCCACCGACATTTATATCAAGAACAAACGGATCGTGTCCATCGAACCGGGCGCTGTATTGGAAGCGCTGGAAACCGTGGACTGCGGCGGCGCTTATGCCGTACCGGGCCTGATCGACTCTCATATGCACTTTGAGTCCACCATGCTCTCCCCGGAGGCACTGTCCTCCGTGGTCGTGCCCCACGGCACCACCACCCTGTGTGCCGACCTGATGGAAATTGCCAATGTGGCCGGCGAGGAGGGCCTGCGCGCCATGCTGCAGTCCATCGACCGCCTGCCCTACCGCATGCTGATCGAGGTATCCTCCCGCGTGCCTACGGCGCCGGGTCTGGAAACCAACGGCGCTACCTTGGGCGCTGAGCAGGTGGCGCAGATCATGGATTGGGAGGAATCCGTCAGTCTGGGCGAGCTGGACCCGTCCAAGATCCTGTTTGTCAAGGACGAATACATCCACAAGGTAGCCGACACGCTGGCCCGCCGCAAGATCGTCAACGGCCACGCCATCGGCCGTCTGGGCCAGGAGCTGAATGTATATGCCTCCAGCGGTATTTCCGATGACCACGAGTGCGTCACCAAGGAAGAACTGCTCAGTCGCCTGCGGGTGGGTATGCGCGTTCTGGTGCGCGAGGGCAGCACCGAGCGCAATGTGGATGCCCTGATCAGCGGTGCGCTGGAGCTGGGCTGCAGCACCGACAATCTCTGCTTCTGCACCGACGACAAGCACGCCGGCGAGATCATGGAGGAGGGGCACATCAACTACAATGTGCGCCGCGCCATAGAACTGGGCATGGCGCCCATGCAGGCGATCCAGATGGCCACGATCAACGCTGCCCGTCACTTCCGCATGGACGACGAGATCGGCTCCATTACACCCGGCCGTCTGGCAGACATTCTGCTGATCGATGACCTGACGAAGATGGAGCCGAAGGCCGTGTACTTCGAGGGCCAGCTTGTGGCCCGGAGCAAGGCACTGCTGCAGGAGTGTGCCGTGTCCGCCTATCCCGGCTGGATCAAGGATACCGTGCATCTGAAACACCCCATTACCGCCGATTCCTTCCGCTGCCCGGCCAAGAATCCCGATGCTGTCGAAACACAGGCCCATGTGATCGGCCTGATTGATGTGCAGATCATCAACAACGACCTTGTCTGTACATTGCCTGTGCAAAACGGCGAGATTCAGCGCGATCTGGACAACGATATCCTGAAGCTGGCTGTGGTGGAGCGCTACGGCAAGACCGGCGGCGTCGGTGTGGGCTTTGTCAAGGGCTTCTCCTTAAAGAAGGGCGCACTGGCATATTCCATGAGCCACGATCACCACAACATCGTGGCGGTGGGTGTGAACGATGCCGATATGGCCGTGGCTGTCAACGAAGTGGCCCGCCTGCACGGCGGTCTGGCGGTGGCCTGTGACGGCAAGGTGGTGTCCTCCATGTGCCTGCCCATCGGCGGTTTGATGAGCGAATGCAGCGCCGGGGAAGTCATGCGCCTGCTGGACGACATGAACGAAGCCACCCGCGCACTGGGCTGTGATATGCCCGCCCCCTTTATGACGCTCAGTTTTATCTCCCTGCCCACCGTGCCCGAACTGGGTCTGACAGACATGGGGCTTGTGGATGTGCTGGAGCATCGACTGATCGATGTGGAACTGTAAATGGCGTTTTCAAGACTTGTATTTGTTCCTGCTAAAGCCCGGGATCTTATGATCCCGGGCTTTGGCGCTCTTTTAAACTAAGTGCAACGCTTTTTGAATTTCCGGACCCCAAAGACATTGCGCTGAAACAAAATTAAGAGCCTTACGAGACCTGGTGTTGATCGGTAGTGTCAAGTAATGTATGTGTAGCGACTTCATTCTGCCAGAGACTGGCAGGCCGTATCTGTTTTTTGCCCGATTCATTTTTCGCAACTTATTCTGCCTTATCCGGCAAAAACATCGATAACGACATGTGCTTGTTTTCATCGGTCGATGCCGCCGCAGAAAAATTCCCCGATAAAGTTTGCTGTCGTAGTGTCCTCCATAAACCTAATTTCACTACAATTCGCATAGTCGCATCCACCTCATAAAAACCGCCTTGGGGCACCTGCTCTATCGCAGGTGTCCCAAGGCGGTTTTTTCTTTGTTTTGAGTGAGAAATTTATTTTTTCGGGTAGAACCATTAGCTGACAAGCCCGGTCTGAAAGCGGAAACAGCTTACCCTTTCCCTGTTTCTCTCTTTCGTGACCGGAGGCAGCACCTTGACAAAGAAAGCCCGTTGGGAGGCCAACGCCGCAGTATAAGGCAAACGGATACATTCCTGTTTGTGCCGAGCCATACGGCCGGTGCGCCATGACCTCGTTTCAAGTCCGCAGGACGGGACCACTGTAACGGGCGAGCGAACAGCACCAGACCGCAAAGCAAGCGTGGCAGCTTGTGGGCGATGACACACGGGCAGGGTCAAAGATACTCGCGCATTGAACGCCCACAAAGCATTGTGCGCCGCACCCATCAGCATGGGCCGGGGTTAGACTCCCGTGGAGCTGTGCCAGCAGCCGTCCGTTTTGCCTCTTTCATTGCTATCTTTATGCTTTATGAAAGGGGATTTTATCATGCAAGATAAAGCTACAAATCCCGGCAAGACCAGCAGGCCAGAGAAAAATCCTCTGGATGCAAAAACGACCTATCACATTGGCAATCGGTCTTTCGTTGTTGAGCCGGTTTTCAAAGAAGAAAGCCCGGATACCCTGGGCAGCGTTCTCCTTCGCCTGATGAAGTCCGAGAGTGAAAAGCTGTAAATGACTTTCAAACCCGGCTGACAGAGGCAGCAAATGGCGGTATAATGTGTTCGTACAAGTATATTTGCTATTCGACTGCCTTGACGGAAGGAGGACTTATGAAACAGTCGAATAACAAAAAATCCCGTGACGTGACCGCCTTTCTCTATGAAAGACTTTCCCGTGACGATAATCTTGAAGGCGAAAGCTACAGCATCGGCAATCAAAAGAAGTTGCTTGCCAAAGTCGCAAAGGAAAAGGGCTACACAAATCTGGTCCATTTCCTGGATGACGGTATTTCCGGCGTGACGATGGATCGCCCCGGCTTCGTGGAAATGATCCGCCAGTTGGAACAGGGAAAAGCCGCCGCTGTCTTTGTCAAAGACCTCTCGCGCCTGGGGCGCAACTACATTGAGGTCGGACGTTTGACAGAGGAATTTTTCCCGGACCATGATATCCGTCTGGTGGCGGTATCCGACAACATCGACACCGCCGAAGGTGAAAATGAGCTGGCTCCGATCCGCAATTTGTTCAACGAGTGGTACGCTCGCGATATCAGTAAGAAGCGGCGCATCAGCAACAAGATCAAGGGGAACGCCGGTGAGCCGATGGGACAACCTCCCTACGGGTACATCAAAGACCCTGACAATCCGAAGCGTTGGATCGTAGACGATGAAGCGGCCCAGGTGGTCAGAAACATTTACGGCATGACCCTGGACGGGCTTGGGACGGAGCAGATCGCCGCCCAGCTTGAGCGGGAAGGTATCCTCACCCCGCGGGCCTACTGGCTCCAAAAGGGTATCAAGAGGCCCGGAAAGGGCAAGCAGCAGCCTCCGACAAAATGGAACAGCTCCACCATCACAAAGATACTGTCCCTGCAGGAGTATTGCGGCGATATCCTCAACTTCAAGACCTATTCCAAATCCTACAAGAACAAAAAACGGATTGAGAATGACCGTGAAAACTGGGTCATTTTCAAGGATGTGCATGAGCCGATCATTGACCGCGCCGTGTGGGAGCAGGTCCAGCAGAAGCGAGGGAAGATACGCAAGCGCCGTACCAACGATGGGGAACGCAATATGTTTTCCGGTCTGCTGGTGTGTGCCGATTGCGGCAATAACCTCCACTTCCATTTCAACCAGGGCAACCCCGATATCAAGTATTTCAACTGTTCCAACTATAAGGGCAACCGGGGGACCTGTACCTCTACCCATTATGTCCGGGTGGACTTTCTGGAACAGGTGGTGCTTGGTGAGATCAAACGGCTGACGAGGTTTGCCAGCCACTATGAGGACGATTTCGTAAAAGCGGTGATGGGCAGCACCCAGGAAAGCGTGGAGCTTGACCGCAGGCTGAAACAAAAAGAGCTTGCGTCGCTGCAAGCCCGTGACGAAGAACTGGATGGATTGTTTGAGCGTATCTATGAGGACAATGTTTCCGGCAAGCTCAGCGACGACCGTTTTGCCAAAATGTCCCGCCGGTATGAACAGGAGCAGAAGGAGCTTGCTGAAAAGATCAAGGCGCTCCGTTCCGAAATGGACACGCTGGGTAGCAGGGCCATGACTTCTGATATGTTCATCTCCACCGTCCGCAAATACACACGGGCCAAGAAGCTGACGCCCAGGATGCTGAATGAGCTGATCGAGCGCATCGAGGTCCATCAGGCGGAGAAGATCGACGGCAAGTGGGAACAGAGGTTGACCATCCATTACAACTGTGTGGGAGCGATCTTCATTCCCGATGTGTTCCCTTTACCCGCCCCGCAGGTGTCCGTGAATACGAGAAAAGGCGTAGTCGTCAACTACGCCCCATGCCAAATCGCTATATGACACATAAAGAAAGGCGAGTGTTCTTACAGCCTTTCAAATGCTATAAGAACACTCGCCATGGTTGCGGAGGGAGGACTTGAACCTCCGACCTCCGGGTTATGAGCCCGACGAGCTACCAACTGCTCTACTCCGCGATATATAGTTTTACCGGATGGTGCCGGTGACCGGACTCGAACCGGTACGGTATTGCTACCGGGAGATTTTAAGTCTCCTGTGTCTACCATTCCACCACACCGGCGGATCAAGGCAAGTAATAGATTACCACACAGCGGCAGAATTGTCAACACCCTGCAGCAACATTTTTGGCATTCGACAAAAACAGAGGGGCTTCGGAAGATCCGAAGCCCCTCCGCATTTCAGGGAATTCAGTCAGGCTTGGCTCAGCACTTTTCGTAGACGGTGGCAACGCCCATGCCGCCGCCGATGCAAAGGGTAGCCAGACCCAGCTTTGCGTCGGGACGCTTCTGCATCTCGTGCAGCAGGGTCACGATGATACGGGCACCGGAAGCGCCAACAGGGTGGCCCAGAGAGATGGCGCCGCCGTTAACATTGACCTTGCTCATGTCGAAGTGCAGCTCACGAGCCACAGCGATGGACTGCGCGGCAAATGCCTCGTTGGCCTCGATGAGGTCGATATCGTCGATGGTGACGCCGGCCTTCTTCATAGCTGCGCGGGAAGCGGGCACGGGGCCCACGCCCATGATCTTGGGATCCACGCCGCCCTGACCCCAGCCGATGAGCTTGGCCATGGGCTTCAGACCGTACTTGGCAACGGCCTCGCCGGAGGCCAACACGATGGCGGCAGCGCCGTCATTGATGCCGGAGGCGTTGGCGGCAGTGACGCGCTGGCAGCCCTTGTCGGCGGCATCCTGCGCGCCGGTGACCTCAAAGGTATGCACCACTTCGGGATTGGGGGACTCGGGACCTACGGGGAAAGCGCCCTTGAGCTTGGCAATGCCCTCGGCGGTGACGCCGGCCTTGGGATACTCATCGCGCTTGAACTCCACGATGTCCTTCTTCACCTTGATGGGAACGGCGACGATCTCGTCGTCGAAGCGGCCGGCAGCCTGCGCGGCCTCGGTCTTCTGCTGGGAAGCGGCGGCGAAAGCGTCCTGCTCCGCGCGGGTGATACCCCAGATGTCGTTGATATTTTCGGCGGTGGTGCCCATGTGATAGTTGTTATATGCGTCCCACAGACCATCCTTGATCATGGTGTCCACCAGCTTCTTGTCGCCCATGCGGGCGCCCCAGCGTGCGTCCAGGGAGGCGAAGGGAGCGGCGCTCATGTTCTCGGTGCCGCCGCAGACCACGATGTCAGCGTCGCCGGCCAGGATGGAGCGCGCGCCCTCGATGACGGACTTCATGCCGGAGCCGCAGACCATGCCGACGGTGTAGGCGGGAACGGAATAGGGGATGCCGGCCTTGATGGAGACCTGGCGTGCAACGTTCTGGCCCTGCGCTGCAGTCAGGATGCAGCCAAACATCAACTCATCCACATTCTCGGGAGCAACATTGGCGCGCTTGAGAGCCTCTTTCACAACGATGGCGCCCATTTCGGCAGCGGGGACATTCTTCAGCGATCCGCCAAAGGAGCCGATGGCCGTTCTGCAGCAGTTAACAACATACAGGTCTTTCATGAATCTGTTCCTCCTAATTTTATAATTAAATTAATGCCATTTGGTACTTGTGTGATAGCAATTCTATAATAGTCATTTTTTTAACAATAGTCAATGGACAAAAGATACAAAAAAACAGATTGCCGTAAAAATTGTAATTTTCGGCAATGAACAAAGCTCTCTTTCGTGGTTTTGACGAATGACGGCGGTGTCAGGACAGGGGGGCGATGCCGGAACTGCTGGCGGACTCGCCCTGGAGCTGGGCGCGCAGGGTCAGGAGCTTGGTATAGAACTCGCCCACATCCAGTTTGTCATAGCTGCGGCAGTTGTAGCGTATGGCGGCGCTGTTGCGCATGGTGTCCAGCTTGTCATTGAACATTTTATCCAGCACGGCGTCGGTGTTCAGAGCGATCTTCACAAACACATAGCAGCTGTCGCCGGAGACCACAACATCGCTGACCTGCCCCTCCGCCAGAGTGTTCAGTACGGCGGTGATTTCCTTGGGCGTCTCCTCGCTGCTGCGGGTCTCACCGGCGCCGGTGGTCTGCAGGGCCATCTCCTGGGCGATCTGCAGATAGGCGGCGGTTATGTCCTCGGCATTGCGCATACGCTCTGCGGCGGCCCTGGCCTTTTCCATAGTGGCGGCATCGGCTGCCTCATCGCCGGAGATGACCCAGTAAAGGGGCAGGAATGTATTGTATCCGCCGGCCTGGGCAAAGCTGTCTATTTCCTGGTCGGAGGGACGGAGGGCGCCGCCTTTGCCGCAGTAGCCCTTATACAGCTCGGAATACAGGAAAAACACCTGGTTGATCTGCTGGAAGCCCTCGTCTGTGAGTCCGATCAGTTCGAGCTGCTTTAAGAAGCCCTCCTCGCCGCCGTAGTAGTCCACATACTGCTGCCGCTGAGCGGCCAGCTGGGCCTGGGATTCCTCGGACAAGGTGATTCCGGCCTTTTCCGCCCAGGCGCGTACCACGGAGTACAACACCACGGTGCGCTGGGCGTCGGCCATGGCGTACTGTCCGTAGCTCATGCTGCCGCTGATGGCGGCGTCAAAGTCCACCGTGCCCAGGTAGGAGGACAGGTAGTCGCAGTCATAGGCCAGCCAGTATAGGTACTCCTCGGCGGAAACAGGCCGCTTATTCACGGTCATCAGGGCAGCGTCGGGGTGAATGCCGGAAGACTCGTAAAAGATACCGTCGGTACGCTTGCCGTTGGGCATATTGCCCAGCAGAGCCACGCCGGTCACCAACAGGACGGAGGCCAGCAGACCGGCCAGTGAGCGGATGATAATACTTTTCATGTTGTTTCTCCTTCTGTTTGGGGTGTTTGGCCCTGTATTTCTTCCTGCTTGAGCCGCAGATGCTCGGTGAGGGCCGCGGCGGCGTGCAGGGAGTTTTCTTTGTCTTTCAGATACAGCGTCAGGTAGGGTTGGCTGCCGGAACGCAGCAGGAGCCGCCCTCTGTACGAGGCCATGGAACATACCGCCAGCAGGCTGGGGGGATCCACCCGCTCCGTGAAGCGGAAAATGAGCTGCTGCCCCTTCTGGGAGATGTCGCATATACCCACCTGAGCGGCATCGGACCGCAGCAGAGCCACATCCAGCAGCGCCGTGACGGCCCTGGGCGGGTCGCCGAAGCGGTCCAGCAGCTCATCCAGGATCTCTCCGGAGTCCGCCGCCGTACGGATGGAGGCGATGCGGCGGTAGAGGTCCATGCGCTGTTTGGCCTGGGGGATATAACTGTCGGGAATGTAGGCCGACACCGTGAGGTCGGCCGAGCACTCCGGCCGAATCTGGGCCGCCTTGCCCTGCTGCTCCAGCACGGCGTCATTGAGGAGCTTGAGGTACATATCGTAGCCCACGCTCATCATGTAGCCCGACTGCTCCGGACCCAGCAGGTTGCCGGCGCCCCGGATCTCCAGATCCCGCATGGCGATCTTGAAGCCGGAGCCAAACTCCACATACTCCCTTATGGCGGTGAGCCGCTTGCCGGCGACCTCTGTTAGAATTTTTCCCGGCCGGAAGGTGAGGTAGGCATAGGCCCGCCGGGGACTGCGTCCGATGCGGCCCCGGATCTGGTGGAGCTGGGCAAGGCCCATGCGGTCGGCGTCCTCGATGATCAGGGTGTTCACATTGGGGATGTCGATGCCGGTCTCGATGATGGTGGTGCACACCAGCACCTGGATGTCCCCGTCCGCCATATCCTGCATCACCCGGCTGAGCTGGCTCTCGCTCATCTTGCCGTGAGCGATGCCGATGGACACATCCTCCCCCAGCATCTGCCGTATGCGCCCGGCGGCGGCTTCAATGTTCTCCACCCGGTTGTGCAGGTAATATACCTGTCCGCCCCGGGCGATCTCCCGGCGCATGGCCTCGCACAGAACGCCCCAGTCATGCTCCAGCACATAGGTCTGCACCGGCTGGCGGTCCCGGGGTGGTTCCTCGATGGTGGACATATCCCGTATGCCGGAGAGAGCCATGTTCAGAGTCCGGGGAATGGGCGTTGCGGACAGGGTCAGGGTGTCCACCTGCTCCGCCCGCTTGCGCAGCTGCTCCTTGGCTGTCACGCCGAAGCGCTGCTCCTCGTCGATGATGAGCAGGCCCAGATCGTGAAATTCCACGTTTTTCTGCAGCAGCTTGTGGGTGCCGATGAGCAGGTCCACCTTGCCCTGAGCGGTGCGTTCCAGAATATCCCTGGCCTGTTTGGGACTGCGGAATCGACTCAGCACCTCCACCGTCACAGGAAAGCTGCGGAACCGGCTCACGGCGGTGGCGTAATGCTGCTGGGCCAGCACCGTGGTGGGCACTAAAATGGCCGCCTGCTTGCCGTCCAGGATGCACTTCATCACCGCCCGGAGGGCCACCTCCGTTTTCCCGTAGCCCACGTCGCCGCACAAAAGCCGGTCCATGGGCCGGGGCTGCTCCATATCGGCTTTTATTTCCCGGATGCACCGGAGCTGATCATCGGTCTCGGCGTAGGGGAAGGCCTCCTCAAACTCCTGCTGCCACGGGGAATCCGGGGAAAAGGCGAAGCCTGCCAGCCGCTGCCGCCGGGCGTACAGGTCGATAAGCCCCTTGGCCAGATCACGGGCGGCGGCTTTGGCCCGGTGGGTGGTCTTGACCCATTCGGTGCCGCCCAGCTTATTCAGCCTTGTGTGGGTGGTGTCCTCACCGGTGCCGATGTATTTGCTCACCAGGTCGAGCTGGGTGGCGGGCACATACAGGCAGTCGCTGCCGGCGTAGGCGATCTTGATATAATCCTTCTCCACCCCGTCCACCGGCAGGCGCGTCATGGACACGAACCGGCCGATACCGTGGTGCTGGTGCACTACCAAGTCGCCGGGAGTGAGATCGGCGTAGGACTGCAGCTTCTGCCGGGTGGGGTCGTTTTTCGGCGCTCTGCGCCGCGGCTCCCTGCCGGAAACCTTGGCGGTGAGCTGCCCCTCGGTCAAAACAGCAAGCTGCAAGCCCGGGTATTCGCTGCCGGCAGCCAGTGCGCCCACAGAGATGACCACCTGCCCTTTTTGAGGCATGGTGCCGCCGGCGTAATCCACCGTGGCGGGGACCTTCCGCTCCCGCAGTAGCCGCTGCAGGTTATCCGCCCGGACCCGGCCGCCGCACAGTACCAGCACCCGGTAGCCCGTGGTGAGGTAATGGGTCAGATCGGTGACGGCGGTCTCCAGACTGCCGCCATATACGGATAATTGTTTGGCCGCCACCTGCACCATGGTCTTAACCGGCAGCAGATACCGGCTGGTGGGCAGGCTCTCCATCTGGCACACGGGATATTTTTCCAGCACGGCCGCCAGCTCCTCCTGCTCCAGCTGCAGCCGGGAGAATTCCCCGGCCAGAGCGCCGCTTTCTCCCGCGGATACAATATCCTGCCGCCGCTGCCACAGCCACTGCTTCAGCCCCTCCGCCACCCGGCTGCTCTCGCTGACGCACACCAGCGTGTCCGCGGGCAGATAGTCGGCGGCGCAGGTGAATTCCTCATACACCGCCGCCATATAGCGGTCGCTGCCGCAGGGCGTCATCCCCTGGCGCAGCGCCGCCGCGTCCGCGCGCAGGGCGGCGCAGAGCGGAGCCGTCTTTTCCTTTTTGGCGTAGCGCTCGGCGGCGGCCTCCAGACTGTCGGCGGCGCCCGGCGCGCCGTAGGCGGGCAAAACCTCTCCTGCCGGCAGCAGCAGCGTCTGCCGGATATTCTGCATTCGCCGCTGGGTACCGGGGTCAAACCGGCCCAGGGTGTCGAGCTCATCGTCAAAAAAGTCGCACCGGACGGGGTAGTCCGCGTCCGGGGAGAACACATCCAGAATGCCGCCGCGCAGGGCAAACTGCCCCGGTCCCTCCACCTGTTCGCACCGGGTATACCCTGCATCCGCCAGACGGCGGCACAGGGCGGCAACATCGTGCGTCTGCCCCTGTGCCAGCTCCAGAACGGCCCGGGCAAGCACCTGGGGCGGGAGGCACCGCTGGCACAGAGCCTCGGCGGTGGTAAGGATCACGGCAGGTGCTTCTGCCTGTATCCGGTGCAGGGCGGCGATGCGGCGATAGTCCCACTGGCGGCTGGACACGGCGGCAGGCCGCAGATGCAGCTCACGGGACGGCAAATACAGAGGTTTTTGCCCCGTCAGGCTCTCCATATCTCCGGCGAAACGCTCACATTCCCGCTCATCGGCGCACAAAAGCAGCAAGGGCCGCTCCATGGCCTGGGCCAGAGCGGCGGAAAGCTGTACCCGGTGGACGGGGGACAGTCCTGTGATGACGGCGCCGCAGCAGCCGTCCTCCAGTTCCTGCCGGATGTGCTGCAATTCCGGCAAGCGCATCAGCTCCCGCAAGAGAATGCTCAAGTTGTCCCCCTCCTTTCCGAATACCATATACTGTTAAGCTGAAAAGAGCCTTAAGCTCAGTTAAACCGGTTCATGGCCTTGTCCATGCCCAGGGTAATGACCGCCGGGATGGCCTGGGCCGCCCGGTCCAGAGCGTCCAGCAGAATTTTCTGCTCCTCGCCCATGGGCATCCCCGTCACCCAATCCGCTATGTCGTACTCCGCGTTCTGGGGCATACCTACCCCCACTTTGATCCGGGGAAAGCGGTCGCTGCCCAGATGCCGGATGATATTCTTCAACCCGTTGTGCCCTCCGGCAGACCCGGCGGCCCGCAGCCGCAGCTTGCCTACAGGCAGGGCAATATCATCCGATACTACCAGAATATGATCCGCCGGGATCTTATAGAATCGGGCGGCGGCACCCACGGACTCGCCGGAGAGGTTCATATAGGTCTGGGGCTTCATCACCAGCACCTTGTCCTCCCCCAGCTTCCACTCCGCCGTCCATGCCTTGAAGCGCAGCTTATTAAAACGCAGCTTTTCCCGCTCTGCCAGCCGATCCAGTGCCAGAAAACCCATATTGTGCCGGGTGCTCTCGTATCGCGCGCCGGGATTGCCCAGGCCCACCACCAGCCATGTGTAGCCGCTCTGCCGGAAAAACATACGCCTCACGCTCCTGTAAAAAGTATGGTCGGGCGAAAACATTCGCCCGACCATTATAGCACAAAATGATGGCTTTGAACAACTGATTTCTCACTTTTCGGCATCAGCCAAAGAGCTTGGCGATGGAGATCTCCTGATAGATGCGCTCAATGGCTTCCGCGAACATGGGTGCCACGGACAGATACTTGATCTTGCTGCACTCCTCGCCAAAGTTTGTGGGCAGGGTGTTCAGCAGGGCCAGCTCCTGAATGGGGCTTTGGCTGATGCGCTCCAGAGCGGGGCCATCCAGCAGGCCGTGGGAAGCGCAGGCATACACATTCCGGGCGCCGCCTACCTCCACGATGGCCCGGGCCGCGTTGCACAGGGAACCGGCGGTATCCACCATGTCATCAAAGAGGATGCAGTCCTTGCCTGCCACATCACCGATGACATTCATCACCTCGCACTGGTTGGCCTTCTGGCGGCGCTTGTCCACGATGGCAAGACCCATGTGCAGCTTCTGGGCAAAGGTGCGGCTGCGAGCCACGCTGCCCACATCGGGGGACACCACCACCATGTCCTCCACGGCGCTGCCGAACTTCTTGGCATAGTAGTCCACGAACACGGGATTGCCCAGCAGGTTATCCACAGGGATATCAAAGAAGCCCTGGATCTGAGCGGCATGGAGATCCATGGTCAGCACGCGGTCAGCACCGGCGGCGGTGATCATATTGGCCACCAGCTTGGCGGAAATGGGATCCCGGCTCTTGGCCTTGCGGTCCTGACGGGCGTAGCCGAAATAGGGCACCACAGCGGTGACACGGCCGGCGGAAGCGCGCTTGCAGGCGTCGATCATGATGAGCAGCTCCATCAGGCTGTCGTTGACGGGCTTGCAGGTAGAGTTAATGAGAAAGACATCGCTGCCGCGAACGGTCTCGTACAAAGAGACGGACGCCTCCCCATCGGCGAAATGCGTGACTTCAGCCTCGCCCAGCTTGGTACCGATGATCTTGCAGATGTCCTTTGCCAGAGCCGGGTTGGAGTTGCCGGTGAAGATCTTGATGTCCTTGCCATGAGAAATCATTTTGTAACACACTCACTTTCTTTCATTTTCTAAAAATTTTTTCTCTCGGGATGTATATGCGGGGTGTGGCAGGGCGGATACTCCGTATATAACAAAACCGCCGAACGCCCTATTAGGCCGCCCCTCCGCCGGAACACCGGCAAAGGCGACAGGCCGCAGCGTCAGCGGTTTGGAGAAAGTATGCCCGCGCAGGTGCGAGCAGGATCATTCTGCATTCCACGGGAACACACTTCCTTTCCATCTGATTCTTATTTTCATTATAGCAGTTTTTTTTACAAAATCCAGTGTTTTTGCTAAAATTTTAAAAAATCATTTTCCGAACGGAAAAGCGGAAAAATTGTACTCTCCGGACAAAAAAACGATTGAATAAATAAATTTTTCGCAAATTGTGATATTTTACAGTTGAATTTACCGCTTCTTTGCATTACAATAAGCAAAGTTATCCTAAAAAAACGGGAGAGATGGTGCGCCATGCTGAATATTGTACTGGTGGAGCCGGAGATCCCCCAAAACTGCGGCAACATTGCCCGCACCTGTGCCGCCACCGGAAGCCGCCTGCATCTGATCCGTCCCCTGGGCTTCGATATTTCCGAGCGGGCCGTGCGTCGGGCGGGGCTGGACTACTGGCATCTGGTTCAGGTGTCGGATTACGAGAATCTGGACGATTTCTTTGCCGTCCATCCGGAGGCAAAGACCAACCTCTGGCTGGCCACCACCAAAGCGCCCCGGGACTATGCAGCCGTGCGCTATTTCCCGGATTGCTGGCTGTTTTTCGGCAAGGAAACGGCCGGGCTGCCGGAGGAGTTTCGCATGGCTCACTATGACCGCTGCGTCCGCCTGCCCATGCGGGAGGAGGCCAGGAGCCTGAATCTCAGTAATTCCGTGGCCATACTTACCTACGAGGCCCTGCGGCAGAACGGATTTCCCGGTCTGTGCGGCACCGGCGAGATGAAAGACCGTGAATCACTCTAACAGAAGGAGATGTATCATATGAACTATAACAAAAAGACCGTTGCGGATGTGGCTGTCACCGGCAAGAAGGTGCTGCTGCGCTGCGACTTCAATGTTCCCCAGGACAAGAGGACCGGGGAAATTACCAGTGACAAGCGCATTGTGGCGGCTCTGCCCACCATCCGCTACCTGCTGGATAACGGCGCGGCGGTGATTGCCTGCTCCCATCTGGGCAAGCCCGAGCCTGTGTTTGACAAGTGGGTGAAAAAGCAGACCGAAAAGGGCAAGGATCCCGCCGAGCTGACGGAAGCCGCCTGGAAAAAGTCCCTTGCGAAGCTGACCATGGCTCCCGTGGCGGAGCGTCTGGCGGAGCTTTTGGGCAGGGAAGTGCTCTTCGCGCACGATGTGGTCGGCGAGGACGCCTCCGCCAAGGCCGCCGCCCTGCAGCCGGGACAGATCCTGCTGCTGGAGAACACCCGCTTTGAACGGGGAGAGACCAAGAACGATCCCGACTTTGCCAGAAAGCTGGCTTCGCTGGCAGAGCTGTATGTGTCCGATGCCTTTGGTGCCGTGCACCGGGCCCACGCTTCCACCGCCGGCGTGGCGGACTATCTGCCGGCCGTGTCCGGGTTCCTTATTGAAAAAGAACTGCAGGTCATGGGCGGCGCCCTGGCAAATCCCAAGCGGCCGCTGGTGGCCATTCTGGGCGGCAGCAAGGTGTCTTCCAAGATCGGTGTCATCAATAACCTGCTGGAAATTGCCGACACGATCATCATCGGCGGCGGCATGGCCTATACCTTCTGTGCCGCCCAGGGCGGTAAGATCGGTGATTCCCTGCTGGAGAGCGAGTGGATGGACTATGCTAACCAGATGCTGCAAAAGGCGGCGGACAAGGGCGTGAAGCTGCTGCTGCCCGTGGACACCGTCATCGCCGACCGCTTCGCCCCCGACGCCGACACCGCTGTGGTAGAGGCCGGGAAGATCCCCGACGGCTGGCAGGGGCTGGACATCGGCCCCAGGACCGTGGAGCAATACTGTGCCGCCGTGGCAGACGCAGGCACCGTGATCTGGAACGGCCCCATGGGTGTTTTCGAGTTTGACAAGTTTGCCGCCGGCACCAAGGCTGTGGCAGAGGCATTGAGCAAGACCGACGCGATTACCATTGTGGGCGGCGGCGACAGCGCGGCGGCTGTGGAGCAGCTGGGCTACGCCGACAAGATGACCCATATCAGCACAGGCGGCGGTGCTTCTTTGGAGTTTTTGGAGGGCAAGGAGCTGCCGGGTGTGGCGTGCCTTCTGGATAAGTAATTTGAGCCGTATTTGTAATAAAATAAATGTATATAGGAGTTTAATGAGAATACTATGAATCGCAGATATCGCAAAACTATCATCGCCGGCAACTGGAAGATGAACAAGACCGCCTCCGAAACCAAGAAATTCGCCGAAGAGCTCAAGCGTCTGCTGCCCCGCGCCAAGTGGTGCGATGTGGTGGTGTGCGTTCCCGCCGTGAATATTTCCGCCGCCATAAAAGCCTTTAAGGACCTGCGTGTGACCGTGGGTGCGGAGAATGTGTTCTATGAGAAGAGCGGCGCCTACACCGGTGAGGTGTCCGCGGATATGCTGAAGGACCTGGGTGTGAAATATGTTATCATCGGCCACTCTGAGCGCCGTCAGATGTTTGGAGAGACGGATTTCTCGGTGAACAAGAAAGTCATCGCCGCTCTGGAGGCGGGGCTGTCCCCCATTATCTGCGTGGGCGAGACGCTGGATCAGCGGGAGCTGGGCGTCACTATGGAGCTTATCGCCCTGCAGCTCAAGTCCGCTCTGGCCGGCGTGCCGGCGGAGAAGGTCCGCAAGTGTGTCATTGCCTATGAGCCCGTGTGGGCCATCGGCACCGGCAAAACCGCCACTGCCCAGCAGGCGGCGGAGGTGTGCACCTTTATCCGCTCCACCATCCGCCACCTGTACGGCGCCCGCATTGCCCGCTCCGTCACCATACAGTACGGCGGCTCCATGAAACCCTCCAACGCCGCCGAGCTGTTGGCTCAGCCGGACATCGACGGGGGACTCATCGGCGGTGCGGCACTGGATGCGGGCCAGTTTGTGGAGATCATCAGCGCCGCCAACCAGGAGTAAGCGGCCGGGAGAAATGAGGATAAAGCGGATATGAATAAAACACCTACTGTTCTTGTGATCATGGATGGCTTCGGCATGGGCAACCCCGGAGCGGGCAACGCCGTTTCCCTGGCCAATACACCCGTGCTGGACCGACTTTTTGCCGAGAACGCCCATACCACCCTCTCCGCCTCCGGGCTGGATGTGGGTCTGCCCGACGGGCAGATGGGCAACAGCGAGGTGGGCCACACCAATATCGGCGGCGGCCGGGTGGTGTTTCAGGATCTGCCCCGCATCAGCCGCGCCATCGACAGCGGCGAATTTTTTAAAAACCCCGCCTACAACAAGGCCATGGACGACTGCCTTCAAAAGGGCAGCAGCCTGCATCTGTACGGGCTTCTTTCCGATGGCGGCGTGCATTCCACCGTGGAGCACCTGTGGGCCCTGCTGAAAATGGCCAAGGACAAGGGCCTGGAGAAGGTCTACATCCATGCCTTTTTGGACGGCCGTGATGTGTCCCCCACCAGCGGAAAAGACTTTGTGGCCCAGTGTGTGGAAAAGTGCGCTGAGATTGGCGTGGGCAAGATCGCCACGGTTATGGGCCGCTACTATGCCATGGACCGGGATAAGCGCTGGGAGCGCCTGCAGATGGCCTACGACGCCATGGTGTACGGCGAGGGCGTGCAGAATTCCGATCCCGTGGACGCCGTGGCCAGGAGCTATGAAAACGGCGTGACGGATGAATTTGTGGAACCGGTGGTCTGCGACAGCCAGGGCACCATTTCCAACAACGACAGCATCATCTTCTTCAACTATCGGCCCGACCGGGCCCGGGAGATCACCCGGGCCATAGTGGACCCGGAGTTTGACGGCTTTCCCCGGGAGTTTTTCCCCACCACCTATGTCTGCAACACGGAGTACGACGCCTCCATGCCCAACGTGCTGGTGGCCTGGCCACGCATCGCCGTGAAAAACGGTCTGGGCGAGTATTTAAGTTCTCTCGGCATGACCCAGCTTCGTATTGCGGAAACGGAGAAGTACGCCCATGTCACCTTCTTCTTCAACGGCGGCGTGGAGACGCAGTATCCCGGTGAGGACCGGGTGCTGGTGGCTTCCCCCAAGGTGGCTACCTACGATCTGCAGCCGGAGATGAGTGCCTGCGAGGTCTGCGACAAGTGCGTGGAGCGTGTCAGAAGCGGCGCGTACGATGTGGTGATCCTGAATTTCGCCAACTGCGACATGGTGGGTCACACCGGTGTGCTGGAGGCTGCTGTCAAGGCCGTGGAGACCGTGGATGCGTGCGTGGGCCGCGTGGTGGACGCCGCGCTGGAGATGGGCGGCATCGCCATGATCACCGCTGACCACGGCAATGCCGAGCAGATGGTGCAGCCCGACGGCAGCCCCATGACCGCCCACACCACCAACCGGGTGCCCTTCATCCTCTGCGGTGCCGGCACGGAGCTGCGGGAAGGCCGTCTGGCGGACATCGCGCCCACCATTCTGGATGTGATGGGCCTGGCCTGCCCGCCGGAAATGGACGGGAAAACCCTTATTGTTCGGTAAATTCTTCTTAAATGTTTAAAAAACTCACTGCTTGCGCATACTGCAGGCAGTGAGTTTTTTCGCTGATCTCGGCGGCCGCAGGCCGGACACTCTGCGGCATGCGGCTTCGTGCCGCAGGAAAGGTGTTTGTAATGAGTCGGATGAACCGTGATAAATCCAGAAGCTTCTTCGGGGGCCGGGGCTTTTACATAGCCCTGGTGCTATGTCTGGCAGCCATCGGCGTGGCCGGCTATTTTACCCTGATGCAGCAGGCACAGGTGGCGGAGGAGGGCAGGGACAAGCCCGTGGTGCAGCAGGAACCTGTGGAAAACATCCAGCACGCCCAGGTGAAGCCCGAGCCGGATCCCGAGCCTGTACAGGAGACCATCCAGCCCCAGGAGCTGCTGCCCCAGGTCTGCTCGCCTCTGGACGGCACTACCGTCACTGTATTCAGCGTGACGGAGCTGATGTATGATGAGACCATGGCAGACTGGCGCACCCATGACGGCGTGGACATCAAGGCCGAGGAGGGCGATGCCGTGAAAACCGCTGCTGCCGGTACGGTGAAGGAGGTACGCTATGACGACCTTATGGGCGTCACCGTAGTCATCTCCCACGCTGACGGCTATGAGACCCAGTACAGCAGCCTCCAGCAGGAGCCGCCCGTGGAGCAGGGCAAGAAGGTCATGGCCGGAGACATCATCGGCAGGGTGGGCTCCACCGCCGCCGCGGAGGGAGATGTGGGACCGCACCTGCACTTCTCCGTCAGCAAGGAGGGAAAAGTGGTGGACCCCTCCGAATATATAAAGTCATAAAAAGAAGGGACAGCTCCGGCTGTCCCTGCTTTTTTGCTTTAATACTGGAAGCAGCTTCCGCCCACGAACTCCCGTACGATGGAGTTCAGCGGCACGAAAGGTGTATGCAGCGGCGGCACGCTTTCCACCGCTTTCATAAGATCTGTCAGCCCATACTGGCTGATGAATTCCGGGGTCAGCTCCTCCCGGAACCGGGGGATCTCCTCCAGATACTTGGCCAGGATGCAGGGCTCGTAGTCATGGAAAGTGTCGATGTGGATGGAGGCGTTGAGCTTATAGGGCTGGATATAATTCACCTCACCCCGGTCCACACTCTGGGCCTTGCGCACGGTGTCCTGCAGGGAATGGCCCCGGGTCTTGTAGTCCCGGATCATGCGGCGTACCACCCGGAGCTGCTCAGGCCGCACGATCTTGTCGTCGTTCGTGATGATACGGGTGCGGGGGGCCACATAGATGCCGTTGGCCTCGCTGCGCAGCCGGTCAAAGATCAGGGGGTTGAGCATATGGATGCCCTCGGCGATGATAATGGCGTCCTTGTCCCCCTGCATTTTGCGCCAGCCGCCGGTGTTGCCGGTGACGAAGTCATACCACGGCACCTCTACCTCCTGGCCGTCCACCAGGCGGTGGATGCAGTCCACCAGCAGATCCCGGTTCACGCAGTAGGGGCTTTCCCAATCGCTGGCCTCCGGGGGGCGCTGATCCAGAGGCAGGAAGAAATTGTCCATGCTCAGCATGCACACTTTAACGCCCAGATTCTCCAAATATTGCTGCAGCCGCATGGCTGTGGTGGTCTTACCGGAGCCGGAGGGGCCGGTGAGAGCCACAATGGGCTTTTTGCTCTTGCCCGCCAGAATGGTGGCGGCGGCTGAACTGATCTTGTCGTGATATACCTCTTCACAGCGCAGGACAAACTGCTCCTCGTTGCGCATGGCAAGGTTGATATTTTCCAGGTCGATAACACGCATAGCACAATACTCCTTTCGGCAGGGGATACTAAAACTATGTGCCCATTATAGCAAAAACTATACCCCGGTGCAACTGTGGCTTTGAAAAGTCGGTGCAAGGCAAGTTATATATTATTTCAATAATTGAGCGAGACCATGGAGTAAATCAATTTTACATTCCGTGGATTTGTGCTATTCTAAGAATAAGATAACGACAGGAGACGATGCCATGGGAAATGAAAAGCTGTTTTGCAAGGGCGGCGGCTGTACCGCCAAGCTGGGCGCCGGAGTGCTGAGCCGGGTGCTGGAGCGCCTGCCGAAATTTCCGGCGGACCCGGCGCTGCTCATCGGCTATGACAGCAAGGACGACGCCGCCGTGTATAAGCTGACGGAGGAGCTGGCGGTGGTGCAGACCCTGGACTTCTTCCCGCCTATGGTAGACGATCCCTATACCTTCGGACAGATTGCCGCCACCAACGCCCTCAGCGACGTGTGGGCCATGGGCGGCGAGGTAAAAACGGCCCTGAATATCGTGTGCTTTCCGGAAAAGTCCGATTTGAACATTCTGGGGGAGATGATGCGGGGCGGCGCGGAAAAGGTAGCGGAGGCCGGCGGTGCCCTGGTGGGAGGCCACTCCATCGCCGACGCCGATGTAAAGTATGGCCTGTCCGTCATGGGTACCGTGCATCCGGAGCATATTTACGCCAACAACACACCCCAAAAGGGCGACCGGCTGATCCTGACCAAGCGGCTGGGCGTGGGCATTCTCTGCACCGCCAACCGGGTGGGGGAGGCAAGCCGGGAGGCCATGCAGGCGGCCATTGCCTCCATGACCACTCTGAATCTGTACGCCGCCCGGTGCTGCCGGCGCTATGACATACACGCCTGCACGGATGTGACGGGTTTCAGCTTTCTGGGACATCTCCACGAAATGCTGGACGGGCAGCACAGCGCCTGCATCAATGCCCGGGCGGTGCCCATTTTCCCCGAAGCCCTGCGCCACGCGGACGAGTTTTTGCTGACGGCGGCGGGTCAGCGCAACAGAAACCACACCGGCCCCTTTGTCCGGTTTGAGAACGTTCCCTTCGCCATGGAGGAAATTCTGTTTGACCCACAGACCTCCGGCGGCCTTCTGGTGGCCGTGGGAGAGCCGGAGGCGGAGGCACTGCTTGCGGATCTGCGAAATGCGGGTGCGCCGGCGGCCATTGTGGGCCGGGTCACGGACAGCGAGGATATTGAGATAAGAGTAATAGGATAAAAAATTAGGGAGGATATTTCTATGCTGAAAGTCAATGCAATGGGCGATACCTGCCCCATCCCCGTAGTGAAGACCAAGGACGCCATCCGTCGGCTGGGTCAACAGGGCGGCGTGGTGGAGACCCTGGTGGACAACGAGATTGCCGTGCAGAATCTCACCAAAATGGCAGCGCAGAAGGGCTATGGCGTTCAGAGCGAGAAGTTGGGCGAGAATGAGTACCGGGTCACCATGACCGTGGGCGCCGGAGCCGAGCTGCCCAAGGAGGACGAGGAGACGGTATGCCTTGTCCCCGCCGGGAAGAAGAACACTGTGGTGGTCGTCAGCGCCAACCACATGGGCGAGGGCGAGGGAGACCTGGGCAAGAACCTGCTCAAAGCGTTTATCTATGCCCTGAGTCAGCAGGAGACTCTGCCGGGGACCATCCTGTTTTATAACGGCGGCGCGGCACTTACCTGTGAGGGTTCGCTGTCTCTGGAGGATCTGCAATCCATGGCCGATCGGGGTGTGGAGATACTCACCTGCGGAACCTGCCTGAACTTCTACGGCCTGACGGAGAAGCTGCGGGTGGGCGGCGTGACCAATATGTACGACATCGTGGAAAAGCAGATGGCTGCCGACCTCATTGTGAGGCCCTGATATGCTGCAGAAAAAATCCACCCTTGTGGTGACATTCGACGCCACGGTGCAGGCCATGGCGGCGGAAAAGTACTGCCTGGCAAACGGCGTACCGGGCCGGCTGATCCCGGTGCCCCGGGAGATCACCGCCGGCTGCGGTCTCGCCTGGAAGGCGGAACCGGAGCAGGAGGAGGCGGTGCTCTCCGCCCTGAAGACCGCCGGCATCGGGTACAGCGGCGTACACCGCCTGGAAATTTAAGCGGAAGTCCCGGATCCTGACCGATCCGGGACTTTTTGCGGCAAAAAGACGGGAAACTGCTTTACAGCGGGGGCAGATTCGGCTATAATAGTAAAGCTAAGGAATTATTTGTAAGGAGAATCTGACCATGGCTGTCATTGAATACGATGCTTATAAACAAAAACTGCTGGCTCTGGAGCCTACCCTCAAGGAGCTGGAGCAGGCGCTGAATATCGAGGCTGCCCGCAAGGAGCTGGGCGAGCTGCACATGGAGACCGAGCAGGAGGGGTTCTGGAACGATGTGGAGCGCAGCCAGAAGATCGCCCAGAAGATCAAGCGCCTGGAGAGCAAGATCAAAAAGTACGACCAACTGGTTTGTGATTGGGAGGACACTCTGACCCTGTGCGAAATGGCCCAGGAGGAGGACGATCCCACCCAGCTTGACGAGATCGCCCAGGGCTATGAGATCCTGGAGAAGGAGGTCAGTGACCGTCGCCTGGCGGCCCTGCTCACCGGGGAATACGATGCCAACAACGCCATCCTCACCTTCCACGCCGGCGCCGGCGGCACCGAGGCCCAGGACTGGACGGAGATGCTCTACCGTATGTATACCCGATGGGCCGAGCGCCACGGTTTTACCTACCAGCTTCTGGACTATGAGGACGGCGACGAGGCCGGCATCAAGTCCGCCTCCATCCTCATTGAGGGGGACAATGCCTACGGTTACCTGAAAAGCGAGAACGGCGTGCACCGGCTGGTGCGGGTGAGTCCCTTCGATGCCAACGCCCGCCGCCAGACCAGCTTCTCCGCCCTGGAGGTCATGCCCGAGATCGAGGACGACAATGAGATCGAGATCCGCCCCGAGGAGGTGGAAATGCAGGTCTTCCGCTCCAGCGGCGCCGGCGGCCAGCACATCAACAAGACCTCCTCCGCCGTGCGGCTCATCCATATCCCCACGGGGGTGGTGGTGTCCTGCCAGACGGAGCGCAGCCAGTTCCAGAACCGGGACAACTGCATGAAAATGCTCCGAGCCAAGCTGGCGGAAATGAAGGCCCAGCAGCACGCGGAGAAGATCTCCGACATCAAGGGCGTGCAGATGAAGATCGAGTGGGGCAGTCAGATCCGCTCCTATGTGTTCATGCCCTACACCCTGGTGAAGGACACCCGCACGGGCTTTGAGACCGGCAACATCCAGAATGTCATGGACGGCGATATCGACGGCTTCATCAACGCCTATCTCACCGCCAGCGCCAACGGAACGCTGAAAAAGTAAAAACGCCATCACGGGAGCTGCCTGCGGGCGGCTCCTGTTTTTTATTTATTATTTTCATAAAAAAGTCATTCCGAGGAGCGCAGCGACGTGGGAACCCGTATTCCTCTTGTGAGGGTGCAGTTCGTGGGAAAGTACGGATTGCCACACCAGTGTGCGCACTGGTTCGCAATGACAATTCTGGAAAGTGCGGTGCATGTCGGCGGCGGCACACACGGGGGCCGCTCTACAGGGGATAACAGGGAGTGCGGCGCATCGGGCGGGGTAGAACCCCGCCCCTACGCATAACATGGGGTACGATGCTTATAGGGCGGGACGATGTGGGCATCGCTCCCTACGAAGGTTTTGCGGGGGCAGGCGGCGCTTTTTTTGCTTGCCTGTATAGAATGATAATGCTATACTGACAGCAAACAGATTTATTGTGAAAAAGGGAGGATACGACCATGAAAAAGCTCGCCGCGCTTCTGATTTCTGTCGTTTTGCTGCTGGTGTCTGGCTGCGGGAAACAGGATTCCGACGCCGATCAGCTGCGGGCGGAGGATCTGCCCGAGAGCTGTCGGGGGTGGTTCGACATCGCTGAGACCGCCGGTGCGGCGGAGGAAAACAGCGGGTTTCCCGCTGCGGCTCGGGCGGCGGAGGGCGCGGCCGAGGGCGGTATTGCCGCCCGCCTGCCGGACGGCACGGAGGTGGACGTGGTGGGCGAGAGCGAGCAGTTTGCCGAGGGCGTGAAGCTCTCGGAGCTGACGGACGGCAAGGCCAAGCGCCTCGGCTCCGGCGGACGGGTGATCTGGAACGGCGAGCTGTACGACGCCTGCACCATCGCCGCCGAGAATTGCCGGCTTCCCAACCTGCGCCCCCACGAGGGCGGCATCCTGCGGCTGGACATCTCCGGCGACTGCACCGTGGACGGCGGCGGGGAGAAGTTCGGCTGCTTTGCGGGCTTTGACTGCGTGGTCGTCACCGGCAGCGGCACGCTGACCATTATCAACACCAGCGGCCTGGCCTCCGGCACCGGACGGCTGCCCCTTCCGGCGCTGCTGGTGGACGGCAGCGTGACCCTGCGCTGCGGCAGCATCGGCGTGGCGGCCAACGAGGCCGGTGTGCCCGCCTTCGCCCTGCTTGACGGCACGGTCTGCGCGGAGTCCCTCTGGCTGGGGCGCGGGGAGCTGGTGGTGGCCGGCGGTGTGCTGTCGGCGAGAGATATTTTTGAGGTGAGCGGCGCCACTTTCCGCGGCGGCGTGACCCTGCTGGGCTATGCCAGCGACTGCGCCAATATGAAGGTAGTTCTCTCCGGCGGCGCGCTTTACACGGTGGATGCTCTGCCCGCTGACGCTGCGGTAGAGGCGGGCGCCGGCACGCTCTGCGTCAAGGACGCGGCGCAGCTGTCCGTGAAGAAATACGACAAGGCCACGGTGCTGGACAGCGAAACCGATGGCAGCCCTCTGGCCTACACCGATTACAGCGAGGACTGGGCGGGCATCGTGTCCGGCGCCCGGTGGGACGGTCTGGCGGCGCAGCAGGCGGAAGGACTGTGGTTCGTGGGCAAGCTGACCATGGATAACGGCCGCTGCGACGAGCTGAAGCCCTGGGGCGCCCTTTGGCTGGAGTTGAGAGGGGAGAACTTCGTGCAGGCGGAGCTGGGCGGCACAAGCTGCGTGCTCACCGGCGGCGGCTCTCTGACGGCGGACACCCTGAACATCTGGGGCTGGGGCGGCATGCACACGCCGCTGTGCTCCATCGGGGAGGACACAGAGGTCTATTGCGCCAACCTGCGCATGGGCAGCAATGCCGGCGGCGCCGGCACCGTGGTCATCAGCAGCGGAAAGCTGACGGTAGACAATGAATTCTGGTTACAAAACGGCACGCTGGAGGTGCGCGGCGGCGAGGTGCGCCTGTGCGGCGACGCCGCCATCGAGCAGGGCAGCCTGAACATCACCGGCGGCACGGTCATCATCGAAAAAGGGCTGTGGATCGGCGCGGGGGACGTGAATCTGTCCGGCGGCACGCTGGTGCTCCCCAATGGTGAAGACTCGCTGACGCTGGAGAGCGGCAAGCTCCACAACCACGGCGGCACCCTTACCACGGAGTGAGAGAAATAGCGGCGAAAAGGGACGGCTTCGGCCGTCCTCATTTTTTTTACGCCTCCTCGGTTTTCGTCAGCATCCGCACGGCGTATTTGAGAAACATTTTCACCGCCGGTGAGGCATCCGTTTTGGAATGCAGCGCCACGCCCATGGTGATCCGGGAGGGAGGATCCACCGGCAGCATCGCTATGCTGCAGATGTGCTTTTCCGTGATGAGGCGGTTCATCACGCTGATGCCCAGACCCTGCTCCACCATGGACATGGCGGAAAAGCTCTCCATGGTGGTGAAGCGGATGTTGGGGACGATGCCGTTGCACCGGAACAGAGCCTCCACATCGTCGTCGCAGCCCAGCGCCGGCATGATGAAGGGGTCTTTTTCGCAATTTTTCAGCGGATAGGATTTTTCCCCGGCCAGGGGATGATCCGGCGGCAGCAGCGCCACCATGGGATCCTCCGCCAGAGGAATCCACTCGTAGGGCATCCCCTCCTGATAGCTCAGAAAGCCGATGTCCGCCGTGCGTTCATCCAGCCATGCGGACACCTCCTGCCAGATCCCCTCCATGAGCCGGATAGACACATGGGGATAGTCCTGCTGAAAGGCGCGGATCACCGCCGGCAGCCAGTGGGTGGCGATGCTGGAATAGGCGGCGATGGTGACGCTGCCGATGAGCAGGCCATTGATCTGCGTGGCCAGCTCAAACAGACGGTCCTCCTGCCGCAAAAACTCCCGCACCGTGGGCAGCAGGAGCTGGCCGTTCTCCGTGAGGGCTACGCCCTTTGTGCTGCGGCGAAATACCGAAAAACCCAGTTCGTTTTCAAAGGCCGTCACGAGCTGATTCACACCCGAGGGCGTGTACCGCAGCACCTCCGCCGCCCTGGAAAAACTGCCTGTTTCCGCTGCCGCCAATACCGCTCTGCACCGCGCCGTTTCCATACAATGCCCTCCTCTTTTGCTGTTAGTTAAACTAATATGAGATATAATATTATATAGCTTTACTTTTCTTGTTATTTATTCTACTATATGACCATAGAAACCGCAAGAGTGAAAAAGAAAAATCTTTAAGGAGGAATCTACCATGAAAAACATCTACACTTACATCTCTGTCGCTGCCGTAACTCTCATAATGATGGTAGCGTCCGCCTTTCTGCTGACGGCCGCAGACGCACCTGTTCGTGAGGCCGGTGGTTATGTCACACTGTTCTTCGGAGCCCTCACCGCATGGGCCGTTGCCAAGGCTCTGCTGGCAGAGCGGGAAAGGGAGATGCATAGCGATCCCGACCATGCCCGCGGCCACGCCTGAGCTGTTTTCCAAAACTGAGTCGCATGTGCCAGACTCTTTCTTCCTCTCTCCCTTAAAAAGAAAAAGCCGCACGAAGGGACTACCTGCTCTATCGCAGGTGTCCCTTCGTGCGGCTTTTAATCAATCAAATTACGGTGTAACCATTGCGGTTATGCCGTTTTTTGTTTATTCGGTTGTTTGTTTTCTTCGCTTATCTCAGCATCTATGGAACCTCTGAATAATAGCCTTTATCCTGTTGCTACTCGCGGATGGCCCGGAATCATGTCATGTCAGCCGCTCAATCCCACTTGTTCCCGCTTTTTCAAAAGCGGTGTTTTTGCTTGGATCCAATCGGGACTTATGGAGTATGTCGCCGCTGATGCAGGTATCTCAATCCTGTGTGCGCTTCTCTAATCCCGACTGCAGCAGGATACGAAGCGTCTGGCGGATCTTGTCCATCTGCTCCGGACCGGCATCATCTTCTGCCAACACCTTTATGCCTATAAAGTTGCCGATACCCATGTTGATAAATGACCAAATCAAGGGGTCCATCCCGTCAGGAAGGGCGCGACTCTTGACAAGAGCGGGGACATACCGCTGGGCGTACTGATAGTAATATTGCAGGAAAAGATCCCGGTCGATATACAGTGATTCAAAAATCAGGTTATAGCAGGCGGGGTTTTCATAGGCGAAGCCGATGAACTCCATAATGTACTCAACCTGTCGTTCGATGGCGTCTCCGGTAATTTTGCCGGCGCGGGAGTCCAAATAGCTCTGAAGGCGGCGGGCGAAGCTCTGCATGATATAAACATAGAGCTGATACTTGCTGCGGAAGTAAATGTAAAATGCGCCCACGGACAGCCCGGCACTTTGGACGATATCCTTAATAGTGGTATTGCGGTATCCTCGCTGGCTGAAAAGGTCCTCCGCTGCCTTGACCAGCTTGTCAAAGCTGCGGCGCCCCTCATCGCCATCGGGTATAACCACTACCAGGCCCAATTTGCTATCCATGCCTATGCTCCTTTGATGTAGAACTGTGTATAGAATAGCTCTTTTTGGGCCGCCTGTCAATGAAAAATCTCTTGAAGAGTATTCCTCAATTTGGTAAACAATAGTTCACATATATATTTTGTTAAAAAAGTCAATTTTGACTGTAATAATTGTGCAAAACAAAAAAAATAAATAAAATAACAAAAAAATATTGACAATTATGTGACAATCATTATATTATTTTCCCATGATAGATGAACATATATTCACCTAAAACGAAAAGGAGGGAAGCGCTTATGTTTGCCGCATTTCTGTCCACGGTGTGCGGATCACTGCTGAGTATCTGCGTCACAGCGTTGTCGGCATTCTCTGTTACCATCATCTTCCGTACCTCCACCACCGCAAATTTTGCACAAGGTTCTGTGGCAGCCTTCGGTTGCTATGTGGTGGCAAGTTGCTTGAACAAGCGGGGCATCCCGGTGTATCTGGGCGTGCTGCCCGGTATGCTGGTGGGGGTGCTGATTGGCCTGTTCATCGACTTGATGGTGTTTCGCAGGGGGCACCATGTGGGAGAACTGGGTAAGCAGATTATCACCATGGGCTTCGTGTCCCTGTTTTACGGAGGTATTCCCCTGATTTTCGGAAATCCCGAGTTCATCCCCTTCGAGGCCTTTTACAACACCACTAAGGCCGGGGTCGACTCTAATATTGTGTTGCACGCCTTCGGCGGTGAGATTGTTCTGACCAAGCACGCACTTATCTGCGCAGCCATCACCGCTGCGATGCTGGCGGTGCTGTTCCTGTTGCTGAAGTACAGCAAGTGGGGGCTTGGGGTGCGCTGTACTGCCTCCAGTGAGTTCACCGCTGAACTAATGGGCATCAACACCCATGTCATCACTGCCATCTCCTGGGCACTGGCCTGTGCGCTGGGTGTGCTGGCCGCTGTGATGTACGCCGGAGGCGGCGCAATGATTAGCACATCCTTCATGGGGACTATTCAGGTCAATGCCTTCCTCGCCTGTATTTTGGGCGGTTTTGCCACCTTCTACGGGCCTATCGTAGGGGCGGTGCTGATTCCGGTTCTGTCCAACTGCGTGGGATTTTTAGCCAACTATCCCGCCTTTTATAACATCAGCCGCTGGCAGATGGTCATTGTATACGTCCTGCTGCTGGCCATCATCCTCATCAAGCCTCAAGGCTTGTTCGGGAAGAAAGTGGTAAAGAAGGTATGACCATGACTGATTTGAATGTGAAGCAGGAATATCTCCGTCTGACCTACGGCGACAGCCAGAAGGTGGACAGCGGAAAGAAGGTGGGAAAACTGCTGTCTGCCCCTCTGACCCAGTATCTCATCTTCCTTGTGGTCTTGGGTGCGTTTCCGTTGCTGGCACAGCTGGGCGTGCTGACCAGCTCCTTTGTTTTTGCCATTGGCAATACAATGATCTACGCCATCATGGCTATCGGCTTTTGCCTGCTCATGGGTTACTCGGGGCTGGCCTCGCTGGGCACAGCGGGTTTCGTGGGCATCGGCGCGTATATCGCCTATTATTTTATGCAGACCTATGGCGCACCTTTCGGCGTCGCTTTTATCGTCACGGTGCTGGTGAGCCTTGTTAGCGGCGTGCTGGTAGGCTTCATCTCCCTGCGTATCGAGGGCATCTATTTGGCCATCCTGACATTAGGCTTGTCGGAGATCCTGCGCAATACCTTTATTTCCTTGAAATCTACTATCAAATTAGATATGTCCAAGGTACGACTCTTTGGAGTGAAAATTGGCGAGGAACAGGTGTATCTTCTGATTTTGGTGCTGTTCGTACTGTTGCTGTGGATCACTTCCAACCTGATCCGCAGCCCCATTGGCCGTGCGCTGCTTTCGGTGAAAAATAGTACCTCTGCCGCACAGGCTATGGGCATCAATCTGATGAAATACCGGGTGCTGGCCTTCGTTATCTCCACGGTGTTTGCCGCGATATCAGGGCTAATGTATATGATGCTGCTGCGGAATATGACTACATCCACCTCCACGCTTCTCAGCATGGCGACTTCCCTGAATATTTTGGGCGCGGTGGTCATCGGCGGCGCAAAATCCCTGTGGGGAACAACCTTCGGTGTGTTCATTATCTACGGTTTGCAGTCCACATTACTGAGCAAGATACCCTTCTTCGTAGAAAACCCAGCCTTCATCACTATGATCACAGGTTTGCTCATTATCCTTATTGTCATGTTCTACCCTGGCGGCATCGCCCAAATGGTGGGGAATTTGGTACAAAAGAGAAGGACAGCGAAATTTGTCACCAAGGTAGAAAGGAGGATGGACAGTTATGGCCAGAAGTGACCGGGCTTACAGAAAGCTGGTGCGAAAAAAGACGATCCTTTCCGCCGAGCGGGAGTACAAGGACATACTCTTGCGGGACTGTGAGAATGAAGTGCAGCGAAAAACTGATGATTACCGTGCCCGGCTTATGAGAGAGCTGTATACGGCGCACCCCGAATGGATACCGGTAGAGGAGGCCGAAAAGGCGGTGTACGAGAACCGCATGATGCAATTCGACAGTGATATGGCCTTTACCATGAAGCAGGCATCCAACCGGGCAGCTAAAGTCATCTCCAAGACTCCCACCTCCGCACCGCAGGAGGAGCAGAAATTGCAGCAGCTCCAAGAGGAGCAGACAGCACTGCGAGAATCTTACAGCCGCTGGCTGACAGAGGAGATTCATCGGCAGCTCAGTGATGTGAGTGTCACCAGTCCCGAACGGGACAAGGCTTTGGCGGATATTGAGACCGCAGTGAAGGCATTCCGTGCAGAGCAGGAGAAGATGGCCGGTGCACAAATGGAGAAGATCCGCCGGGCAGAGGATGCCAAAATCCAAAAGCTGACGGTGTCGCTGGAAAGGGCGCAGACTTCACCGACGGGAAAACTGACGCTCCCGGAGGGTGTGGTGCTGAGGGTGCAGGATCTGTGTATGTACTTCGGCGGCGTTCACGCCGTGGATGGTCTATCCTTCGATGTAAAGAAGGGCGAGATATTTGGACTCATCGGCCCCAACGGTGCGGGCAAGACCACCGTATTCAACTGTATTACCCAGTTCTATAAGCCCACCTCCGGCACACTGCTATTTGAGAACAAGGCCGGAGAGGTCATCTCACTCCCGGAAGAGAAGGTTCATGATGTGGTGCTGCAGGGCATTGTGCGCACCTTCCAGAATGTGGAAGTGATACGAGAGGTCTCCGTGCTGGATAATCTCCTCATTGCCGGACATCGGCAGTTCACCGCAGGAATTGGGACACAGGCCCTCCACCTGCCCGCGCTGAAAAAGCAGGAGCGCATTATTCGGGAAAAGGCACTGCGTGTATTGGACTTCATGGGGCTGACGGAATGCAAGGACTGGTATGCCGCAGGACTGCCCTATGGAATCCTCAAGAAGATCGAGATCGCCCGCACCCTCATGTGCGATCCGCAGCTTATCATTTTAGATGAGCCGGCGGCAGGCCTGAACGATACGGAAACGCTGGAGCTGGCGGACCTGATCCGCCGCATCCGGGATACCATAGGTTGCACCATACTGCTGGTGGAACACGACATGGGGTTGGTGATGAATATTTGCCAGACTATCTGTGCCATCTCCTTCGGCAAGCTGCTGGCCATTGGAACACCGGAGGAGATACAAAAGGATCCTCAGGTGCAGAAGGCCTATTTAGGTGAGAGCGACGAGGAGGTGGAGAAGTAATGGCGCTGCTGGAAGTGCGAAACCTTCAGGTCAATTACGGACCTATTCAGGCTGTCAAGGGCATTGATCTGGATGTGGAGAAAGGGACAATCGTGGCGCTTCTGGGTGCCAACGGTGCAGGCAAGACCACCACGCTGCGCGCCATCACCGGCACGGTGAAGGCGTACGGTTCAGTCCGCCTCGGTGAAGCAGAGATACTGGGGCAGCGGGGCTATAAGACTGCCCGACTGGGCGTGAATATGTCCCCGGAGGGGCGGCTGATTTTCGCCGGGCTGACGGTGGAGGAAAACCTCAAGGCCGGAGCTTACTGTCTCAAGAATGCTAAGCAGTACCAGCAGAATATGGACAGGGTGCAGGAGCTATTTCCCATTCTGAGGGAGCGCCGCCGCCAACAGGCGGGAACGCTCTCCGGTGGTGAGCAGCAGATGCTTGCCATTGCCCGGGCACTTATGGCTGATCCCAAGATATTGCTGCTGGACGAACCCTCGCTGGGACTTGCACCGCTGATCATTCAGGATATTTTCAAAACATTGCAAGCCATCCGTGCCGAAGGTACGACCATCCTCATGGTGGAACAGAACGCCTTGTCCACCCTGAAAATCGCGGATTACGGCTATGTGATGGAGTTGGGCAAGATCAGCATGCACGGCCCGGCCAGCCGGCTCATCCGAGACGACCGACTGATAGAAGCGTACCTTGGCAACAAAAAGTAAGCATAAGGCTCGCACTGTGAGCCTAAGCGTATACCAAAACAAAAAGTAAAAAGGAGAATGAACCATGAAAAAGTTTCTTTCCCTGCTGTTGACGACAGCAATGCTGTGCACCCTTTTGGCGGGCTGTGGAAGCAAAAACGGCAACTCCGACGGTGGATATACTCCCGTCAACGAGGTACAGGGTGTTAGTGATGATACCATCCTCGTGGGCAACACCGCTGCCACCACCGGAGCTTACGCTACCGTAGGTACCCCATTCAATGCCGGTATGGAAGCTGCTTTTAAGGCATATAACGACGCCGGCGGGTTCCAAGGCAAGAACATCGTCCTTAAGCACTACGATGACGGCTTCGACGGAGCGCAGGGTATGACCTATACCAAGCAACTTGTGGAGACGGACAAGGTGTTTGCCATTACCGGGCACTTCGGCACCAATACCGTGGGTGCTACGCTGGACTACCTGAAGGAAAAGGGCGTCCCCATGATCTATGCTGCCACAGGTATTGATGATCTGTATCAGGAGGCTGCTACCGGCAACGACGCTGTGATCTATCCTGTCCAGCCTATTTTCAGTGCCGAAGGCCGTGTGCTGCTGGCCCGTGCAGTTGCCCCCACTACTGACGGTATGGGCCTGGGTGGCACGAAGATAGGTGTCATCGCTACCACCGACGACGCCGGCGCAGGCCTGCTGGCCGGTGTGGAGCGGGAGAACGAGGACCTGAAGGTGGAGCTGGCTGTGCAAGAGGTGGAAGCATCTGCCACCGACTTCTCCGCCGCTGTGAATGTGCTGAAGAATGCAGGCTGCGATGTGGTTATCGCCTGCATGAACCAGAATCCCTTGGCTACATTGATGAATACTATGCGTGATGTGAACTACAATGTCAATGTGGTGACATCCTATGTCAACGCTTCTGCCACCACACTGGGTGCGTTCGTGGATAGCGGTGCTATCACCGATAGCCGTATGGTCTACTGCACTGCTTGGCTGGATGCAACCAATGAGGTGGGGATGGCTGACTATGCCACTTTCTACACCGCTATGAACGCCTGGGAATTGGCCAACGGCGAGACGGGTAACACTTACGCTCTGAATTCCTACGCCATGGCAGGCTACATCGCCGGAAGCATTTTTGTCCAGTCTCTGCAGGCAGTGGACAAGGCAGGTCTTGAATTGAACTATGTCAACTACGCCAAGATCATGGAAGAGACCGAGTTCTCCATCCCTATGGGCGGCACGATCAGCTTTGCGGGCGGCGACCGTCTGGGTGTCACCGCACTGGCACTGAACTGTGTGAGCTTGACCAAGAACGAAAGTGGCGTGTATGCCCTTGTCCCGGTGAGCCCCATCATGCCTTTGGCAGATGTGGTAGCGGCCATCCACTAAGCAGGGAAATGGCCCAATGTCTGCGGTCACCTCAAGGGTGGCCGCAGACTTGAAATGAAAGGATGGTGTTCTCTTAATGCCTACCTTTGAAATGGATGGCAGACACATCTACTACGAATCTTACGGGCAGGGTACACCTCTGGTACTGCTCAACGGCATCATGATGTCTTGCGCAAGCTGGCAGCCCTTTATCGAGACTTTGTCCGCTAACAATCGTCTGCTCTTGGTAGATTTTCTCGATCAGGGAAAGAGTGACAAAATGACGGGGCAGATTTACGACCACGGAATTCAGGTGCAAGTGGTGCGGCGGCTTTTGGAGCATTTGAGCCTTACGAGTGCCTGTGTTGCAGGCATCTCCTATGGCAGTGAGGTGGCGCTGGAATTTTCTGTCACCTATCCCGAGATGACTGACCGTCTGGTCTTGCTCAACGCTACCGCTGCCACCGGTTGGTGGCTGGGGGATATCGGACGGGCGTGGAATTTGGCCGCTGGCAGCGGTGAGGCGTATTACCATACTGCCATCCCCATTATCTATTCTCCCGATTTTTATACCCGGCGTCACGAGTGGATGGAAAATAGAAAAAAGGTGCTGGTACCGCTCTTTGAAAACAGCGACTTCATTGAAGCCATGCGCCGCTTGACGAACAGCTCTGAGAATTACGACCTGCGGGACAGGCTGGATGAAGTGTGCTGCCCCACACTGGTTGTGTCCTGCCAGGAGGACTATCTGACGCCCATGAAGGAGCAGGAGTATCTGGTAAGCCATATCCGGGACTGCCACCATGTGATTCTGCCCAACTGCGGTCACGCATCTATGTATGAGCAGCCTGCACTCTTTGTCTCGCTCATTGCGGGATTTGTGGGCCTGACCCAAGTGAAATTTGATATTTGAGGAACAGTCTATGAGTTTATCCTATCAAACCATTACCACGCCAAGGCTCACCACTGCTTATCTTGCATCAGGTACGCCCGGCAAGCCCAGGCTCCTGCTGCTCCACGGCAATGTATCCTCTGCCATTTTTTACGAGCACATGATGGAGCTTTTGGCAGAGGATTTTGAGATGCTGGCACCTGACTTCCGATGCTTCGGGCACTCTTCGGCACTGCCCATTGACGCCACACGAGGGCTGCGAGACTTCTCCGATGATATAGAGGACTTTGTTCGCGCCGTGGGCTGGGATCACTTTAGCTTGTTCGGCTGGTCTATGGGCGGCGGTGTGGCCATGCAGTACGCCATCGACCATCCGGAAAAGGTGGAGCGCCTGATTTTGCAGGCGCCGCTTGCCCCCTTCGGATTCGGCGGCAGCTACGGCGAGACGGGCATCCCTGTCCAGCCCGTGGGACTGGGCAGCGGGGCAGCCTGCGCTAATCAGGCTTTGCTGCAGGCTATCCGTGCCGGCGACCGTGATCTACCCGGACAGGTCATTGACAGTGTCTATGTGGCCGCCGGGTACAAGCTGCCCGACGACCGCCGGGAGCAGTTCATCGACTCTGTGCTCCAGTGCAAGCTGGGGGACGATATGTGTCAGGGGAACGCTGTTCCCTGCGAGAAGTGGCCCTACGCTATGGGGGGCGACAAGGGCGTGTCCAATACTATGTCCGTGCAATACTGCAATCTGTCTGCACTGGCGGATGTCCGGCCCCAAATGCCCATTCTATGGCTTCACGGGGATAAAGATGTCATGGTGTCCGATTGTAGTACCTGTGATGTGGCGGTGCTGGGTCAGATGGGCTTTATGCCTGGTTATCCCGGAGCGGAAGAATTCCCTGCCCAACCAATGGTAAAGCAGATGCGCTATGTGCTGGAGCAGTACCATGCTAAGGGCGGTTACTATCAAGAACACCTCATTGCCGGCAGCGGTCACGGTTGTATGCTGGATCATGAGGATGAAGTGGTGGCGCTGCTGCGGCAGTTTATACACTGAGAGAACAGGAGGAAACACCTATGTTACAGGATAAGATTGCCATTGTCACTGGTGCGGCCAGCGGCATCGGCTACGCCGTGGCTCAGGCCCTGTGCCAGGAGAAAGCACAGGTTGTCATGGTGGATGTCAACGAGCCGTTGTTGGCGGAGGCTGCTCATGCGTTGGGCGGCATACCACTTGTGGCTAATCTGACCCGGCGTGAGGATTGCCGTCGGGTGGTGGAGTTCACCGCAGAGAAATATGGTCGGGTGGATGTTTTGGCAAATGTGGCTGGCGTGCAGCATGTCTGCCCCATTGAGGACTTCCCGGAGGATAAGTGGGATTTCATCATCAGCCTCATGCTCACCGCGCCTTTCCTGTTGACCCGTTACTGCTGGCCGTACATGAAGGAAAACGGCTGGGGACGTATTATCAATATGAGCAGCATTCACGGGCTGGTGGCCTCGGAGTTCAAGAGCGCCTATGTTTCCGCTAAACACGGACTCGTTGGTTTTACCAAGACAGCGGCCATGGAAGGTGGCCCCCTGGGAATCACCTGCAACGCCATCTGCCCCGCTTATGTCATGACCCCGCTGGTGGAGAAGCAGATTGCCGCACAGGCACAAACGCACGGCATCCCGGAAGAGAAGGTCATCACTGACATCATGCTGTCTAAGGCGGCCATCAAGAGGATGGTTCCCGCAGAGCATGTCGGTGCGATCGTAAAATTCCTCTGCTCCGATGCGGCAGACGCCATCACCGGCATCGCTCTGCCCATCGACGGCGGCTGGACGGCCAATTAATATTTTTTGTTCTGGATTTGCCTCTCATAAGAAGAGACCCGGCGCATCTCATGCGCCGGGTCTCTTCTATATTTCGGTGTTAAGAAAGATTTACCAAATGCGGTTTTTCACCGCCTCCGCCAGCAGCCACTCCCGGAAATCCGGATGAGCGATTTTGGTCAGCGCCTGTACCCGCTCGGTGATGGTCAAGCCGCGCAGCCATGCGATACCGTACTCTGTGACCACATAGTCCACATCATTGCGAGAGGTGGTCACGGCCGCACCGGGGGTCAGCATGGGGACGATTTTGGAGTGCATCTTGCCATCTTGGTCGGTGTAGGTGGAGTGCATGGCCAAAATGGACTTGCCTCCGGGGGACATCTGTGAACCTTGCACCGTCTCCGCCTGACCGCCCGAGCCGGAGAACTGCACCGGGCCGACAGATTCGCTGGCGGCCTGTCCGGTGAGATCCATCTCCAATGTGGCGTTGATGGACACGAACTTATTGTTGCGCCCAATGGTGTAAGGGTCGTTGGAATAGGTGCTGGACTTGAACAGCACCATGGGATTGTCGTCCAAGAAGTCATATAGCCGTCGGCTCCCCATGGTAAAGGAGCAGATGCTCACGCCGTCGTTAAAGCCCTTCTGGGTGTTGTCCACGGCACCGCATTCAATGAGGTCTACCATTATCTCAGTAAACATCTCCGTGTGAATGCCCAGGTGTTTTTTGACCTTCAGCTCGTTGGCCACAGCGTTGGGGATGTTGCCGATGCCCAACTGGATGGTAGAGCCATCCTCCACCAGCGAGGCCACATACCGGCCGATCGTTGCATCTACCTCCGTATAGGGTGCGGGATCGATGCAGAGAATGTTCCGGTTGGATTCCACCAGCGCGGTGACTTGGGAGATGTGCACCATTGTGTCACCAAATGTCCGGGGGTAGTTGGGGTTCACCTCCACCAGCAGGACTGCTCCGGCGCGTATGACATCCATTTCGTAAATGGAGCTGACGGACAGAGACATATAGCCTCGGGCGTCCATGGGGGACACGGTAGTCAGCAGCACCGGACGGCGACCCTCGTGACGGATACGGTCCAGCGTCTTGCGCAGAATACTGGTGGAGTGCTGCGGCACGGCACTCACAAGATGCTTGGCGTTGGCCTTACGCAGCCCGGCGGAGAAGAACCAGCCGTGGTGCGTCAGGACTTTATCCATCTCCGGATCATGGAACGCGGGATAGTCCGTGGGGATGCAGGTCTGCAGGATCACATTTTCAACGTTGGTGTCCTTCAGATGCTGTAATTCGCCCATCAGGGCGTCCGGGCAAGATGCAGCCATGGGGGTAAAAATAAAGTCGTTGCTGCGGATATTTTCCAGTACCTGCTGTGCAGACATTTTCTTCTGTGCATACTCTTCCTGATATCTGTTCATAAGAGATCCTTTCCCTGCTTGGCAGAATAGATTGATCCATAGTTTGGTTCTATTCCAACATAAAGGTTTTTGCCGAAAATGTAAAATACCTGTTTTTCATCAGCTATAACTTAAATTTATAGCGCAGAAAAGCGGTCTCAGAAACGAGACCGCTTGCCCTTATTCCTTGCACATATCCAAAAAAAGACGCATAGGAGTCGTGATGAACCGCCCCTTGCGATAGGCCACCGACAGCGTCCACGGCGTGTGAGGTTCGCGCAGCTCCAGGCACACGGCCTCCGGCCGTGGGTGCTTATTTATCAGAGCCCGGGGAAAGAACGCCACGCCCTGCCCATCTAGTGCCATCTCATAGAGCAGGTCCCACTGAGAGCTTTCAAAGACCACGCGAGGCGTGAAGCCCGCCTCACGGCACATCTCCTCCACCAGTCCGCTGAACATGAAGTCCTGAGAGATCATCAGTATCGGCTCATCCCGCAGGCGGGATACGGGAACGGATATCTCATCTGCCAGCGGGTGTGACTGCGATACCACCGCCACGATCTCAGATCGCACGGCCCTCTGTACCACATAGTTCTCTCGGTTTACCGGTTCCAATACTACGCCCAGATCCAACTGTCCCTCATTCAATGAAGATAATATCTGCCGGGAGGGGACTTCCATAATTTGCAGGTCTATATCCGGGTATAGCGCCCGAAACCGACTGATGAGGGTGTGGTAGTAAATAGACCCGGAGGTAGGCGGGATACCGATGCGCAGCGTGCCGGCGGCACTTTCAATGCGCTGGCGTATCTCCCGGGTTTGACTATCCACAAAGGACAGTATCTTCTGGGCGTACTCATGAAACAAAACGCCACTATCCGTGAGGGAAAAATCCTTGGCGATGCGGTCAATGAACTCTGCCTCGAATTCCTGCTCCAACATACGCACACTCTTGCTCAAGGCAGGTTGGCTGATGTGGAGATGTTGGGCGGCACGGGTGAAGCTGCGCTGCCGCACAATCTCGGTAAAGTATATTAACTGGTGTAGAGTCATAATGCCACCCTCCTGACCATAAAGCTCTTTGGTGGTTGGAATTCTCTGCCCCCGCACAATGGCGTTCTTCTTTGGGGAATTCTTCTTTGAGTATAGCATGTGCCGAAATAAAATACAAGTTTGAGCGTAATGCTGCCTTTTTGAAAAGCATTCTTTTTTCAGAGTGATTGGTTCCTAATGGCAAATATGTGGCACCGGCGGATAATCGCATCGAATTTCGTGCGTATGACGCCAACCACACCTGCTACTCCGGCACGGATTTCAAATAGTTGGAGGATCAAATAAATAAGTGGTTATCGACAAGCTCATAGTGCAGGCTTGGCTGCTCAACTGCAATAAAATCCGTCCATTGTATTGTCCTCCATAAATTTTGATTTCACTGCAATTCACTTTTTCGCATCCGCCTCATAAAACGCGTTTGGGGCACCTGCTCTATCGCAGGTGCCCCAAGGTGCGTCTTTTTCTTTTGCTTATTCTGACAGCAATATTCTGTCACTGTCCAATGCCTTGCCTGCCCCGGCCTTGAACCGGGCCAGCAGGTCGTCCACGGTCATGTTGCCGCGCTCCTGGCCGGATACATCCAGCACGATGCGTCCGCTGTCCATCATCAGGGTGCGGTTCCCCAGCTCCAGAGCCTGGTGCATATTGTGGGTGACCATGAGGGTGGTGATGTGGTTATCCGCCACGGTTTTCCGGGTGATCTCCAACACTTTTTCCGCCGTGGCAGGATCTAAGGCCGCGGTGTGCTCGTCCAGAAGCAGCAGCTTCGGCGGGTTGAAGGTAGCCATGAGCAGTGTCAGCGCCTGCCGCTGACCGCCGGAGAGAAGACCGACGGGCTGCTTCATCCGATCCTCCAGCCCCATGCCAAGCTCCGCCAGCTTATCCCGGAATGCGGCCTTATCCGCCCTGGACACATGGCTCAGCCAGCCGCCGGAGGGCGCTGCCAGGGAAAGATTTTCCTCGATGGTCATGTGGGGCGCGCTGCCCCGCATGGGATCCTGAAACAGGCGGCCTATCTGCCGGGAACGCATATACTCCGGCTGGAAGGTGATGTTCTTCCCGTCCAGATAAATGCTGCCGCTGTCGGTGAAGAAGCTGCCGCAGATGGCGTTGAAGAGGGTGGATTTTCCGGCACCGTTGGAGCCGATGATGGTGACAAAATCGCCGGGGGCCAGATGCAGGCTCAGATCCCGCAGCGCTGCTTTTTCATTGATGGTGCCGGGGTTAAAGGTCTTGGAAATGTGCTCGATCTTCAACATGTTAACGGGCCTCCTTTCCGGCGGCCATACGGCGGCGCAGCAGGGGAAGCCGGCGCTTGAAGTAGGGCGTTGCGATGGCCAGCACCACGATGACAGAGGACACCAGCTTGAGCATGAAGGCGGGCATATCCAGCCGCAGGGCGATGGTATACACCAGGCGGAAAGCGAAGGCGCCCACCACCATGCCCAGGGCGCGCTTTAGGATGCTGCCCTTGCCCAAAAGCACCTGCCCCATGAGCAGGGAGGCCAGAGCGATGGTCACCATGCCGGTGCCGATGTCGATGCTCACGGATTTCTGGCACTGGGCCAGCAGGCAGCCGGAGAGCCCTGTGAAGGCATTGGCCACGCACAGGCCCACGATGGTGGTGAAGGCGGGGTTGATGGAGGAGGAGCGCACCATGTCCGGATTGTCGCCGGTGGCACGGATTGCAAGGCCCAGTCTCGTCCGCAGGAACAGCGCCAGAAACGCAACCACCAACGCCACGGCAATAACCGCCACAAAGAGCTTGTACTGCTCGGCCAGGAATGTGCCCTCCAGCAGGGCCTTGGCCTTGGTAAACACCGTGTCCGTCTTGTTCATGTTCAGCAGGGAGGACCCGTCCATTACGGCGATGTTGATGGAGTACAGTCCCGTGTTGACGATGATGCCCGAGAGCAGACTGTCTATGCCCATTTTTGTCTGAAGCAGGGCGGTGAGAAAACCGGACAGCATGCCGGCGGCCATAGCCGCCAGAATGGCCAGGTAAGGATGCCCGGCAATGGCCACCGTGGCACCCACAGCGGCGCCCAGGGTGAAGCAGCCGTCGGTGGACAGGTCACACACGTTCAGCATGGAGTAGCTGAGGAACAGGGCCAGCACCGTCAGCGAGCAGATGAGGCCCAGCTCCAAGGCGGTCTGGACGAGGGATAAGAAGTTCATGGAGTTCCTTCTCCTTCAGAAAGTTTTATTGATTCAGGTCGTCAAAGCTTTCGGCGGTGACGATGGGCTGCACCTTGGTGCACATGGGGCCGAAGGTCGTGGCCAGCTCGTCATAGTTCATGCCCAGCATTTGGCAGACCTCGGTGTTGATGGTGGCGGTGCCGTTGTCGAAGGTCATCACGGCGGTGGAGGCGGGGTCAGCGCCGTCCAGCAGAATCTTGGCGACCATGTTGGCGGTCTCCACGCCCAGGTTGGCGTAATCCACACCGTAGCCCAGGAAGGCGCCGTTGAGGGCAAAGGAATCAGCGCCGGTGTAGTGGGGGATGCCGGCCTTGGCCAGAGTCTCGTAGATGGACAGCTCTGCTTTCATCACGGTGTTGTCGGTGGGGGTGAACACGGCGTCCACCTGATCGCTCACCAGCTTGCTCACAGCCATCATGATCTCATCGGTGGTGGTGCCGTTGTACTCCTTATAAGCAACGCCCTTCTTGTCCAGATAAGCCTTGGCGTTCTTGATGGGGGTGGTAGAGGAATCCTGTCCCTGGTCATACAGCAGGGCGATGTTCTTGGCGCCGGGGTCGGCGGCAAAGATCAGGTCCAGAATGGCGTCGGTGTCCAGATAGTCAGAGGTGCCGGTGATGTTGGCGCCGGGGGATTCCAGACTGCTCACCAGCTCCGCGCTCACGGGATCGGACACGGCTGCGAATACCACGGGGATCTTGTTGTCCTCGGTGGCGGCCTGCATGGCCACGGCCACGGGGGTAGCCACGCCGATCATCAGATCCACCTTATCGGCGATGAAGTTGGCGATGATCTGGTTCATAACGGTGGCGTCGGCGTTGCAGTTGTCATAGCTGATGTCGAATTGCACGCCCTTCTCCTGGCCGATAGCCTCCAGACGGGACCGGATGTTGCTGACGATCTGATTCAGGGAAGCGTCGTCCACATAGTTGCAGATACCTACCTTGTAGGTCTTGCTGCCGGAGGGGGAATCGTCTTTCTTAGAGCCGCAGGCGAAGAGAGACAATGCCATCATGGCGGCCAGAGCCAGGGAAACCAGCTTCTTTACGGTGTTTTTTTTCATGTTTGTTTACCTCCAAAAATTTTTTTCGTTCGGGCGGCGGATGGAGGGGCCGTTGCCGGCGGCCGGAACTTAGGAAACAAAAAAGACCTCTGCCCCACATGGGACAAAAGCCTCTGCTTCTGCGATACCACCCAAATTGACATCTTTCGATGCCCACTCGCTTTTACGCACCATCATGCGTACCCCACGGATAACGGGAGGGTTCCCGTCGGACCCTACTTGGAGCGGGTGCTCCGTTCAAGCCGCCCTCGGAAGGCCATTCACACGGCTGCACATCGCTCCGATCACACCACTCGAAGCTCTCTTGGGATGCCCTGTTCCGCGCTACTCTTCTTCCTCACAGGTTTCAAATTTGAAATTAAGGGCATTATAATCATATTTTCCATTCTTGTCAAGACCGTTTCGCAAATTTTTTTGAAAAGAGCGGAGCATTTGACTTGCCCTTTTGCCCGGTGGTACAATGGCGGCAGAAACATATGGGGGAGGAGAAGCTATGATCTACTACACCGCCGACCTGCATTTTCACTACGCGCCCCTGCTGTCCTCCCGTCCCTTCGCCACGGTGGCGGAGATGGACGAGACTTTGATCCGCAACTGGAACGAAACTGTTACAGAGGCGGACACGGTGTATCTGGTGGGGGATGTGGGGTATAACGACGGGCATGTGCCCCTGCGCGCCCTGGGGCGGCTCCACGGGCACAAGCACCTGATCCGGGGCAACCACGACACGCCCTTCGAGGATGCCGGGCGGCTGTATGAGTGCTTTGAGTCGGTGACGGATTTCAATGAAATAGAGGACGGGGAGGATCACATCCTCCTGTGCCACTACCCCATTATATACTGTAAGCGCGGCTACATGATCCACGGACACCTGCACCATGGACGGGGACCGGAGTATGAGCTGCTGCGCCGGCTCCCACGGGTGCTCAACGCCGGGGTGGATGTGAATTTCTACCGTCCCGTGACGCTGCAGCAGCTTGTGGAGAATAACCGGGCTTACTATGCCGGGGAGCTGGATGCGGTCATCCCGCCGCCGCCCCGCATGGAGCGGGGAAAAGAGGGGTGGCTGCCGGGAAAGCCGGATTTCAGGCCCATTCCGCCGAAGCCGTAAAAAAACAGCGCCAATAGTTCGCTGACATAAGAAAGCAAGCAGAAATGCAGCAGGATAAGGTACAATAAGGGATCTGTTGACGGCACCCGGTACCCTTAATGATATATATGAATTGCATTATATAACGAGGATATATTAAGAAGAAATGCTCTCTACCGATATTTGCAGAGAGCATTTTTGTGTTTTATGTTGGATAGCAATATATAGATTTAAGTTTTATGCGATTAAACTATAATACGATTCTAAGTATAAACCAATCGTCCTTCACCGAGAACTGGCAGTTGCCGTTCAGCTTTTCTGTGACATAGCGGATGCTCTGCGTACCAAAGCCGCCGTCATGACCGGCTTCTCTGCAAAGGTGTTTTTGAGGGAAATCAGCAGCTTGCCGTCGTCCATTCGTAAATGAAGTACAATATGCCGCTTTTCCGCTTGATATACTCCTTTGCCTGATCGTATTCATCGCTGTCAATATAAGCGGAAACAGTGGTGAGAAAATGACGCATATCATGGCGCAGAAGTGAGACGGTATAGGCAGAACGCCTTTTTTTATGCCTTTTTCAACCGTGCGAGCTGCATTTCACGCCCCCAAAACGACATTTCACGCCAAAGACGTTTTTTCACCCTCAGAGAGAGTAAAATGAAGACAGTAATAATCCGGCAAAGGAAAGGAGGGTATATATGACGGT
>SFGJ01000007.1 GCA_004557655.1 Clostridiales bacterium | reverse complement strand
AAAAAGGCGTATGCCCGAAGTGCGGGTACAAGAAGCAATAACTTCTATACAAAAAATAGAACACCCGAAGAGTCCACGGATTCTTCGGGTGTTCCGCTTATATGCAGCAAGCTACTTTGGGGAAACACATGCCGTACTGTTTTATGAGCACCGCGCAATTTGCACACGCTTTTTTTATCCTTCCCTGTCAAAAATCTCAAACAGTGCGTCAGACAATCGCGCATATTCCTGCAGGGCCAGGCGTTCGCCCCGAATATCTGCCGCCAGACCGCAGTCATTCAGAATCCGCGCCAGCTCCTGTTTGGACAGGGAGAAACCCGTCTGCAGAGAGTTCACCAAGGTCTTGCGCCGCAGGGCGAAGCCTGCCTTCACTGTCCGCCACAGCATCGCCTCCGACCGCACCGACACAGGGGGCTTTTCCCGGGTAATGCAGCGGATCACAGCGGAGGTCACCTTGGGCATGGGCACAAAACAGGTGTTGGGCACGGTGAACAGCAGCTCCGGCACCGTGTAATACTGCATCAGCAGGGAGAAAGCGCCGTACTCCGCTGAGCCGGGCCGTGCGCAAATGCGCTGGGCCACTTCCTTTTGAATGAGTACTGTAATGGATGTAAAGCATCCGGCCTTCACGCAATTCGTCAGTAGAGGCGTGGTGATATTGTAGGGCAGATTGGCGCAGAGAACGGGACGCAGACCGTCAAAATGCTCTGCCACCAAGGCGGAGAGGTCCTGCTTCATGATGTCCCCCTCCACCAGAGTGAAGTTGTCGAAGCCCGCCATGGTTTCTGCCAGCACCGGGTAGAGACGATGATCCAGCTCCACGGATACCACCTTGCCTGCCCTCTTGGCAAGTTCTCGGGTCAGGGGGCCGATGCCGGGGCCCACCTCCAGAACGCCGATGCTTTCGTCGGCGCCGCAGGCCTCGGCTGTGTCCCGGGGCACCCAGTCCTCAATGAGAAAGTTTTGCCCCATGCTCTTGCTGAAACGGAATCCATGTCGTGCCAGCAGTGCCTCAATATTCTTTCGGTTGCACAGATCCATCCCTGTACCTCCTGATTTTTTCCTGAGTATACCACATTTTTCCCTTTTCGTAAAGAAAAAGACTCTTGACATGACTAAGCAAAAGACATACAATAATATAAAAGTAAGAAAAGTAATACTTTTAGGAGGGCGAAACAATGGGTTTTCATAAGGACAGCCAGCGGTACTATATGGCCTCGGTGAGGATAGGCCCCAAGGGACAGATCGTGATTCCCAAGGATGTACGGGATATGTTCAGTCTGGATGTGGGAGATCAGCTTGTTCTCCTGGCAGACAAGAAGAAAGGCATTGCTCTGCAGACAGTGGATAAGATGAGTCCCATTGCCCGCCGTGTATTTGAGGAGACAGAGGATGCGGAGGAGACGGAAGAATGAACGCAATGGAGATCCGGGGCCTTTGTAAGAGGTACCCTGCATTTGAACTGAAGAATGTGACCTTCTCCGTGCCACAGGGGGCGGTGATGGGCTTCATCGGCCGCAACGGCGCCGGCAAGAGCACCACCATCAAGTCCATTTTGGGCCTGGTGCATCTGGATGCCGGCCATGTGGAGATCATGGGCAAGGATTTTGCCGGGAACGAGCGCTTTATTAAGGAGAACATTGGCGTGGTGCTGGGGGGGATCGACTTCTATCCCAAGAAGAAGATCCGCATCCTGACGGATGTGACCCGCCGTTTTTATGAGAATTGGGACGAGGACAAGTATCGCCACTATCTGCGACTTTTTGCTATTGACGAGGAGAAGCGGGTGGATCAGCTCTCCAGCGGTATGCAGGTGAAATATATGGTTGCCTTGGCCCTGAGTCACAACGCCAAGCTGCTGATCCTGGACGAGCCAACCAGCGGGTTGGATCCCGTGTCCCGGGACGAGCTGACGGAGCTGCTGCGGAAAATTGCCGCCGACGGACAGCGCAGTGTGCTGTTTTCCACGCACATCACCTCCGATCTGGAGAAGTGTGCCAGCCATATTGCCCTCATAAAGGACGGCGAACTGCAGTATACCGGCACACTGGATGAATTCCGGCAGCATTACGCCTATCTGCGTCAAGGGGAGGAGAAGTTGACCCTGGAGGATATTATCGTAGCCGTGGAAAGGAGGCCTCTGGATGAAAACGCTGTTATATAAGCAGTTCCGCCTGCTGTGCCACCCTATGACCCTGATTTTCTGTCTGTTTGGCGCCATGGTCCTGATCCCTAATTATCCCTATTCCGTGACATTTTTCTATGTGACCTTGGGGCTGTTTTTCACTTTCCTGAACATGCGGGAGCAGAAGGATATCTATTATTCCGCCCTGCTGCCCATCCGCAAACGGGATGCGGTAAAGGCTGCCATGGTTTTCACAGTGTTCATCGAGCTTTTGTCTGTGGTGATAACGGCGCTTTTCTGCCTGCTGTCGGCCCGGATACAGCCCGGCAAAGACAACGCTGTGGGCATGGACGGCAATTTCATGCTGCTGGGCGTGGGTTTCCTGCTTTATGCCGTGTTCAATCTGGTGTTTTTCACCAGCCTGTATCGCAGCGGATACAAGGTCGGCGCAGCCTATGTCAAAGCCAATGTAGCCCTGTGGCCCCTGATGGCTGTGGCGGAGGCGGTGGTGCATTTCCCGGGCCTTGAATGGCTCAACCGGGTGGATCTGCAGGCCAATTTGCGGCAGATTCCCATTCTGGTTGTTGGTGCGCTGTCCTTTGCCGGACTGAGCATCGCTGCCTATGAGCGCGCGGCAGCGCTGTATGAAAAAGTGGATCTGTAAAACTATTTGCAGCAAAAAACGGAGTCCGAAGGGACTCCGTTTTTTGCTCAATGCTATTTCACTGGGCCGAATATCACGGCTGCAGCACGAAAGTCATGGTCACCGGGTTGTGATCTGAATAGGCAAAGCCCGTGTCGATCACGGTGGCCGAATTCACGGTTACATTGCTTGACACAAGGAAACCGTCCACGGTGACCACATACTGTCCCTCAAAATAGGGGGCGTCGGCATTGCGGCAGCTGGCCACCGGGTTTTCTTTGTCAAGAGGAGCCGCCACGGTCAGATTCTTTCCCTGAAACAGCTCATCCGGCAAGGGCTGGGCCCAAGTGTAGTCCCCGGATTCGACGCCGAAGATCTCCTCGGAATTGCCCAGCAGATCCTTGTTGAAGTCGCCGCCGCAGACGCAGTAATTGCCTTTTTCATACTCGCTCTGCATATCACTGAGCAGCATTTTCATCTGCTCCACGGCAATGGTGCCGTCGGAGGTGTAGGCAGACAAATGCACGGCATAGAGCACCAGCTCCCTCCCGTTTTCCATGGGGACGCGGCTAACGGTATAGCACCGGTCCAGATCCACCAGCTTCATAACGCCCGCCTCAATGGGCAGGCTGCGGCGCAGGGAGGAGGCGATGGGCGCGGAGGAAAATGTCATCAGTCCCGAAACGGAGGAGCCATGGGGCTGGGTCAGCGGCCAGAACAGGAAAGGGGAATCGTAATTCTGCCCCCATACGGAGCTGTAGCCCGTCAGTGTCTGGCGCAGCACAGCCGCCTCATCCCGGTGGTAGCTGCGGGTGGAGTCTGTGTCCACTTCCTGCACGAAGTAAAAATCCGCCTTTTGCTGCTTAAGTATCTGGGCGATGCTTTCCAGGTTGGCATCCAGCCGCTCTTCGGACCAGGCCCAGGACTCTGTTCCGCCGTCCATAAAGAAGCTGTAATCCGACTCATAGGCGCCGAATCCAATGTTATAGGAGACCACGGAGTAGGGTGTGCCCGTCCTGACTGAGGCAGAGGCGGAGCCATCCGACGAAAGGGAGAGGTTGTCCTCTATGCGGTGGTACGAGAGGAACACATAGACCACATAGCTAAGTACTACGATCAGCAAAGCAAGACATACGCATCCGGCGATTTTTAGTGTTTTTTTCATACTGCTCTCCTTTAGATGGGAAAGAGGGGAATGGTTTACATTTTTTTCTTTTTATATTATAATTTATCTATCCCGTTTTGAAAAGAGGAATTGTATTGAAAAAATTGGTGATTCGTTTTAATGCGCCGGCTACGCTGACCTTTGCCCTGCTGGCCCTGGGCGCTCTTGTATTGGGACAGGTTTTCGGTGACGGCGTGACCATGAAATTCTTCTGTGTGTACCGTTCGTCTCTGGCCGATCCTTTGACCTATCTTCGCTTTTTCACCCATGTGCTGGGCCACGCGGACTACTCTCATTATATGGGGAATATGTTGCTTTTGCTGTTGGTGGGCCCGTCATTGGAGGAGAAATACGGCTGGAAAAAGATCATGTGGTTCATAGCTGTCACAGCGCTGGTCACCGGTCTTGTGCAGTTCATTTTCTTCCCCGGCTCTGCTCTGCTGGGTGCCAGCGGCATTGTGTTCATGATGATCGTGCTGTCTTCCTTCACAGAGAGCCGGGGCGGCGGAATCCCTGTTACACTCATTTTGGTGGTCATTTTCTATCTGGGCGGCGAGATCATCGACGGCATCCGCAACACAGACAGCATTTCCCAGCTTACCCATGTGGTGGGCGGCGCACTGGGCATGATCTTCGGCTTTCTCTATCGGGGCCGCCGCCGCAGATAAAAGACAACAAAAGAGGATACAACAAAATGACAGATTACTTTGCGATCAGACTACCGGAAGATGACATTCGCGCGATCAGCAGCATCGGCCTTGCCCATATAGGCGACGGGGTGTACGAGCTGCTGGTGCGCACCTACCTGTGCGCCCACGGCAAGGCCACCGGAAAGGGACTGCACCGGGCCACGGTAGAGCTTGTGTGCGCCCCGGAGCAGGCCCGTCGGGCCCGGAAGCTGTTGCCCCTGCTCACGGAGGAGGAGCAGGAGGTTTTTCGCCGGGGCCGCAACGCTCATGTCCATTCCATTCCCCAGCACGCCAGCCGCGCGGAGTATCAGCAGGCCACGGCCCTGGAGGCGCTGCTTGGCTGGCTGTATCTTAGGGGAAGCCGGGAGCGGATCAATGAGCTGTTTGATCGCATGATGGAGGAGTGAATCATGGCACTGGATGCTGTATGCCTGCAGGCGGTGGTGGGGGAGATTGCCCCCCGGCTCGAGGGACTGAAAATTGAAAAGATCCAGCAGCCTGCCCGGGATCAGGTGGTGCTCCTCCTGCGGGGCAGCCGCAGACTGCTTCTGTGCGCCTCCGCCAGCCAGCCCAGGCTGAATCTCACGGAGGTGCCCCGGGACAATCCCAGCCAGCCGCCAATGTTTTGTATGCTGCTGCGCAAGCACCTGTCCGGTGGGCGCATTCTCTCCGTGCGGCAGGAGCCGTTGGAGCGAGTGGTGACGCTGGACATTGAGGCTGTGAGCGAACTGGGAGAGCCGGGCCGGTTTTCCCTGATTCTGGAGGCTATGAATCGCCATTCCAACCTGATATTGTGTGACGGCGAGGGACGGATCATAGACTGTCTGCGCCGCGTGGACTTTGAAATGAGCCAGCAGCGGCAGGTGCTGCCGGGGCTTTATTATCAGTTGCCGCCCCGGCAAGAGAAACGCTCTCCACTGGATATGGAGGAGAGGGATTTATGCCGTTTGCTGCAGTGCGCCCCACCGGAACTGCAGGCGGACAAGTGGCTGCTGGACACCTTCGCGGCTGTTTCTCCCCTGTGGGCCAGAGAGCTGGCCTTCCGTGCCGGAGGCAGCACCGACTGCCTGCTGGCAGCGGCCGCCGGGCGGCTGTGGGAGGAGCTTTCCCAATGGCGCGATATGGTGCGGCGGGGAGATTTTCTGCCGGTGATCCTTAAACGGGACGGTAAACCCTTTGATTTTACCTTTGCCCCTGTGGCGCAATATGAAGGCGCCTGCGAACTGTGCACGGCAAAGAGCTTTTCCATTCTGCTGGACGATTTTTACGCCCAGCGGGAGCAGGCGGACCGGGTGCGGCAAAAGGGTCAGGATCTGCTGAGAACTGCCGCCAACGCCCGGGATCGTCTGCGGCGCAAGCTGGCCATGCAGGAGCAGGAGTATCAGAAGACTTTGGATCGGGATGAGCTGCGGATAAACGGAGAACTCATCACCGCCAACCTCTATCGCATGGAGCGTGGTATGGCCCGTGTGGAGGCGGAGAATTACTACGAGGAGGGCTGTCCTAAACGGGTGATTCCGCTGGATGTGCGCCTGTCGCCCCAGGAGAATGCTGCAAAGTATTTTAAGCAGTATAACAAGGCGAAAACAGCGGAAAAAATGCTCTCACAGCTTATGGCAAAGGGGCGGGAAGAGCTTGCGTATCTGGAGAGTGTGGTTCAGGAGATCGGACAGGCCGAATCTGAGCAGGACTTTCACGACATCCGCGCGGAACTCACCGAGGGCGGCTACATTCGCTCCCGGGGGAAGAAGCAGCCGGGCTTCCAGCGAAAATCCGAGCCCCGCAGTTTTCGCACGGATGCGGGACTTTTGGTTCTGGTGGGCCGCAGCAACAGACAAAACGACAGGCTCACCAGCAAAACGGCGGACAGGAATGACTATTGGTTCCATACGCAAAAGATCCACGGCAGCCATGTGATCCTTTGCACCGGGGGCATTGCGCCGGATGAGGGGAGCATTTTGCAGGCGGCGCAGTTGGCGGCTTATTATTCCCAAGGCCGTGGCGGCGGCAAGGTGGCGGTGGACTACACACCGGTGAAATATGTGAAAAAGCCTGCCGGTGCCAGGCCGGGCATGGTGGTTTACACCACCTGCCGCACGGTCATGGCCCAGCCGGATGAGGAGCTGGTGCGCAGACTGGCGGAAAAATAAAAGGTGAAACGGGCATCCTGTTGGATGCCCGTTTTTAGTTTTTTTTACTGTTTAATTGTTATCCGCAGAATCACGGAACAGCAGCGTGATACACCACAGGCCGGCGATGCCCACCAGCGCATAGATAATGCGGCTGACAACGGCCAACTGACCGCCGCAGATAAAGGCTACGCAGTCAAAGGCAAACAGGCCCACACTGCCCCAGTTCAGCGCACCGATGATGACCAGGATCAGAGCAATACGATCCACAACCTTCACGATGGATTCCCTCCTTTTCCAAAATAATACGCCGATAGATAGTCTGCCACTGTTTCGCTGGATTATTCCGACACAAAAAATGTAAGGTCACCTTATTTTTTTTCTGTTTCTGGCGGAAAAATGATTGAAATGGGGAACAGAGTTATGTATAATGCAGAGTAGAAGCAAAAACCGCTGGTAAAAAGCATTTTTACAAATACAAGGAGGAACAAGATGAACAAAAAGTTTGAAAAGCTGGGCTTCTATCCCGCTGACATTCTGATGCCTAAGGATTGCGACATGACCAAGTGGGCCGTGGTGGCCTGCGACCAGTTCACTTCCGAGCCGGAGTACTGGGAGGCTGTGGAGAAGCAGGTGGGCGACGCACCCTCCACTCTGCGCCTGATCCTGCCCGAGGCCAATTTGAAGGCTCCCAATGTGGACGAGCTCATCGCGGAGATCAACAAGTCCATGGACAAGTACATGGCTGACGGCGTGTTCAAGACCCTGTCCGACTCCCTGATCTACATCGAGCGTGAGCAGTCCGACGGCAAGATCCGTCATGGTCTGGTGGGTATGGTGGACCTGGACGCCTATGATTTTACCCCCGGCTCCGGCGCTCTCATCCGTGCCACCGAGGCCACCGTGCAGGATCGCATTCCTCCCCGCGCCCGTGTGCGCCGCAACGCTCCCATTGAGCTGCCCCATGTGATGCTGCTCATCGACAACCCCGAGAAGACCGTTATCGAGCCCCTTACCGCCGCTGCCGATAAGATGGAAGTGGTGTATGACTTTGACCTGATGCAAAACGGCGGCCATATCAAGGGCTACAAGCTGTCCGATGCCCAGATCGACGCCGTGGCAGACGCCCTCACCGGCCTGTGCTCCGACGAGGCACAGATGGCTAAGTACAACCTCTCCGGCGCAGCTCCTCTGCTGTTCGCCGTGGGCGACGGCAACCACTCTCTGGCTACCGCGAAGGCCTGCTATGAGGAGCAGAAGAAGGGCAAAACACCCGAGGAATACCTGGCATTGCCCGCCCGTTATGCCCTGGTAGAAGTGGTAAACAACCACGATGATGCCCTGCAGTTTGAGCCCATCCACCGCGTGCTCTTCGGTGTGAAGCCTGCCCATCTCATGGCCGAGCTGAAGAAGTTCTATCCCGACTGCTATGAGGGTCAGGGCGAGGGCCATGTGTTTGCCTACAACTACGAGGGCAATGCCGGCTTCATCACCATTCCTCATCCCGAAAAGCAGTTGTGTGTCGCTTCCGTGCAGACCTTCCTGGACAAGTATCTCAAAGAGTTTGGCGGCGAGGTGGACTACATCCACGGCGACGAGGTGGTGGACGAGCTGGGCAGCAAGCCCGGCAACTTCGGCATCAAGCTGCCCGCCATGGGCAAAGAGCAGCTCTTCAAGACCGTCATGGCCGACGGTGTGCTGCCCCGCAAGACCTTCTCCATGGGTCATGCTCAGGATAAGCGCTACTACATTGAGGCCCGCAAGATCGTAAAATAATCGTGGCATTTTTGGATAAACCGTGCTAAAATAGAGCCGCTGGGAGGTTCCTTCCGGCGGCTCTACTTGCGAAAAGGGGTGATGGGCAATGCTGTGGATCTGGTGGCCGGGCTTTGTGGTGCCGGCGTGCATGGTGCTGGGCGGCTTGGGTTGGAAAGTCATAAAACACCTGCCTTATAAGCGGCGGGAGGAATTGACGGAGCAGCAGCTCCAACTGGCCCGGAACACCTTTTGCCGGACCCTCTGGCAGGTGGGACTTGCTCTGGCTGCCCTGACCTTCATGGTCATGCGCTCCGTACGGCTGCTGGATAGTTTGCTGCAGGAGATTATGACGGCTGTGGCTATTGTACTGCAGCTTTTGTCCACAAAACTGGTGGAGCCTTCTGTGCGGCGGGCCTTGACAGAAAAATACGGCGATACTTTGCCGATGGGAAAAGAGGATGACAAATGAAAGTAACAGAACTGGCGCCTGCCAAGCTGAACCTTACATTGGAGGTGGGCGAAAAGCGCGCCGACGGATACCATGACCTGCAATCGGTGATGTCCTGCGCCGCCCTGTATGACGAGATCACTCTGGAGAGTGGCGTGGGCGACGGGATCACCATGGATTGCGACTGCCCTGCTCTTGCCTGCGACGAAACGAATCTCTGTGTCCGGGCAGCCAGACTGTTTTACGCCGGGACCGGCATAGGTTGTGACGGCCTGCGTATCAGCCTTAAAAAGCGCATCCCCATGCAGGCGGGCCTGGGCGGCGGCAGTGCCGATGCAGCCGCCGTGCTCCGGGGTCTGCGCAAGCTGTATTGCCCGGAAATGATGATAAAAGAACTGGAGCGTATGGCTATCGAACTGGGCAGCGATGTGCCTTTCTGCGTGCGCAGTGTCACCGCCATGGTGCGGGGCAGGGGCGAGCGGCTTCTGAAGCTGCCCAAGCTGCCTTTGTGCTGGTTTGTCATCTGTAAACCGGATTTTTCTCTGTCCACAGCGGAGATGTACGCAAAGCTGGACGAGAATAAGCCTGCCTGCGCCATTGACACCTTGGGCATCACCAAGGCCCTGGAGTATCAGGATATGCTGGAGATCAGCGACCGCCTGGGCAACCAGTTTGAGGCGGTGCTGGACACCAACAGCGAGATATTTGTTATTAAGGAAAAACTGATGGAATTGGGCGCGAGGAACGCCTGTATGAGCGGTTCCGGCTCGGCGGTTTACGGCCTGTTCACGGAGGAGTCTGCCGCCAAGGCGGCTGCCGAAGCTCTGGGAACGACCTATCCGCAGACCTGGTTTGCCGAGAGAGTTTAAAACACAAAAACACCGTCCATACTGTAGAAAAATCTACATAGGATGGTGTTTTTTATGAAAAAAAGCAAGTGGAATGAACTGGAGATTGCTCTGCTGGTGTTGCTGGCGGTGTGCCTGCTTACCGGTGCAATGTCCCTGCGCAATCAGGATGTTCTGCAGCAAAAAATGATCCGGCTCCATGTGGTGGCCAACTCCGACAGCGACCGGGACCAGACGCTGAAGCTGCAGGTGCGGGACAAGGTGCTGGCGTTTACGGAGCAGACCATGCGTGCGTCTGCCAGCCGAGAGGAGGCCAATAATGCTTTGCGGGAGGCGCTGCCGCAGATCAAGAGCATGGCGGAGGATATCCTGCGTGAAAACGACTGCAGTGACAGCGTGGAGGCCCGGCTGGAGCCGGCGGAGTTTCCGTTAAAGGCATATGACGGCTTTCGGCTGCCGGCGGGAGAGTACATGGCTTTGCGCGTGCTCATCGGGGAGGCTGCGGGGCAGAACTGGTGGTGCGTAGTGTACCCACCGCTATGCATGGCGGCGGCCTCGGATGTGCGGGAAACAGGCATTGCCTGCGGCATGGAGCAGGAGGAGCTGTCCCTGATGCAGGAGGAGAACGAAACATATCAGGTAAAATTTCGCTTCATGGAGCTGTGGGAGCAGCTGCGCCAATGGCTTGGCAAGTAATCAAGGATTCTTTTAAAAAATCCCAAATACGACAAAGTAATAGTGACAAGCCGCGCCTTATGTGTTATAATGTAAGCACTTTCAACTGAAAGATTGGATTACAAGGGAGAGAATCTCCTCTGCAATGCAAAGGAATGGATCTGTCATGAAATTAAGCAGAAGAAAAATAGAGCTGATGCTGGTGGATCTGGCCATCATCGTTTGCGTATATTATTCGACCAATCTGGTGAGGATCCTGGGGCTCAGGTCTATCATACTCAACGGCGAGGTCAATCTGACCCGTATGCTGGCACTGGTTTTTGTGATCATGGCCGGACGCATTGCTTTCGGCGTATACAGAAATATTTGGCGGTATGCCAATATTCAGACTTATCTGACCATAATGGTGTCGGATTTCGTTTCCAATCTGGTCTTGATGCTGATCGGCCGTGTTTACTTTGCGGTCAATTTGGGTATAGGTGTCCATGTGATTGTGGCCATGGCCATTCTGCTGGTCACGCTGCTGTCCCGCTATTGCTATCAGCTTCTATACGCCCACCGCAATAAGAATGCCGACAAGACGCTGGAGGGGAATTCCCTGAATCAGCTTTATAAAGTGGAGGTCGCCATCGTGGGCGCGGGAAATGTGGGCGCCACTTTGGCGGACGAGTTCTTTCGCAATCCACGGTCCCGGTATGTACCGGTGTGCTTTATTGACACCGATCCCCAGAAAGTAGGGCAGACGGTGAACGGTGTGCCCATCTATCCCGAGGATGACAGCACGGCCAACCTCCTGAAGAGGATGAAGGTGCAGGAGATCATCATCGCCTTGCCGGATCTGACGGTGCAGCGCAAGCAGAAGATATACGAGCGTTACCGAAATACCGGCTGCACTGTAAAACTGTATGACTACCCCTCCGGTACGGAGGAAAAATCCACAGCCAGGCGCACTTTGCGTGATTTCCGTATCGAGGATCTTCTGTTCCGGGATGCCATTGAGGTGGAGAACCCCCAAACCAAGGCGTTTTATGCCGGGAAGACCGTGCTGGTCACCGGCGGCGGCGGATCCATCGGCTCCGAGCTGTGCCGCCAGATTGCCGCCCTGCACCCGAAAAAGCTGGCGATCCTGGATATCTACGAGAACAATGCCTACGATGTGCAGCAGGAGCTGATCCGCAAGTACGGCGACAAGCTCAACCTGGAGGTTATTATCGCTTCCGTCCGGGACATGGATCGGTTGGATCATATTTTCCGGGAGCTGCGTCCGCAGATTGTGTTCCATGCTGCTGCCCATAAGCATGTGCCTTTGATGGAGCATTCCGGGGTGGAGGCGCTGAAGAATAACGTGCTGGGTACATACAATGTGGCGGAAATGGCGGAGAAATACGGCGTGGAGAAATTCCTGCTGATCTCCACGGACAAGGCGGTGAATCCCACCAATATCATGGGTGCCAGCAAGCGCCTGTGCGAAATGGTGATCCAGTGCCGTGAGGGCAGCAAAACGGAGTTCACGGCGGTACGCTTTGGCAATGTACTGGGCAGCAACGGCTCCGTGATCCCGCTGTTTAAGCGGCAGATCGAGGCCGGCGGCCCTGTTACCCTAACGGATAAGCGTATCATCCGCTACTTTATGACCATTCCTGAGGCGGTGCAGCTTGTGATGGTCACCTGTGCCATGGCCCACAACGGTGAGCTGTATGTGCTGGACATGGGCAAGCCGGTGAAGATTTTGGATCTGGCGGAGAATATGATCCGTCTGTCGGGCTTTACCCCCTACAAGGACATCGACATTGTGGAGATCGGCCTGCGCCCCGGTGAAAAGCTCTATGAGGAGCTGCTGATGAAGACGGAGGAATTGGATAAGACCAGCAATGACATGATCTTCATCGAGCGGGACAAGGGTCTCCCCCGTGCCGAGGTGGAACGCAAGCTGGAGCTTGTGCGTGCCGCCATTGAGACCGAGGAGCAGTCCGCCGTGCTGGATGTTATCCGCAAGACCGTGCCCACCTTCCGGGATCCGGAGGAGGTCAACCGCCGGGCAGATCAGGCGCAGGAGGTGCGTCAGGCAGCCGCGGCAAACCAATAAAAAGAATAAAAAATCCGACCCGGGGGGTCGGATTTTTCTGTGTTTAACGGTGCAGCAGCGGCGAGAGCGGCTTGTAAATGAGGAAACACAGCGCCGTGCAGAGAAGACCTTTCACCAGAGTGAAGGGAGCGTTGAACAGCACCAGGCACTCCAACAGACCGTTTACATTGGGGCGGATCTGCTGGTACATTCCTATGATGGCCTCAATGGGAAAGAGCTTGGAGTACACAGGGTAAGAAATGAAGTAGTTGATGGGGATGCTGATGGCGGCCATAATGACGGTGCTCAGGAGGGCGCCCCAGAGGGCGGTCTTGCGGCTCTTTTTCCGGCGGTAAATGATGCCGGCGGGCACCACCAGGCAGATGCCGATGAGGAAGTTGGCCAATTCACCCACACAGCCGGTGGAGCTGCGCAGGCAGCACACCAAATTCTTGATAAGGCATACAGCCACGCCGGACACCGGCCCCAGAGAGAAGGATGCCAGCAGTGCCGGCAGCTCGGAGAAGTCCAGTTTCACAAAGGGCGGGATCAAAAACGGGATGGGGAACTCCAGGAACATGAGGACGGTTGCCACAGCGCCCAGCATGGCGGTGACGGTAATTTTGTGGGTTTTTGCTTTTGCGGACATAAAAAAACACTCCTTTTCAATGCTTGGAACACCCGGAAAAACTTGTCCTCCAAGGTGCACGCATTCAAAAAGAGCATACCAAAATATGCCGTACACGCCTTCTCTCATCCAGACTATACTGTCGGTACCGGAATTGCACCGGTTCATGCGGCCGCAGCCGCTTGCAGACTATACTGCCGGTGGGGAATCACACCCCGCCTCGAAGACAAATATTCGTTTGTTCGCTGGACATAGTATATACCACACCACATCAAAATGCAACCCCCATATTTTTTATTAAAAAAACGATTTATCAAAAATAATTCTTTACAAAACCGAAAAGATGTTCTATTATAGAGGCGCAAAGGAAGTGATAACCATGCGGGCCAGACAGGTGAGCTGCAGCTTCACCGGCCACCGGCCGGAGAAACTGCCCTGGGGTGACAATGAATCGGACGTGCGCTGCATCCTGCTGAAGAAAAGATTGTTTGAGCTGGTGCTGGCTGCGTATGAGCAGGGCTTTCGGCATTATCTGTGCGGCATGGCCCGGGGGTGTGATTTCTGGTTTTGCGAGGCTGTGCTGCAGTTGCGCGGGATCCGCGGGGATGTATCTCTGGAGGCGGTGATCCCTTATCCGGGGCAAGCGGAGCGATGGAGCAGGGAGGATCGGGAGCGGTATCAGCACCTCCTCCGCCGCTGTAATTATGAAACCATGGTGCAGGAGGAGTACTCCTCCGGCTGTATGCAGCGGCGCAACCGCTATCTGGTGGATCATGCCGCCATGCTCATTGCCGTCCATGACGGACTTCCCGGCGGCACGCAGAAGACCATTGCCTACGCCATGAAGCGCGGCATTGAGATCATGGACACCCCCTCCGTTTTAACATAAAACCGGCGGCGAATATTTTTCCCGCCGTCGGGCATCCTACCCTCCAGAAAAGGAGGGGATCGTCATGACGCGGCAGATTACGCCCGACGAGGAAAAGAAACAGGAGAAGGACCAAAAATCGGAGCAGAAGACGGAGAGGATCATTGAACTTGGCTCCTCCGTGGTGACGAATTGCCACGGCACCATCCACTGTCTGACCATCATCGGCCAGATCGAGGGTCACACCAATGCGCCGGAAAACGCCAAGACCACTAAATATGAGCATCTGCTGCCGTTGCTGGCCTCATTGGAGGAATCGGATGAGGTGGACGGCGTTCTGATTTTGCTGAACACGGTGGGCGGAGATGTGGAGGCGGGTCTGGCCCTGGCGGAGATGATCGCCGGCATGACCAAGCCCACGGCCACGCTGGTGCTGGGCGGCGGACACTCCATCGGTATTCCTTTGGCAGTCTCCGGGAGGATCAATATGATCGCGCCCTCGGCCTCTATGACCGTCCATCCTGTGCGCATGAGCGGGACCATGATCGCTGCGCCCCAGACCTATCGCTATTTTGACAAGCTCCAGGAGAGCATCGTGCGCTTTGTGGCGGCTCATTCTCAGATCCGGGCGGAGACCTTCCGGGAACTGATGCTGCGCACGGACGAGATGGCCAACGATGTGGGAAGTGTTCTCTATGGGGAAGATGCCGTGGCTCTGGGCCTCATGCAGCAGGTGGGCACGCTGAAGGACGCTCTCCAGGCCTTGTACAGTGCCATTGACGAGGACAAGAAGCAAAAAAAGGAATAGAGTTAGACGCACAGGCAATGCCTGTGCGTCTTCTGCGTTTATTCCATTAACCGCCGCATATCCTCCGGCATGGGTGCTGTGACTTCCAGCACCTCTCCGGTGACCGGGTGCCTTAAATGCACGGCGTAGGAGTGCAGAGCCGGGCGGGAAACGAGACCTTTATCCTCTGTGCCATAGAGCCAGTCTCCGGCCAGCGGATGCCCTATGGCGGCCATATGCAGCCGCAGCTGATGGGTGCGACCGGTGTATGGGATAAGCCGCAGCAGGGATAGCCCGTTTCGGCTTTCCAGTACCTCATATTCTGTGTGGGCGGGCAAGCCGTCTGGATCAATGCGCCGCTTGAGCAGGGAGGCGTTTTCCCGGTCAATGGGCAGGTCAATTTGCCCTGACTGCGGTTCCGGCGCGCCCAGACAAATGCCCCGGTACTCCCGATAAAAGTCTCCGGAATGGAGCATGGACATACATCGGGCGTGGATATATCCGGTTTTTGCCACCACCATAACCCCGGTTGTGCCCCGATCCAGACGATTTACGCCGTGATACTGGTCGCTTCCGAGATAATAGGCCACCGCTCCGGCCACGGTCACCGGCTCCTGGGTCAGGGCGGCACAATGCACCGTGATGCCGGCAGGCTTGTTGATGAGCAGCAGGTCCTCGTCCTCCCATAAAATGGAAAGGGGGAAGTTCACCGGGTGCAGATTCGGGTTGTGGCAGGGTGGATCGGACACGTCTGCCGCCAGCAGGTCACCGGTGTGGCACAGAGAGGCTACTGTTACGGGGATGCCATTGAGAGTGATGCCGTTCTCACGCCATTTTATAGCCTTGAGCAGGGAGGAGGACAGGGCAAAATGCTGCCGCAACAGCTTTTTGACAGATGTCCCGTTCTCCCGGTCGGTGACGGTGTGGGTGAGTATCCTCATAGAGAAAATCCTCCTCGCAGGGTAGCGGAATCAAAAAAAATGTGGTAGAATGGGAAAAAATTATAGATAAGGGAGTGGTTATCATGGCATCAAAGGTTTACTGGGCAGATCTTCGCACCAATTTCCGTGAAAACTTACAGGAAAAGCTTGACCGCTTACTGAAAACCGCCGGAATGGGCGAGATCGACTTTGAGAATAAGTTTGTGGCCATTAAAATGCACTTTGGTGAGCCGGGCAATCTGGCATTCCTGCGTCCTAACTGGGCAAAGACCGTGGCTGACTTTGTGAAGGAACGGGGCGGCAAGCCCTTCTTGACGGACTGCAACACCCTTTATGTAGGTGGACGCAAGAACGGTCTGGACCATTTGGACAGCGCCATGCTCAACGGCTTTAACCCCATGACCACCGGGTGCCAGGTCATCATTGCCGACGGTATCAAAGGCAATGACGAGGTGGAGGTGCCGGTGGCGGGCGGCGAATATGTGCGCAGCGCCAAGATCGGCCGGGCGGTAATGGACGCGGATGTATTCATCTCCCTGAACCACTTCAAGGGTCATGAATCTGCGGGCTTCGGCGGCGCTTTGAAGAACATTGGCATGGGCTGCGGCAGCCGCGCGGGTAAAATGGAGCAGCACAACGCCGGCAAACCTCATGTGGAGCAGGAGGACTGCGTGGGCTGCGGGATGTGCACCAAGATCTGTGCCCATGAGGGAATTACGATAACGGATAAGAAGGCATTCATTGACCATAGCAAATGCGTGGGCTGCGGCCGCTGTATTGCCATCTGCGCCCGCAATGCCATCGCGGTGAATTGGGACGAGTCCATTACCAATCTCAACCGCAAAATCGCCGAGTACGCCAAGGCGGTGGTGGACGGACGCCCGTGCTTCCACATTTCTCTGGTCATTGATGTTTCCCCCAACTGCGACTGCCACTCGGAGAACGACGCCGCCATTGTACCCAATGTGGGTATGTTTGCTTCCTTTGACCCGGTGGCTCTGGATATGGCCTGCGTCGATGCGGTGAATAGCCAGCCTGCCGTCAGAGGCTCTGCCGCCGACGAGGGAGATCATCACGATCACGACCATTTCCACCGCATTCACCCGGAAACCGATTGGATGAGTTGTCTGGAACACGCCGAAAGGCTGGGTTTAGGCACAAAAGAATATGAGCTGATCAAGATCTGACGGACCATTTGCCCATTTACTTTGAGTAAATGTTAACAAAATGAAAAGAATTTCTCCTTCGACAAAATAAGCTTGAAAGAAAAGATGCTATATGCTAAAATTGGTTTACATAAGTTTTTGAGGTGTTTTGGGGAAAGGAGAGATGGTGAAACAGAAGTTTGTCCCCACCTACGAAGGGGAGCTGAGAAAACATACGCTGGAGGTTCCGCGGTGTATCAGCGAGTGCAGCGGTATTCGGGTGTTCGGCCGGCGCATCAAATCACTGGTTTTCTCCACAGATGTGGCTATCATCAAGAACATCAACGCCGACGCGGTCATCGCCGTATATAATTTTACACCCCAGCCCAGTATTACGCAAGCCATTATCAGCGTCTCCGATGTGCCGGTGTTTGCCGGTGTGGGCGGCGGCTATACCAATGGCCAGCGATCCGTGAATATGGCGGCTGCGGCGGAGCAGCAGGGAGCATTCGGCGTGGTGTGCAATGCGCTCATAACCAATGAAGCTATCCGTGATATTAAGTCCACGGTTGAGATTCCGCTGGTGTTCACCGTTGTTTCGGAGCATGTGGATCTGGAGAAGAGGTTGTCTGCCGGCGTAGACATTGTGAATGTTTCCGGCGCCACCCGGACGCCGGATATCGTGGCAGAGATCCGGGCGAAGTATCCGGAACTGCCCATCATTGCCACCGGCGGCCCAACGGACGAGACCATACTGGCGGCCATCCGGGCCGGTGCCAATGCCATTACATACACGCCGCCCAGCAGTAAGGACTTGTTTGCCAAGGATATGCAGGAGTATCGGGATTGGTATGAGTCCCATCGTGGCGAAGTGGAGAAGATGCTCAATGAGTAGTAGTAAAAGCGGAGAGGCGCAGCCTCTCCGCTTTTATGATTGCATCACATATTCAGGTAAGCGCCGCATTTTTCGTTGGCATCAAAAGCGACTTTTTCCTCGTCGATGGTGACCAGCTTACCATTCTCCACGGTGACCCTGCCGTTGACCACGGTATAGTCCACAGGACCGCGAACACCCACGGTAGCCAGCACGGACTTGGGATCATAGCAGGAGCCTACCAGCTCCAGACGGCGGCTGTCGATCATGAACAGGTCGGCACACTTGCCAACGGCAAGCTGGCCGATGTCATCACGGCCCAGCAGCCGCGCGCTGCCGCGGGTGGCCATCTTGAGGATGTCGTAGCCGGTGGGTGCCTCACGGCTGGAATTCAGACGGTGCAGCAGGAAGGCCACACGCAGCTCTTCCATGAGGCTGGAGCCGTCATTGGAGGCGCTGCCATCCACGGCCAGACCTACGGGCACGCCCAGCTTCAGCATATCCGGGATCCGAGCGATGCCGGAGGAGAGCTTCATGTTGCTGATGGGGCAATGGGCCACGCCGGTGCCGGTCTGGGCCAGCAGATGCAGCTCCTCGTCGTTAAAGTGGATGCCATGGGCATACCACACATCGTCGCCGATCCAGCCCAGGCGTGCCATATACTCCAGAGGACGAACACCCTCACGCTGCAGCATGAAGTTCTCCTCATCCTTGGTCTCACACAGGTGGGTGTGCAGCCGCACACCGTACTGGCGGGCCAGAATAGCACTTTCCCGCAGAAGATCCGCGGAAACAGAGAAGGGGGAGCAGGGCGCCAAGGCTACGCGGTGCATAGCGCCGTAGGACGTATCGTGATACTTCTCAATGACACGGACGGAGTCCTTCATGATCTCGTCCACGGACTGCACAACGCTGTCGGGGGGCAGGCCGCCGTCCTTCACGCTCAGGTCCATGCTGCCGCGGCTGCAATACATACGGATGCCCAGCTCATCGGCTGCGGCAAACTGAGCGCCCAACAGGTCTCCGGCATGAGCGGGGAAGACATAGTGGTGGTCGAAGCAGGTGGTGCAGCCGTGTTTCATCAGCTCGCCCATACCCGTCAGGGAGGACAGGCGGATAACATCGCTGTCCAGATTCTTCCAGATCTCATACAGGGTTTTCAACCAGTCAAACAGCTCCATATTCTGCACCTGGGGCAGGTTGCGGGAAAAGACCTGATAGAGATGGTGGTGGGTGTTTACCAAACCGGGATAGCAAAGCATGTGGGAGCCATCGATGACTCGGTCAGCGGTGGCATCCAGATTGGCGCTGATTTTCTCGATGAAGCCATCCTTGCACAGCACATCCACATTGGTCAGCACTCGGTCACTGTCGTCACAGGTGACAAGCTGGGAAATGTTTTTGATCAGCAGGGTAGACATAGTTTATCCTCCTTTATTTCATAGAAAAAAGAGCAGGCCCAAATGGGCCTACTCTTTTTTAACAGGTTTAGCGTTCCTCGCGGAAGTAGGAGAGACCGAGGGACGCAGGGGGCTGATCCTCACGCTTCTTGCGCAGGGACACAACGATCAGAACGACCAGAGTAATTAGGTAGGGCAGCATTTTGTACAGTTCCTTGATCGCCATCTGGCCACCGGGGGTGGGCAGATAGATATTAATGATGTACAGGCCGCCGAACAGGATAGAGGCCAGAATGCTGACATTGGGCCGCCAGATGGTGAAGATGACCAAGGCGATGGCAAGCCAACCGCGGTCACCGAAAGCGTTGTTGGACCAAACGCCGTTGGCATAGTCCATAACATAGTACAGACCACCGAGACCTGCAATCATAGAGCCTATGCAGGTGGCCAGATATTTATGCTTGGTGACATTGATACCGGCAGCATCGGCGGTGGAAGCACTTTCGCCTACGGCACGCAGGTGCAGACCGGCGCGGGTACGATTCAGGAAATAGGAAGCACCCAGAGCAAAGATAACAGCCACATAGGCCAGGAAACCGTAGGACAGGAACAGTTCGCCAAACCAACCGGTAGAGTGTGCGCCGGGCATACTGGTCTTGAAGAAAATGCTGGTGTTGGACAGAGCGATGGAAGGAACTTCACTGTTGGTCAGCTTGATCAGGGAGCCACCGAAGAAGTTACCAACGCCCACGCCGAAGGTGGTCATAGCCAGACCGGTAACATTCTGGTTGGCGCGCAGAGTAACTGTCAGGAAGCAGTACAGCAGTCCCATCAGCAGAGAACCCAGCAGAGAACTGAGAATGGGGATCATGATTGCCAGGAAGCCATTCATCTCCGCTGCAGGAACAGCCTGCTCATAGAAAAACGAACCGATAACGCCGCTGATGCCGCCCACATACATGATGCCGGGAATGCCCAGATTCAGGTTACCGGACTTTTCGGTGAGGATCTCACCGGTGCTGCCGAACAACAGAGGGATACCCTGCATCACGGCACGGGGAAAGAAAGAAATAAAATCAAAAAACATCCGTTACGCCTCCTTCTTGCTGCTCTTGCGCAGGGTGACCTTGTAGGTAATAAAGAATTCGGTAGCAATAATGAAGAACAGGATGATACCGGTCAGGATATCAGCAAAGGAATGGTTCAGGCCCAAAGAGCTGGACACCTCACTGGCACCGCGGTCCATGGTCACCAGCAACAGAGAGGCAGCGATCATGATAAAGGGATTGAACTTGGACATCCAGGAAACCATAACGGCGGTGAAGCCGCGGCCGTCCACAATGGTGGTGGTCAGGGTGTGGTCAATACCGGAGGTCATAATGAAACCCATCATGGCGCACAGAGCGCCGGAGAGAACCATGGTGCGGATGATGACACGATCCACCTTGATACCGGCATAGCTGGCGGTACGCTGGCTTTCACCAACGACGGCGATCTCATAGCCGTGCTTGCTGTACTGCAGATAGATGTACATAAAGCCGGTCATCAGAGCCACGATAAGAATGGGCAGCAGATATTCGTTGCCCACAACGGGAAGCCAACCGGCCTGAGAGGACTGGTTGATAACACCGATCTTACCGGCGCCCTTGGGCACCTCCCAAATGATGATGAAGTAAGAGGCCAACTGCATGGCTATGTAGTTCATCATCAGGGTGAACAAGGTCTCATTGGTGTTCCACTTAGCCTTGAAGAAGGCGGGCAGGAAGCCCCAGATAGCACCGGCTACCAGGGAGGCTGCCAGGGAGACAAGGATCAACAGGGGTGTAGAGAGCTTATTGCCCAGCAGGATCATGCAGGCAGTGGTGGCCAGACAGCCGATCAGGGTCTGACCCTCGGCACCAATGTTCCAGAAACGCATTTTGAAAGCCGGGGTCACAGCCAGAGACAGACCCAGCAGGACAGCCACATTACGGGCGGTAACACCGATGCGCCGGGAGGTGCCGAATGCGCCGGATAGGATAGTTCCGTACACGTTGATGGGATTTTGACCGGTCAGGATCGTGGTGATCAGGCCGCAGAAAATCAATGCCAGCAGCAGGATACCGCCACGGATGGCCAGTGCCTTGGGCAGAGGCAATGCATCACGCTTGGATATTTGGAACAGAGATTGTTTTTTAAGCATCAACCTTGCCTCCTTCCACACGGGTCATCAGAGCGCCTACCGCGCGTTTGTCGGTGCTGCGAGCGTCCACAATGCCGGAAACCTGGCCGCCGCAGAGGACAACGATCCGGTCGCACAGCTCCAAAAGAACATCCAGGTCCTCACCGACATATACGACGGCAACGCCTTTCATCTTTTGCTCAGTGAGCAGATTATAAATTGTATAGGATGTGTTGATATCCAGACCACGGACGGCATATGCCGTCATCAGCACAGAGGGCTGCTGGGCGATCTCGCGGCCCACCAGAACTTTTTGCACGTTACCGCCGGACATACGGCGAACAGGGAAGCTGGTGCTGGGAGTAACGACCTCCAGCTCCTGCCAGATCCGCTGAGCCAGTGCCTCGGGATCCTTGCGGTTGAGGAACACACCCTTGCCCTTACGCCAGGAGCGCAGCATCATGTTGCCCGTCATACCCATGGAGCCAACCAGACCCATGCCCAAACGGTCCTCGGGAACGAAGCTCATAGCCACGCCGCTTTTGCGGATATCCATAGGATCCATACCTACGAGATTCTTTTCCACGCCGCTTTCGGGTTCAATGTATGTAACGGAGCCGGACTTAATGGGATACAGACCGGCGATGGACTCCAGGAGCTCACGCTGACCGGAGCCGGCGATACCTGCCACGCCCAGCACTTCGCCGGCGTTGACGGTAAAGCTGACGTTGTCCAGACGTTTTACGCCCAATTCATCGAACACGGTGAGCCCTTCCACCTTCAGGCGGGGCGTGACATTCACCGGATCGGGACGGTTGATGTTCAGCGTGACACTGTGGCCGACCATCATGTCGGTGAGGGACTGCTGGTTGGCATCCGCGGTCATAACATCGCCGATATACTCGCCCTTGCGCAGGACGGCCACACGGTCGGAAACCTCCAGCACCTCGTGGAGCTTATGGGTGATGATGATAAGGGACTTGCCATCGGCCTTCATGTTGCGCATGACGGCGAACAGTTTGTCGGTTTCCTGGGGAGTCAGCACAGCGGTGGGCTCGTCCAGAATAAGGATGTCAGCGCCGCGATACAGAACCTTGACGATTTCCACGGTCTGCTTCTGCGAAACAGACATATCGTAGATCTTCATGTCGGGATCAATGTCGAAGCCATACTTCTCGCAGATGTCCTTGACTTTTTTGCGAGCATTGTTCAGATCCAGCTTACCTTCCAGCCCCAGAATGATATTCTCCGTGGCGGTAAAGAGGTCAACCAGCTTAAAGTGCTGGTGGATCATACCGATGCCAAGGTCAAAGGCGTCCTTGGGAGAGGAAATGGTCACGGGCTTGTCGTGAATGTAGATCTGTCCCTCGTCGGGGAAGTAGATACCGGAGAGCATATTCATCAGCGTAGTTTTTCCGCTGCCGTTTTCACCCAGCAGAGATAGGATCTCCCCCTCGTACAGCTCAAGGCTCACATTTTTGTTTGCGATAACCTTGCTGCCGAAGCGCTTGGTGATGTTCTCCATTTTGATTGCGCATTTTTTTTCCAAGGCTGTCATCCTTTCTTTCGGCCCAGTTGGCTGCAACACCTCGTGGAAAACCGGGGGTAAATTCAATACAATTCATTGTACCATATATGTCGAGGATTGTAAATCAAAAAATACAAAAAAATTGTTAGGTGTAGCCAAAAAATGTATGGTTACACAATTCTTGGAAACCTGCTTTGTGGGAATCGACAAAAACGCATTTTCCGTGAGTTATCAGACCGTTTTTGGGGCAATTTTTGTCCGGATTCGGAGGGGAATGGGACAGATCCCGCACCCGAAATTTTGCAAAAAAGGATGGACTGCCGAAGCAGTCCATCCTTTTTAAACGGTAAGGTCAATCTTAGCCGAAGTTAACATCCAGACGAGTGATGCCGTCGATCTCCAGATCAAAGTAAGGAGCGGAACGGAACTCGGACTCTGCGAAGTAACCATCCTTGACAACCTTGGTGTCGGGGGTATAAGCCTCGTCAGTATCGACGTCAGCCATGTGATCAACGGACAGAGGAGCGCCCTTCACGGTGAAGGTAGCGGTGTCATAAACATGCAGCTCGCCCTTTTCCAGCTTTTCCTGAGCAGCCTTGATAGCCTCAGCAGTGCCCTCGGCGGCAACAGCCTCGTTCAGCTCGGTCAGAACCACGGAGCCGGTGGCCAGAGTGCCGGTCCAGTCGGTATCGATGGTCTTGCCATCCATGACAGCCTTGATGGCATACTCATAGTAGGGAGCCCAGTTGATGCGGGAGGAGATGATGTAGGTGTTGGGGGCAGCATCCTTGGTGGAGCCGTTGTAGGACACGTTGGGAACCTTGGCGTTCTCGCAAGCGGTGGGAGCGCCCAGGGAGTCAGCGTGCTGGCTGATCAGCTTGCAGCCGCCGGCAATCAGCTTCTGTGCGCCTTCCTTCTCCAGAGCCTCGTCATACCAGCTGCCGGTGAAGGTCACGTCCATGGTGACGGTGGGGCAGACAGACTTGGCGCCCAGATAGAAGGAAGTGTAACCGGAAATAACCTCAGCGTAGGTGAAAGCACCGACATAGCCCATCTTGGCTTCGTCCTTGGTGAACTGACCAGCCTCGATCATCTCGTTGAGCTTCATACCGGCAGCGATACCGGCCAGGTAACGACCCTCATAGATGGCAGCGAAAGCATTGTGATAGTTAGCCAGATTCTCGGTGTGAGCGCGGGTACCGGTGGAGTGGCAGAACTGAACATCAGGATACTTCTGAGCAGCCTGGATCATGTAAGGCTCATGACCGAAGCTGTCGGCGAAGATGATGGTGCAGCCGTTGTCGACCAGGTCGCAAGCGGTCTCATAGCACTCCTGACCTTCGGGAACATTGGTCTTCAGGATGTAGTTAGCATCGGTCAGACCCAGGTTCTTGATGGCCTCTTTTGCGCCATTGATGAAGTTAAGGTCATAGGTGGAGTTTTCATCGTGCAGAGTGATGAAGCCGACCTTAATGTCTTTGGTCTCGGGCTGGGGATCTTCCTTCTTGCCGCAGGCAAAGAGGGACAGAGCCATGATCAGAGCCAGAGCCAGTGCCAGGAACTTTTTCATTTGGTTTTCCTCCTTTAAATATGTAACAGCCGGGGATAAAATTTTTTCCGACTGTCTGAATAACGGGCATGAGCCCGACATTCACACTGAACAAGGTCATTATAGTACACAAATTGGAAGTTTTCAACCAAAAAATTTATTTTACACAAAAAAATATTTTGCAACAAAGAGATCCTTGTAATATATGATAAAAAACGTGAAAACTGCGCAAAAACAGTGGAAAATGCGATTGATTTTTTCATAAAAGATTAACGGTGCTGTAAACATCAAAAGGATTACAGCACCGTTATTTTGCTTTTTTTATTTTCTCTTTACTAGATTATTCAACCTTCATCATTCTGTAACCAACACCGATATGCGTTTGGATATATTGAGGCGAATCGGCGTTCTTCTCCAGTTTTTTACGGAGCGTCGCCATAAAGACGCGCAGAGAGGCAATGTCGTTATCCCAGCTGCTGCCCCAAATGCTCTGTGTAATAAAGGTATGAGTTAAAACCTTGCCGATATTTCTTGACAGCAGGCACAAGAGTTTATATTCAATAGGTGTGAGATGCAGCTCTTCATCGCCTAAATAGGCGCATCCTGCGACATAATCTATACGAAGCTGACCGTTTGTGAAAACGGACGCTTCGGCGGCAGTCTCGTTCGGTATCATATTAAGCCGCCTTTGCGTAACCCTGAGCCTTGCCAATAATTCTTCCACAGAAAACGGTTTGGTCAGATAATCGTCGGCACCCGCGTCAAGCGCGTCAATTTTGTCGGTATCTTCGCTTCGCGCGCTTATAACGATTATCGGCACATTCGACCAAGTGCGGATTTTTTTGATAACATCAACACCGTCAATATCGGGAAGTCCTAAATCGAGCAGGACAATATCGGGATTGTGTGATGACGCTTCCAAAATGGCGTCGGCGCCGTTAGGCGCGGTTAAGTATCTGTAATCGTGCGCTTTAAGGGTTGTTGTAATAAGATTTTTGACCGAATTATCATCTTCAACAACCAATATCAAGGGTTTATTCATGAATTTCTACCTCCCCGGCAGGTAATGTAATGGTGAACACCGTGCCGTGCGGCGTATTGTCTGAAACGGTTATTTTGCCGCCGTGTGCGTTTATAATGGAACGGCACAGCGACAGCCCTAACCCCAAACTGCGGCGGCTGTCGGCAATTTTGTTGGCTCCGCTGTAAAACATATCGAACACCCGCTCTTTCATTTCATCGGGTATTCCGTCGCCATCATCGGCAATGGATATAACGGCTTTATCTCCCTGCTTCCAAGTTTTTATCAGAATGTCGGAGCCCTTCGGCGTGTATTTAATGGCGTTGTCCACAATATTTATGATGACCTGTACCATCAGCTTTGCGTCCATTTTGGCGAGCAGATAATCTTCTTTATGCCGGACAGCAATATGATGTTCTACGCTTTTTCTGTTCACATGATGAAGTGCTTCCGTGATGACATCGTCTACTAAATCCTCTGTAATGTGAAGATTCAGCCGTCCTTCTTCAATTCTTGTGACCGAAAGCAGATTTTCCACCAGATTGATAAGCCACATAGAATCATCGTAAATATCGGTATAAAGCTGATTTTTTGTTGCTTCATCAAAGGAATTGCCGTTTGATATAAGATTGCTTGCGTTTCCGGAAATAGAAGTGAGCGGTGTTCGCAAATCGTGGGAAATTGCCCGCAGGAGATTTGCACGGAGCTGTTCATTCTTAGCGAAAATTGCCGCTTCTTCTTTTTCTCTTGCGTTCTTTTCGTTTTCCAGCGACAGGGCACATTCGCCGAGTATAGACAATAGAATACTTTTTTCAAACGCATCAAGCAGCTCATCGCCTATATAAATGCCCACAACGCCGTAAACTCGGCTGTTTACCCTTACGGCAAGGTATAGGCACTTTGCGTTTGAAAGCGTTTCGGTGGTAGCTCCTGCGTGTTTGTTGTTTTTTAGCACCCATTCGGCCACTGCATTTTCTTTTGTGCTTGTTATTTCTTTGTCTGTTTTATCTCCCGAAACGGTAAAAATATGAGGTTCGCCGAGTTTCTCGTCCTCAGCCAGATAAAACACGATATCCTTTCCGAGCAGCTTTATAAGCTGATTTGCCGTTGCCGAAACGATTTCGTTCTTGTCCTTTGCCTGCTGTAAGAGCTGATTTGTGTCAAACAGCACCTTTGTTCTGTAGGCCGCCTTCGCAGACTGCTTTGCATGCTCTTTTAACTTCACGGCAAGCGAGCTTGTGAGCAATGCCGCCAAAAACATAATCAAAAAGGTTACAGGATATCCTTGATCGTAAGCCCGCAGTGTGAACTGCGGATCGGTAAAGAAAAAATTGAAAACCAAAACGCTGACAATAGAGGAAATCAGGCTGTAAACCCGATGTCTTGTAACAACCGAGGTCACAAGAACGCCGAGGACATATACCGTGATGATATTTGCCTCTGCAAACCCTAAGTGACGGAACAGCATTCCTATACAGCTTGCCAAAATCAAGATAGAAACGCTTTTCAAAAAATCGGATACAGAAAAGAAAATTTTGCTTTTCCTTCTCGCTTTTTTTGCACGGTATGCGGCGTTTTTACTGCCGGCATCGGGTATGATATGCACATCTAAATTCGGCGCGTTTGCAATCAGCTTTTCTGTAAGAGTAGGTTTGGAAAATATGCTCTTTCGGGTTGCAGAGCTTCTTCCTATCACGATTTTTGAAACCCCAGACAGCCTTGCAAATTCGGCAATCTGATAGGAAACATCTTCACCGCACACGGTTTCGATTTTCGCGCCGAGCTGTTCCGCAAGACGCATATTGCTCCGCAGTCGCTTTACATCTTCCTCGGACATGACCTGAAAATCCGGGGTTTCCACAAACAGCGCGGTAAAAGCCCCCTTAAAGGCATTTGCCATTCGGGCGGCGGTGCGGATTATTTTCGCATTGGAAGGTGACGACGAAAGACAGACAAGAATATGCTCATCGGTGTGATAATCGCTGTGGCTTTTCGTTCTGACGGTTTCGGTAAGCAGATTCACCCTGTCGGCACAGCGGCGCAAGGCAATTTCCCGAAGCGCCGTTAAATTTTCCACGGTAAAGAAGTTTTCTGTTGCACGCTCAGCCTGAGTCGGGTTATACACTTTGCCCGCTTGCAGCCGTTCAATCAATTCCTGCGGTTCAATATCCACAAGCTCAACCTGACTGGCGTTATCAAAAACCGAATCGGGGATACGCTCGTGTATCATAATGCCCGTGATAGACGCGACGGTGTCATTTAGGCTCTCGATATGCTGAACATTTACCGTGGTATAGACATCTATTCCCGCGTTAAGCAGCTCTTCAATATCCTGATAACGCTTTGTATGTCGGCACACAGGCGCATTGGTATGGGCTAGCTCGTCCACAAGGATTAACTGCGGGTGTCTGGCAAGTGCAGCGTCAAGATTGAATTCCGAAAGAGAAATTCCGTTATATACCGAAACAAGATTCGCAAGACATTCCAATCCGTTTACAAGCGCGGAGGTCTGCGGACGGGCATGCGGCTCAATGTAACCGGCAACCACATCAATACCATGCCTCTTTGCCGAATGTGCGGCTTTCAGCATGGCATAGGTTTTGCCTACACCTGCGGCATATCCGAAAAATATTTTCAAATGCCCGCGATTCAGGCTTTGTTCTTCCTTTTCAATTTGTTTTAAAATTTGTTCCGGGCTTTGCCTTTTTTCGTCCATTTAAACACCTCCTTTGAGTCTCATATTTTAAGATAGCGAAACTAAAAAAATTTTTTCCTTTTGAAGTAGATGATTTCTCCTATTGCGATAATAAGAGAAACAATAATCACCGAAAGATAACCGTATCGCCATTTAAGCTCAGGCATATAGGCAAAGTTCATGCCGTACCATCCTGTGATTAAAGTAAGAGGCAGAAAAAAGGTGGTGACGATTGTGAGAATCCCCATAATCTTATTTTGCCGTGCGTCTTGCTTCGATTGATAAAGCTCACGAAGCTGAAGCATATTTTCGCGGAGCAGCTGCACATGATTTTGCAATCTCTCGGCACGATGGGTATATTTATCCCAGTCCTGCGTATCGTCTGCAAATGAAGAACACGCGCGGGATTGAAACAACTCTCCTATATCCGTCAGCTGCTCGTAGTAGGCGTTTAACTCGGACAGCTTTTGCCTGTGCTTTGTGAGCAAAGAGAAAAAGTCTGCCGAACTGCCGGAGCTGATTTTTTCTTCCATTTTCTCTGTTTCTGACTCTATGTGAGAAAGATAGAGAACATCATCCTCGATCATTTGCTCCATAAACCGCAAAAGAAGCTGAGCCGGACTGTTCAGTTCCTGAAGCATACCTATCCGTTTGTCTACCCATAATTTCAAATCGCCTACATCTTCCACAAATAAGAGCGACTGTCCCGTCAAATAAAAGCCGAAAGAAAGCTGCGGTGAACGCTGTTCGCTTTTTTGAGGCAGGCGTAAGGTTCCGATGATGCAGTTTTTGAATACCTCAGCTTTACAATAACGAATCGAGCCGAGGCAGTGAAGCAGCTCTTTATAATATGGCAGTTGTTCTTTACATTCGTGAAATTCCGATGTACTCATAACCGTAAAAAACGGCTTTTTATCGCCGCAGTTTTGGGCGGCTTGCAGACTCCCGTCTTTTGAATCAATAAAGTATTGCATCATAGCGCCTCCTTCCGCTTTCTATTATATCACAGCAGGGAAGGATTTTCTACTTTACATATTCCGCATTGATCGCCGCTTGATTTGACAAAAGCAAAGCTGAAAAGCTATTGACAAAGGCATTGCTTGAAGCCTTTTTCCATATCACAGAGGTCTGAGTTTCTGAAGGATTCAGCGGTTCTATCATCGTACATCCTGCTTTCTCACAGAAAACACTGTTTTGCTTTGCAGAAATGATAAGACAGTTGTAGGTATCGTCATTTGCAGAAGCAGTATTTTCTATAAAGCCAAGGTCAATGCGATTTTTGTTTAGCTTATCATATATATCCTCTGTATTTCCAAACAGGAAATGCAGCTGACAATTTGGATTTGCTTTTGAAAACCCTTCAAACAGCGTCATCAGCGAATCTATTATCATAGGGTTATCAAAAGCAAGCAAAAGACTGTTTTCTGCGATTTCAGCGTCAATAAAGCGGCGGTTATTTGCTAAAAAAGCGTCAAGCTTTTTCATTATAATGTAACCGAACACAATAATGGCAGCTACTGCGCACACTAACAATAATTCTATCATACTTCCCGTCTTCTTTCGGTGTTTATATGTGAAAACACTTTTGTATGTTTTTGGTGTCGCCCAGCACTAAAATTGTGTCGCCCGGTATAAAGCTTGTTTCGGGCGCAAAATTCAGATTCATTTTACCGTCGCGTTTAATCGCCATTATATTAATACCGTGCTTTTTACGCACATCCGCTTCTATAACGGTTTTCCCGATCCATTTTTCGGGTACGGCAATTTCAAAAATAGAATGGTCATTATCAAGCTCTATGTAATCGAGGATATGGTCGGCGGTGTAGCGGATAGCCGTCCAATCGGCAAGCTGCCTTTCGGGATATACGATTTCATCCGCCCCGTTTCGCAGAAGGAATTTTGCGTGTACATCCCGTGCCGCACGGGAAACTACCATTTTTGCACCCAATTCCTTTAAAAGAGATGTCGTTTCAAGCGAGCTTTGGAAGTCGTCCCCGATTGCGACGATGCAAATATCGAAATTATTTACGCCCAAAGATTCCAGAAACTCCTCATTTGTTGCGTCGCCTATCTGCGCGTTCATAACAAAGGGCAATACCGCATTTACTCTTTCTTCGCTTTTGTCTACGGCCATAACCTGATGCCGCATCTCGTTAAGCTTCATGGCAATATGCCGGCCAAATCTGCCAAGCCCTATCAGTAAAACAGATTTCATCTTTCTTCTCCTTTACCCGACCGTTATTTTTTCCTGCGGATATTTTGCTGCGTTTGCAGCCGTTTTTGTCGTTGCCGCAAATATCAACGTCAGTCCTCCGACTCTTCCGAAAAACATTAGTATAATCAGAATGAACTGCGAAACAATCCCCAACTGCGAGGTGATGCCGAGGGATAGTCCTACCGTTCCGATTGCCGACGCTGTTTCAAACAGTGACGGAAGCAACGGGATATTTTCAAGACGGCAGATGATCATTCCGCAGCCGATAAACAGCCCAATATACAGCAAAAAGATAGTTGCCGCACTTTTCACGGTATCGTCGGATATACACCGTTTGAAAAAGTGTGTATCTTCCTTTTTGCGAAACACGGACAGCGCCGATGAAACCAAAACGGCGATGGTGGTGGTTTTCATACCGCCTGCCGTTGAACCGGGCGAACCGCCGATGAGCATCAACAATGTAATCAGCATTTGACCTGTCTCACTGAGGGCTGTTAAATCCGTCGTATTAAAGCCGGCTGTTCTCGGCGTAACAGACTGGAAAAGAGAGGTCAGGATTCTTTCTCCCAGCGGAAGGCTCTGATACTCGAAAAAGAAAAAGTAAAGCGCCGGCAGGATAATCAGTATTCCCGTCACGGTAAGGATGACCTTGCTTTGCATTCGGTACTTTCTGAAATGGAGCTTGTTGTTTTTTATATCCTCCCAAGTTAAAAAGCCTATGCCGCCGATAATAATAAGCGCCATAACCGTGAAGTTGAAAAAAGGCTGTGATGAATAAGAGGTTAATGACGAAAACGGCGCTTTAACGCCGATTAAGTCAAAGCCTGCGTTGCAAAATGCCGAAACGGAATGGAACAAGGCGTACCATATCCCCTTCATAATTCCGAAATCACGGATAAAAACCGGCAAAAGCAGGACTGCTCCGATCAGCTCAATGCACACCGAGGTTTTTAATATAAATTTTGTAAGCCGCACAATTCCACCGAGATGGTGTGCGGAAACAGCCTCCTGCATAGTGCTTCTCTGCATCAGCCCTATTTTTCGACCCGAAAAAGCCGCAACCGAAACCGCAACCGTGACAATGCCCATACCGCCGATTTGAATTAAAAACAGAATTACGCTCTGACCGAACATTGACCAGTATGTAGCAGTATCATGGATCACTAATCCGGTTACGCATACAGCAGAGGTTGCGGTAAACAGTGCGTCTGAAAACACGGCACCCTTACCGTCCCTTGTCGCAACGGGCAGCATTAACAGTATGCTGCCTAAAATGATTACAGACAGAAAACCTAATATAATAATCTGAAACGATGTAATATGCTTATACTTAAAATGTTGCCGCTTCATCATAACGGATACCTACGCAATCCTAATATCATATTTAGACTGTCTTTAGTTTATCTTAATCTGCATTAAATCGGCATAAACAAGATAAAGACAATATTAAGATTGCATAAAGGTAAAGGCGGAAACGCCGAAGCTCTTCCGCCTTAAAACTATTACAGAATTCCGTCCAGCATCAAATTCACTTTAAGAACATTTACTGTTTCTTCTCCGAATACGCCTAAGAATTTACCGCTGGTGCACTTTTCAATAATTTCCCGCACCTCGTCCTCGGCCATATCGTTTGCTTTTGCGATTCTTGTTACCTGATACTCGGCGGCGGGGGGGGAATATGCCGAAAACGCCGCACCCGATGTGCTTGTAACGCTGATACAGACCTTTGTGGAGCGTATATATATCACCGATGGAAATGACGAGCGCAACTGCCACATCTTCATCAAAGGTTGCTCGAAAGAAGATTACGATGACTTCTTCCGGGCGACCGGTTACGTAGAAAACACACAGGAAACCGGAGCTGTCACATCTGTTTTACCTGTGTGTGATTCAGATGAGTGTGGCAAAAAATATATCGGAATGAAAAAAGACAAAAAAAGGACACAGGAGTCCGTCTCCTGTGTCCTTTCTGGTATGCGGGAAAACTTATTGATGAATCCGGGTACCGGTCTTGCCGGCGATACCGTCCTTGGCCTTCTCCAGCAGGGTGATAAGGGCGGTGCGTCCGGGCTTGGACTCGGCGAACTTCACGGCAGCCTGCACCTTGGGCAGCATGGAGCCCTTGGCGAACTGATTCTCGTCCATATAGGCTTTGGCCTGTGCGGGGGTCAGATCGTCCAGACCCTTCTGGTCAGGCTTGTTGAAGTTAATGGCGACCTTCTCCACGGCGGTGAGGATCACCAGTACATCGGCATCCAGCAGCTCAGCCAGCAGTTCGCTGCCGAAATCCTTGTCGATGACGGCGGGGGTGCCGTAGACCTTGCCATCCTTGCGCACGACGGGGATACCGCCGCCGCCTACGGCGATCACCACATGGCCGGCGTTAAACAGAGCCTTGATAGACTCGGCTTCCACGATGTCAAAGGGCTTGGGGGAGGGGACAACCTGGCGATAGCCGCGGCCGGCGTCCTCCACCATGGTGTACCCTTTCTCAGCGGCAATGCGCTCGGCGGTCTCCTTGTCATAGAAGGCGCCCACGGGCTTGGTGGGATTCTGGAAGGCGGGGTCATCCTCAGATACCACAGTCTGGGTGACGATGGTAGCCACGGGTTTGGTCATGCCGCGGGAGACCAGCTCATTGCCGATAGCCTGCTGCAGATGGTAGCCGATGTAGCCCTCGGACATGGCACCGCACTCGGGGAAAGGCATATCTGCCTTGATGGCACCGGCCTCAGCGGCGGTGGACAGGCCCAGATTGATCATGCCAACCTGAGGACCGTTGCCGTGGGCGATGACCACCTCGTTGCCCTCAGCGATGAGGTCCACGATGGCCTTGGCGGTGTTGCTCACCAGAGCCAACTGCTCGGTGGCGGTATTGCCCAGAGCGTTGCCGCCCAGAGCGATGACGATACGCTTGCTCATAGTAATGTACCTCTTTTATTGTAAAGATTTGGATAGCGGGAGCGTTTTGCAGCACTCCCGCTATCAGATGTTTCAGGTCAATTAGTGCAGCTTACGATGATTGTCGGCAGCGTCCAGCTCCATCAGAGTCTTGACGGGATCCTTCACCTGGGACATGAAGATCATAGCGGCAATGATATAGGGCTTGTAGGAAGCCTCTTTGTACAGAGGAACGATGTATCGATCGAACACGGAGTTGTCCACTTCGCCTTCCTTGCAGCTCAGACCGGTAATATCGGCGGGCAGGCAGTGCATGTACAGAGCCTTGCCGTCCTTGGTGAGCTTCATCATTTCCTCGGTGCAGGCCCAATCCTTGTGCTGGGCGTTCTGCGCCAGCAGCTTCTTCTCCAGGGCGTCAATACCAGCCTGATCGCCGGCGGAGTACAGCTTGGTGCGCTCTTCCATAGCGGCAAAGGGAGCCCAGGACTTGGGATACACGATGTCGGCGTCCTTGAAGGCCTCAGCCATGCTGTTGGTCTTGTGGAACTTGGAGCCGTACTTCTCGCAGTTCTTGCGGGCCACTTCCTCCACCTCGGGCATCACGTCGTATCCTTCGGGGTGAGCCAGGGTCACGTCCATTCCGAAGCGGGTAAACAGACCGATAACGCCCTGAGGCACGGACAGGGGCTTGCCGTAGGAGGGAGAATATGCCCAGGTCATAGCAACCTTCTTACCCTTCAGGTTCTCCACACCACCGAAGTAGTGGATCACATGCAGCATATCGGCCATGCACTGGGTGGGATGGTCCACATCGCACTGCAGGTTCACCAGAGTGGGACGCTGCTCCAGGATGCCCTGACGATAGCCGTCTTCCAGAGCGTCCATGAAGGTCTTCTGATAGGTGTGGCCCTGGCCGATGTACATATCATCGCGGATACCGATGACATCAGCCATGAAGGACACCATGTTCGCGGTCTCGCGGACGGTCTCGCCGTGAGCGATCTGGGACTTCTTCTCGTCCAGAACCTGCTCTTCCAGACCCAGCAGGTTGCAGGCGGAAGCGAAGGAGAAGCGGGTACGGGTGGAGTTGTCGCGGAACAGGGAAATGCCCAGGCCGGAATCAAAAATACGGGTGCTCTTGTTGCGCTCACGCAGGTCACGCAGAGCGTCGGCTACGGTGAAGATGGCGTCGATCTCATCATCGGTCTTGTCCCAAGTCCAATAGAAATCGCTCTTATACATGTTGTTGATGTGCAGGGTCTCCAGATGGCGGGCCAGTTCAACGGTCTTACTCATGTTGATTATCTCCTTGTAAAGTAGTGTAAATTCGGTTTTGAAAACGACCTGCACGGTGAAGGCGGCGTACCGCCTTCACCGGCCGGGTCGAAGCAGATGAAATTACTTGATATCGTTGCCGGTGAGCTCCTGACGGAAGGAGGTAGCGGAGCCGTCCTTGTTCTCGGGCTTATACAGGCCGGGGACAGCGGCGTACAGTGCGGCGCAGGTCACCAGATCCTGCTTGAAGGTCACCTCGTTGGGAGCGTGCGCCTGGGACTCGGCACCGGGGCCGAAGCCGACGCAGGGGATGCCGTAACGGCCCTGGATGGACACGCCGTTGGTGGAGAAGGTCCACTTGTCGGTCAGGGGACGGCCCTGACGCTTGGAGGCGGCCAGCTCGGTGGGCATCAGACGCTCGGTGCCCCACAGGCCGTGGTGGGCATCGATGAGGGCCTGGACATGAGGAGCGGACTCCTTATTGATCCAGGTGGGGAAGAAGCACTCGGTCTCATAGACATGGCCGGTCCATGCGGGACGGTCATACATATACATGGAGACCTTCACATCCTTGGCATACTTCTTGCAGGCGGGCAGATCCTCGATCTCCTTCAGGCAGGACTGGTAGGTCTCGCCGGCGGTCATGCGGCGGTCGATGGAGATAGCGCAGCTATCGGCAACGGCGCAGCGGGAGGGAGAGGTGTAGAAGATCTGGCTGGTGGTGCAGGTGCCGCGGCCCAGGAAACGGGCATCTTCCCAATGCTCAGGATTGAACTTGGGATCCAGCATCTTCACCAGGCCGTTGATCTCGGTGGAGCCGTCAGCGGGATTCTCGTTGAGGTCACGGACGTTCTCAATGACCTCGGCCATCTTGTGAATGGCGTTGTCGCCGCGCTCGGGAGCGGAGCCGTGGCAGGACACACCGTGCATGTCCACGCGGATCTCCATACGGCCGCGGTGACCGCGGTAGATACCGCCGTCGGTAGGCTCGGTGGAAATGACGAACTCGATCTGGTTGCGAGCGTCCTCGGGACCGTTGAAGTACTCGTTCACGATGGACTGCCAGCACATACCGTCGCAGTCCTCTTCCTGCACGGAACCGACGACCATCATCTTATAGCCCTCGGGGATCAGGTTCAGATCCTTCATGATCTTGACGCCGTAAGTAGCGGAGGCCATGCCGCCCTCCTGGTCGCTGCCGCCGCGGCCATAGATGATATCCTCGGTTTCATATCCCTTGTAGGGGTCAGCTTCCCAGTTGCTGATGTTGCCGATGCCCACGGTGTCGATGTGGGAGTCGATGGCGATGATCTTGTCACCGCTGCCCATCCAGCCAATGACATTGCCCAGCTTGTCGAACTCGACCTTGTCATAACCCAGAGCTTTCATTTCCTCAGCGATGCGCTTGACAACGCCTTCTTCCTCGCAGGATTCAGAGGGAATGGCGATCATGTCCCGCAGGAACTTGGACATGGCGGGCTTGTAGCCTTCCGCGGCCTTCTTGATGGCTTCAAAATCCATAATGAACCTCCATATTTTTTAAAATAAAAAACAAATTTTGTGTGGGCAGATCGAGAAGTGTCGAGTCAACTCACAAGACTATCATATCACAACTTACGCCGATGTCAAACAAAAATTTATGAAACCAAAATATTTTTTTGGAAAGGGATTGATTTTTGTAAAAAATATGATATGATAGTACCAGCTCAAATAAGAGCAATTATAAAAAATGCGGTGCGGAGTTCTATGCTGCGAAAGAAAGGCGGGGCTATGGAGACAAAACGGTTGGAAACACTGAAGCAGCTTGCTGACGGTGTTGCGGCGCAGTTCGGCAATAACTGCGAGGTCGTCATCCACGAGGTCAACAGCAGCCGGATGGACCATTCAATAGTTTATATTGTAAACGGCCATGTGACGGGCCGAAAGATTGGCGACGGAGCGTCTCAGGTGGTGCTGGAGCAGATGCTCAACCATGATGTCCGGTCTCGGGATCATTTGGGCTATCTGACCAAGACCCCGGAGGGAAAGATCCTCAAGTCCTCCTCGCTGTATATTCGCAACAGCAAGGGCGCTGTGGTGGCCATTCTGGGCATCAACTACGACGTGTCGGGCATGATGATGATGCAGCAGACCATTGACGAGATGCTCTCCAGCAATGACAAGATGCAGGCGGAGCCGGAGCGGATCATCAATGTCAACAATGTGCTGGATGAGCTCATCGACCAGTCCGTTGCCCTGGTGGGCAAGCCCGTCGCCCTTATGAATAAGAATGACAAGATCCGGGCCATCCGCTTCCTTAATGAGAGCGGCGCGTTCCTGGTGACCAAATCCGGTGACAAAGTGGCAAAATACTTCGGTATTTCCAAATATACACTGTATTCTTATATTGACGCCAACAAGAAGTAAAAAAACAGGAGGAAAACAAACAATGATCGATCTGTCCATCAACAAGGCCGGCCTGGAGCATAATATCCAGAAGGCAAAGGAAAACAACATCATCATTCCCACCATTGCCCAGATGCAGAACCCCGACCTGATCCCCGAGAAGATCAAGGCCAAGCTCTCCAAGACCGGGCTGTGGGATGTGGATCCCGTGAACCTGTTCCGTATTTCCTGGCACAATGAGGCCAAGGAGCAGGGCGGTCTGTTCCAGGCTGTGCCCAATTACGTGGAGATTCCCAGCGCTCTGTCCGGTGTTCCCTGCCGCATCATTGCCATGTCCGGTAAGTGGTTCCCCACCGGCTGCCACAAGGTGGGTGCTTCCTTCGGCTGCCTGGCTCCCCGCCTGGTGACCGGTCAGTTCGATGCTACATATCATCACGCCGTATGGCCCTCCACCGGCAACTACTGCCGCGGCGGCGCTTTCAACTCCAAGCTGCTGGCCTGCGAGTCCGTGGCCATTCTGCCGCAGGATATGTCCAAGGAGCGCTTTGACTGGCTCAAGTCCATTGCCGGCCAGATCATCGCCACCCCCGGCTGCGAGTCCAATGTTAAGGAAATTTTCGACAAGACCTGGGAACTGAAGCAGGATCCCACCATGATGATCTTCAACCAGTTTGCCGAGATGGGCAACCCCCTGTGGCACTACAATGTCACCGGTTATGCCTTGGCAGATCTGTTTGAGGCTGTTAAGAAGCCCGGCCAGAATTTCGCGGGTGCCTGCTTCACCTCCGGTTCCGCCGGCACCATGTCCGCCGGCGATCTGCTGAAGGAGCGTTATCCCCACCTGAAGCTGGCTGTTGGTGAAGCGCTGCAGTGCCCCACCATTCTGAACAACGGCTTCGGCGGCCACCGCATCGAGGGCATCGGCGACAAGCACATCCCCTGGATCCACAATGTCAAGAACACCGACATGGCCATCGCCATTGATGACGAGGATTCTCAGCGTCTGCTGCGCCTGTTCAACACTGCCGACGGCAAGAAGTACATGAAGAACGAGCTGGGTATGTCCGACGAGCAGATCGAGAAGATGAGCTGGCTGGGTATCTCCGGCATTGCCAATGTTCTGTGCTGCATCAAGATGGCCAAGTATTATGAGCTCACCGAGAACGATGTGGTTGCCACCGTTCTGACCGACTCTGCCGTGATGTATCAGTCCCGTATCCAGGAGCTCAACGAGATGCACGGCGAGTACAACGCCCACGAGGCCGCTCTGGATCACGCTCTGCATATGCTGGGCCTGCGCACCGACAATATGATGGAGATGGGCTATGTCGAGCGCAAGCGTGTCCACAACCTGAAGTACTACACTTGGGTGGAGCAGCAGGGCATGACCGTGGAGGATCTGAACGCTCAGTGGTACGACACCAAGAACACCTGGGATGCCGTTCACGCCCAGGCCAAGGAGCTGGACGAGCTGATCTGCGAGTTCAACGAGGCCACCGGTCTGCTGAAGAGCCTGTAAGAGAATACAGAACCAACATAAAACGCTGCATGGGGGCGGGGCAATGCCCCGCCCCCATGTTCCCGTATGGTAATAAGGAGAACACACCATGAAAAATGTGAAATACGGCCAGTGCGTCCGCTGCGGCAAGACCTATGAGGCGACTCCCGATCTGACCAACTGCGAGTGCGGCGGCATTCTGGACATTGTCTATGATTACGACTATATCAAGACCGTTTTGACCAAGGAAAAGCTGGCCAAGCGCGAGAACCGCTCCATGTGGCGTTACCGGGAGCTGCTGCCCGTGGAGGAGACCACCCCCGACACCCCCCTGCGTGTGGGTTGGAGCCCCCTGTACGAGGAGCCGAAGCTGGCCGAAATGCTGGGCATCAAGAAGCTGTGGGTCAAGGACGACGGGCAGAACCCCACCGCCTCCCTGAAGGATCGTGCTTCCGCCATGGCCGTTGCCAAGGCTTATGAGGCCGGCGCCAGGACCATCGCCTGCTCCTCCACCGGCAACGCCGCCTCCTCTCTGGCCGGCAACGCCGCCGCCGCGGGCTTCAAGACCTACATCTTCGTTCCCGAGCGTGCCCCCAAGGGCAAGGTGGCCCAGCTTATGATCTTCGGCGCCAATGTCATCTCCGTCAAGGGCAACTATGAGGAGACTTTCAAGATGTCCGCCGAGGCCATTGCCAAGTACGGCTGGTATAACCGCAACGCCGCCATCAATCCCTACCTCTCCGAGGGCAAGAAGACCGTGGCGCTGGAGATTGCCGAGCAGCTGAATTGGGAGATGCCCGACTATCTGGCCATCTCCGTGGGTGACGGCTGCACCATCGCCGGTGTGTGGAAGGGCTTCAAGGATCTGTATGCCATCGGCTTCATTGACAAGCTGCCCCGGCTCATTTCCGCCCAGTCCTACGGCTGCTATCCCATCAACCGGGCCATTCAGGACAATGCCGAGTGGTATCCCATGGAGGAGAACACCATCGCCGACTCCATTTCCGTGGGTGTGCCCCGGAACGCCGACAAGGCCCTGGCCGCCATCCGCGAATCCAACGGTATCGCCGTGTGCGTGACGGACGAGGAGATCCTGGCTGCGCAGCGTCTGCTGGGCCGCACCTGCGGCGTGTTTGGCGAGCCTGCCGGCGTCACAGGCACCGCCGCGCTGAAGAAGGCCTGCGAGCAGGGGCTGATCGAGAAGGACGCCACCGTGGTGTCCGTGGTCACCGGCAACGGCCTGAAGGATGTGGCCAACGCCATCAAGTCCGCCGGTGAGCCTCTGCACATCGAGCCGGATCTGGACCTTATGGTCAAGGGCTTTGCTGCGCGCGGCGTCACCGTGGAGTGATTCCGCAGTAGCTTCGAGAGAGTGGACCTGTCTCTTGACAGGCCCACTTTTTATTGCTCCTCATGTCTGACTGTGCTATAATTTTTTAAATTATAAAAGTATCCTGGAGCGCAATAAAATGCCTCCTCTGCGCATTAATAAAATAACAAGGGGTGAGACGATGCTGGAGTTTGCCTCAAAAAATCATACTGCTTGTGAGGCGATGCGTGTGGATATGGACGATCTGCTTTTCCGTATAGCTGCGGGAGAGCAGGCAGCGCTGGCGCAGCTTTATGAACACACACATGCATCCGTATTCGGCTTCGCCCTTTCTATTTTGAAGAACACCCATGACGCAGAGGATGTACTCCACGACTGCTATGTTGCCGTCTGGCAGGGGGCCGCCGGTTACCGATCCCGGGGCAAACCCCTGGCCTGGATCCTGACCGTTACACGGAATCTGTGCCTGCAGCAGCTTCGCACCCGGAGCAGGGTCGCGGACCTTGCCCCGGAGGACTGGGAGCCGTACCTTGCGGACAAGGAGGGCGTCACCCTGGAGGACAGAAGCATTCTGCGCTCGTGCATGGAGCAGCTTAGGGATGAGGAGCGGCAGATTGTTACCCTCCACGCCCTCTCCGGCTTTAAGCACCGGGAGATCGCTGCAATTTTGCAGCTCCCTCTGCCCACTGTTCTTTCAAAATACCACCGGGCCGTCAAACGGCTGAAACAACACTTGCAATAGGAGGATGCGGCTATGACAGAGCGTGAACTCAACGAAAAGATCCGGCAGGCGTATACCCATGCGGCTCCGGATGTTCTGGATGCTGTTCTTTCTCATTGCGGCGAACAGAAAGGCAGTGCAGTAAAGATGACAAAAACAAACAATAACAGAAGATGGGCAGTGCGGTTGGCCGGACTTGCGGCCTGCCTGTGTCTGCTGGTGGGCGGCGGCTTCGGTCTGCTGAGCTATCGTGCCAACAACTCCGTGGACGCTATTGTGTCTCTGGATGTCAACCCCGGTGTGGAGATCCGGGTAAATAAAAAGGAGCGTGTGCTGGAGGTCAAGCCGCTGAACGAGGACGGCAGGGTCATCGTGGGAGATATGGACTTCTCCGGCAGTGATTTGAAGGTTGCCGTGAACGCCCTGGTCGGCTCCATGCTGAAAAACGGCTACCTCAACGAGCTGGCAAACTCCATCCTCATCAGCGTGAACAACAGCGATTCCACCCGTGGCGCGCAGCTTCGGGATCGTTTGACCACGGAGGTCAATGATCTGCTGCGGACGGAGGCATTCAGCCCCGCTGTTCTGAGCCAGACGGTGTCTCGCAGCGACGAGCTGCGGCGGCTTGCCGGGGAGTACGGCATCAGCGAGGGCAAGGCACAGCTCATTGGAGAGATCCTTGCGCAGAAGCCGCAGCATACATTTGCCGACCTTGCGCCCCTTTCCATCAACGAGCTGAATCTGCTGCGGAGCCATGCTCCTTCGGAAAACCATGTTGAGTCTGTGGGCACGGCCAGCGATAAAGCTTACATCGGCGAGGCCAAGGCAAAGGAGATCGCCCTGAACAAGGCGGGAGCTTCCTCCGCGGCTCTCACGGACCTGGAGATCGAAATGGATGTGGAAGACGGCGTCATGGTCTATGAAGTGGAGTTCAAGTGCGGGGGCTACGAGTATGATTGCGAGGTCAACGCTCTCACGGGCGCCGTGGTAAAGTTTGACAGGGAAACGGACGATGATCAGCCCGTCAAGCCTGTGGACGACGGCGCATCTGCCGCGCTGATCGGCGAAGCCAAAGCCAGGACCGCAGCTCTTACCCATGCGGGCGTGTCCAATGTCAGTAAATATGAGTGCCGGCTGGATACAGAGAATGGAGTAAAGGTCTATGAGATCGAGTTCAAGTGCGGGGGCTATGAGTACGATTATGAGATCAACGCCGTCACCGGAGCTGTCGTAAAGGCAGAAAAGAATCTGGACGACTGAAACTGCTATACACAGAGCAGCCGCCGCGGGAGAATCCCGCGGCGGCTGCTTTTTATTCATAATAGCTTGTATTCCCTGTTTCGCTGACTTCCGCCGATCACCCGGCAGCCCTGACTTTTGAGAGCGGATGCTATGATTTTCGCATCCTGCAAAGCGGTTTCGTTTTCCATTTGATTCAGGAGATATGTGTCAGCCAAATGCTCTTTTATCAGTCCCCGGGCCACCAATTCCGCCGTCACCTCGTCCTCCGGTGTGCATCCGGTGTGGGGGCAGAATATTTCCGGCCGATGCACGGCTTCGCGCACCGGGCGATGCAGGCCCGACAGACCCACCACGCATACAACCCGGCGGCAGTTTCCGGGAATGACCGGCTCATGGGGGGCATGGGCCTTTAAGGGAAAGCGGCGGGAACCGTCCGCCTCCACCAATACATAGTCGGCAAGGTCCGCCAAAATCTCATAGGGAAGGCCGCAGTCCGTCAGCTTTCCTTTGGCGGTCTCCCGTCCGGCGCATACGACTCTGCCGGCAGTAAATGCCTGCCGCAGCATTTCCTCCGTAGGCTCGGTAAGAGTGGGCAGATCATCATAGGGCATGAAGTGGGTACTGGTACACAGAAGTATCCGTCCCGGCAGTTCCTGCGCCAGGGTGTGCAGCAGGGTGGATTTTCCGCCGCTGCCTATGACGGCGGTCACGCCTTTTTTGATGCCCAATATGGGCTGAAGCTCCATCCTGACCCCTCCTTTAGCCCATAGTATACCCCAGAAATTGCCCCTTGTCCAGTTGACAGTTGGCGCCGAAGCGGATAGAATAGCCACAGGATTATTCTTCGCGGAGAATCAGGAAGGCAGGTAGAGAGAAATGGCAGTTCTCATTCGCGGAGCGGGGGACATTGCAACAGGCATCGCCCTGCGTCTGCACCGTTCGGGATATCGCATCATTATGACGGATCTGCCTCAGCCCACCTCCATCCGCCGCACGGTTTGCTTTTCTGAGGCTATCCGTCTGGGTCGGGTGCGGGTAGAGGATGTGGAGGCTGTTCGGGCTGCTTCGGCGCAGGATGCGCTGGCTCTTGCCGCCTCCGGCGTAATTGCCGTGCTGCCGGATCCGGAGTGCGCAATGCTGCCTGCGCTGGGGCCGTCTGCGGTGGTGGACGCCATTTTGGCCAAGCGCAATCTGGGCACTGCCCTTGACAATGCCCCGGTGGTCATCGGTGTCGGCCCGGGCTTCACGGCCGGGGAAGATTGCCACGCCGCCGTGGAGACCATGCGAGGGCATACTTTGGGCCGGGTGCTGTACAGCGGCACGCCTATTCCCAATACAGGCATTCCCGGCATCATCGGCGGCTACGGCGCCGAGCGGGTGCTTCGTGCGCCGGCGGAGGGCGTATTTGAGCCGAAAATGGAGATAGGTCGGCTTGTGAAAAAGGGCGAGGTGGCGGCAGTCGTGAACGGCGTTCCCATGCTCTGCACCATTGACGGCTGCCTGCGGGGCCTGCTGCAGGGAGGGCTCACCGTGGCGGAGGGCATGAAATGCGGAGACATCGACCCCCGCTGCAAACCGGAGCATTGCCTGCAGGCTTCGGATAAAGCCCTGTCCGTAGGCGGCGGCGTGCTGGAGGCCCTGCTGCATTTCGGCTGTCTGCCCGATCTGAATTAAAAAAATGTCTGCCTTGGGCAGACATTTTTTTATCGCAGCAGGAATCCCAGGCCCACCAGAACACAGCCCAGCAGGAAGAAAAGCACCAGAAGCACTGCGGAATTTCGTAAAAATTTTCCCCAGCCAAGAGAAGGCAGATCCATGAACGGATAGGGGTACAGCAGCCCCGTGTGTCCGATGGGCTTGCCGCTTGTGGCCCGCAGCAGCGCGTAAACGGTGTAGGCCAGGGGCAGTATCAGCCACCACACGGCACACAGCAGGGACAGCCCCGTTTTGTCCGCCAGAAACAGCCATTGCCCAACCACCAGCAGCGGCATAAGGTAATGCACGCAGATATTTCCGAAGCTTCCGCCAAAGTCCGCGAATTTCTGCCCCTTCCGCTTTTCATAGGGCACCAAAATGAACTGATAGACCAGGTGTGTCACCCAGATATACAGAGCCATGGCGCAGGAGAGGCGCACATCCGTCAAAATGGCCCACATTCGTCTGCCTGGCGCAAATCCGGCGCAAAACAGCAGCAGCTCATATATCGTTAACAGGAGGTTGCTCTGGTTGGTATAAAAGCAGAACATACCCGCCCGGATATGTCCCTTAGGAATGAGCTGGGAGTGCAGCAGCAGTCCCACGGTGTTCAGTAAAAACAGCAGCAGTGCCGATAGCTGCAGGCCGGACATTGTATTGCCCCCTTATTTAATTTCAGATCCGATAGGTGGAGCAGTCCACCTTATCCTTTGTAATGGTGATGATGCCGTAGGTGCAGGGGGACCCTCTGCCTACAGAGCCGGGATTCATCACCCACAGTGTTCCGTCAAAATCCACCAGAGGCTGATGGGTATGCCCATAGAGCAGGATCTGCGCGCCCATCTCCCGTGCGGCGTAAACAGCGGACATGGCGCCTGCTTTCACATGCCTTGTGTGGCCGTGCATCATCAATATCCGCACGCCGCCGTACTCCGTCAGCACCTCCGGCGCATCCACGGCGCCCCAGTCACAGTTTCCCGGCACGCACTGCATGGGGATACCCGGATAATGCCGGTGCAGCGCTTCGGCATCGTGCCGGCAGTCCCCCAAATGCAAAATGGCGCCCGGCTCGGCCAGGTCCACACACCGGATCATATTATCCACATTCCCGTGTGAATCCGATAAAACCAAGATCCGCATACAGCACCTCTTGCCAATAGTATACCCTGATTATACCAGCAGGCAGTTGAAAATTCAACGATTTCAGGATAGAATAATGAGGAAAGGGGAGTGGCGCCATGTATGAGAGCATAGTCAAGCTGGACCTCCACGGAAAAAATACCTACCAGGCCCGTGTGGCTCTGGACGCCGCGCTGCGCCGTGCCAGGGGCGGCACCTACCGCATTCGCTGCATCCACGGCTTCCATGGCGGCACGGCACTGCGGGACATGATCCGCTCGGAGTATGCCCACCATCCAAAGGTCATCCGGCTGGAAGCCGGCGCTGACGGCGGCACCACCGATCTGGTGCTGCGGGAATTATAGGAGGAGCATGGGATGAAACATACACTCACGGTCGCTCAGGTCCAGATGCGGGTGACCCGGGACAAGGCGGAGAATATTGCCGCGGCCTGCCGCCTGATCCGCCGGGCGGCGGAGCAGAGAGCGGAGTTTGTGATGCTGCCGGAGATGTTCTGCTGCCCGTACGAAAACGGCGCCTTCCGCCCCTATGGGGAGGAGCAGGGCGGCCCTGCCCAGAGGGCGCTTTCTGCCCTTGCCGCTGAGCTGGGCATTTGGATTGTGGGGGGATCCATTCCCGAACTGGAGGGGAACCGGGTCTATAACACCTCGTTTGTTTATGACAGTGCCGGCGGTCAGGTGGCCCGCCACCGAAAAATGCATTTGTTTGACATCTCTGTGGAGGGTGGCCAGACCTTCCGGGAGTCTGATACACTTTCCCCGGGAGGAGAGATCACTGTGTTCGACACCCCCTGGGGGAAGATGGGCCTTTGCATTTGCTTCGACCTGCGGTTTGAAGAACTGGCCAGGCTGATGGCTTTGCGGGGCGCAAGGGTGATTTTTGTTCCGGCGGCCTTCAATATGACCACCGGTCCCGCCCACTGGGAGCTGCTGTTTCGGCAGCGGGCGGTGGATAACCAGCTTTTTACCGTGGGCACATCCCCTGCCCGCAGCGAGTCGGAGACCTATGTGGCCTGGGGCCATTCCATCGTCTGCGACCCCTGGGGCAGCGTCCTGCATCAATGTGGGGCGGAGGAGGAGATTTCGATAATTTCTCTGGATCTTCATCGGGTGGAATCGGTGCGCCGTCAGCTTCCGATCCTGCGTGCCCGGCGTGAAGATATATATTTCATGGGGCAAAAGTGAGGAAAAGTCTGTGGCTTTTATCCCTTGCGGCACTTTTTTGCCCATGATATAATGATGGAAAATAATTCTGCAAAGGAGGAAATGCAAATGATAAAATATACGGACATGACCGCTCAGCAGCGCAAGGCGGAATATTCCGCTGTGCTGGCGGACTACGAAAAACAAAAGGCACTGGGGCTGAAGCTGAACATGGCCCGGGGCAAGCCCGGCAAAGAGCAGCTGGATATGGTCACCGACCTGTGCAATATTCTTGTGAAGCCCGAGGACTTTATCTGCGACGGCATCGACAGCCGCAACTATGGCAATGTGGATGGTCTGCCCGCGGCCAAGGAGCTGTTTGCCGACATACTGGGCTGCAAACCGGAGCAGTGCTTTGTAGGCGGCAACGCAAGTCTGCAGCTCATGTATGACGTTATTGCCAAGGCGTACACCAATGGTCTTCTCCATTCCGACAAGCCCTGGAGCAAGCTGGAAAAGGTGAAGTGGCTCTGCCCCGCCCCCGGCTATGACCGCCATTTTAAGGTCACAGCCTCCTTCGGCATGGAGCTTATCACCGTCCCCATGACCGCATACGGCCCCGACATGGACATGGTGGAGGCGCTTATCAAGGATCCCGCCGTGAAGGGTATGTGGAATGTTCCCAAGTACTCCAATCCCGAGGGCGTTGTGTATTCCGACGAGACCATCCGCCGCATTGCCTCCATGAAGCCCGCTGCGCCGGACTTCATGCTCATGTGGGACAACGCCTACTGCATCCATGAGTTTGAGGGTGCGTTCGTGCCCTTTGCGGATATTCTCTCCCTCTGCGCGGAGAACGGCAACGCCGACATGGTCTATGAGTTCGCCTCCACCAGCAAGGTGACCTTCCCCGGCGCGGGCGTGGGCGTCATGGCCACCAGCGAAAAGAATCTGGCCTATCTTGTTCCCCTTATCAACATCCAGACCATCGGCTTTGACAAGATCAACCAGCTCCGCCATGTGAAGTACCTGCAGAATAAGGAGCATACGCTGGCCTTGATGCGGCGTCACGCCGCCATCCTGCGTCCCAAGTTCCACGCCGTGCTGGACGCTCTGGACAGGGAGATAGCCCCTCTGGGCATCGGCTCATGGAGGCGCCCCGTGGGCGGTTACTTCGTGTCCTATGACGCTATGCCCGGCACCGCCAAGCGCGCTCTGGCCCTGTGTAAGGAGGCGGGTGTCACCATGACCGGCGCCGGTGCCACCTTCCCCTATGGGGTGGATCCCCGGGATTCCAATATCCGCATTGCTCCCACGCTGCCCCCTGTGGAGGAGCTGGAGCAGGCCATCGCCATTTTCTGTAACTGCGTGAAGCTGGCCGCTCTGGAGAAACTGGGCGTATGAGGTGGCTGGTCATGTCCGACCTCCACGGCAGCGCCACGGCCTGCCGCAAGGTTTTGGAGGCATTTGAACGGGAAAAGGCTGATAAAATTCTGCTGCTGGGTGACATTTTGTACCACGGCCCCCGCAATCCTCTGCCGGAGGGCCATGACCCCAAGGAGTGCATCCGTTTGCTGAATGGGTATCGGGATCACATCGCTGCCGTCCGCGGCAACTGCGAGGCGGCGGTGGACCAGATGGTGCTGCAGTTCCCGGTGCTGGCGGACTATATGCTTTTACAGGTTGGGGAAAGGCTGGTTTTCGTCACCCACGGCGATGTGTATAGCCCGGAGAAGCTCCCTCCCCTGGCCAAGGGCGGTGTCCTGCTTGCCGGCCATACCCATGTGCCGGCCTGTGATGTGTACCCGGATTTTTTGTACCTCAATCCCGGCTCCGTGTCTCTGCCCAAGGATGAGCAGCAGCGCCGGGGCTATATCCTGCTGGATGACTGTGGTGCCGTGTTCAAGGAACTGGACGGCACGGAGTACAGAAGCTACCGGTTTTAAGCAAAAGGGAACGGGCGTCTGCCCGGCGGGGTTTATGAAGTGCGCGGCTGCACTCAGAGAATAAAGAGTTGACCGATTAACAAAAGGCTCCCTCCTGCCCGATACACTGTATCGGGCAGGAGGGAGCCTTGTCATTGCCTCAGCGTTTTGATTCTCGCGTCATAATCCGGCATTACCTGCCGTATCAGGGCGTAAAACCCGGGTCCGTGGTTTTTATGCCGGATGTGGGCCAGCTCATGCACCACCACTGCTTCGATGGCATCCGGCGGGTACTCCATGAGGTACAGGGAAAAGCACAGGCTGTTTTTCCCGCTGCAGCTTCCGAACCGTGTCCGGGCAGAGGTGATCTTCACCCCGGCCGGCTCCACGCCTATTTGCCGCGCCCACTGCCGCACCAGGGGCGGAAGAGTTTCTTTCGCCTTCTGGCGCAGAGTTTCCTGCTCCTCCCGGGAGCGGGGCGGGTGGGATGAGAGCCGCTGCTCTTGCCGCGCGATCTGCTTGCGCAGCCAATCCTCGTGCTCTGCCACAAAGCGGTGTATCTCCTGCTGCGGTGCGTGCACCGGTGCGCGCACCACCACCTGCGCGTCCCTTGTTACCTGCAGGGCCATAGTGCGCCGCCGGGAGCGAATGACGGTGTACTCTCTCACGGCTCCACCCATGAAAATCGTGGGCCCCGGTAGCCATCCCGCTCCACGGTCTCCTGCCACATGGCGGCGGGCCGCACCCAGCAGCCGTTTTCGCCGTAAAGAGCTTGATAGACCACCATTTCCTCCAAGGTCTCACTGTGCCGGGCGGTGAACAGCACACGATAGAGATTTCCCTTAAAGTGGCGGTATACGCCGGGACGGATCGTTTCCATACTGCATCTCTCCTTTGCCGAAAAGTATAGCATATCCCCTTTCAAAATGCAAAAGAATGTAGTATACTGACCCCAATATGAGCGAGGAGGAATGCACCGTGAAAAATACCACCCTGTGCTATGTGCTGCGAGGGGACGATGTGCTGCTTCTGCACCGGATCAAAAAGGAAAACGATCTCAACCACGACAAGTGGATCGGCATTGGCGGCAAGTTTGAGGAGGATGAGAGCCCTGAGGAGTGCCTGCTGCGGGAGGCGTGGGAGGAGACTGGCCTCTTTCTCACGGAGTACCGCTACCGGGGCATCATCACCTTTGTTTCCGATGAGTGGGAAACGGAGTATATGCATCTCTATACCGCCACCGGCTGGACCGGCACGCTGAAGGAGTGTGACGAGGGTGTGCTGGAGTGGGTCAGCCGGGAAAAAATGAAAGAACTGCCCCAGTGGGAGGGCGATAAGATATTCCTGCGGCTGTTGGAGGAGGATACGCCGTTCTTTTCCCTGAAGCTGCGCTATGAGGGAGAACGGCTTGCTTATGCCGCACTGAACGGGAAGGAGATCACGCCATGACCGTCCTTGTCAGTGCCTGCCTGTTGGGGACGGCCTGCCGGTACGACGGGCAGAGTAAGGTCCATCCTCTTGCGGCGGCACTTCTGAAAAAGCATACGGCCATCCCTGTCTGCCCGGAGATCCTGGGCGGACTCTCCACGCCCCGTCCTCCGGCGGAGCGCAAAGGAAACGGTGTTTTTACGGAAAGCGGAGCCGATGTGACGGAAAACTATCACCGGGGAGCACAGGAAGTATTGAAACTTGCCCGGCTCTATGGCTGTGCCGTGGCTATTTTAAAGGAGCGCAGCCCTGCCTGCGGCGCGGGAGAAATCTATGACGGCTCCTTTACCCATACCCTGACGGGCGGCTTCGGCGTGGCGGCGGAACTGTTGGAAAAGAGCGGCATTCGCGTGCTGGGAGAGAGTCAACTGGAGGAGTTCCTCCGGGAATGAGTGCATACGCCATCACACAGAAAACGGACAGACACGGCAGCCGTGTTTGCCCGTTTTCTGCTTAAGAAAGGTAAACCAAATTTTTCGGTACAATATCAGTTTATTGTCAGGAAAGAAGCAGTTTATCGTCATTTGCCTCTGTGCCGCTGACCTTGCTGAACAGAGTCAGCAGGTCGGAAACCGTCAGCTTTTTCTTTTCTTCCCCGGATATGTCCAGCACAATATGGCCTGCGTCCATCATGATGAGCCGGTTGCCGTGGGCAATGGCGTCCTTCATGTTGTGGGTGATCATCAAGGTGGTCAGATGGTTTTCCTCCACGATCTTGTCGCTGAGCTCCAGTACCTTGGCCGCTGTGCGGGGATCCAGAGCGGCGGTGTGCTCGTCCAAAAGCAGCAGCTTGGGCTTTTGCAGCGCCGCCATCAGCAGCGTCAGTGCCTGCCGCTGTCCGCCGGAGAGCAGACCCACCTTGGCCTTCATCCGTCCCTCCAGACCAAGGTCCAGGTCCTTCAGCCTCCGGAAGTATACCTCCTGCTCTTGCTGCGAGATGCCCCATTTCAGACCCCGGTGCTTTCCTCTGCGGGCGGCCAGGGCCAGATTTTCCTGGATCTGCATGGAGGGAGCCGTGCCCATCATGGGATCCTGAAACACGCGGCCCAGCAGGGAGGCACGCTTGTATTCGGGCAGCCGTGTCACGTCTTTTCCGTCGATGAGGATGGAACCGCTGTCCACGGCGAAGGTGCCCGCAATGGCGTTGAGCATGGTGGATTTTCCCGCCCCGTTGCCGCCGATGACGGTGACGAAATCGCCCTCCTGCAGCGTCAGGCTCAGATTGTCCAGTGCCGTCTTTTCATGGATGGTGCCGGGAAAGAAGGTCTTGGAGATATTCTTCAGCTCAAGCATGGCGCATGCCTCCTTTCTTGTGGATCAGCTTCTCCTTCCAGTATGGAACGGACAGGAATATGGCCACGATCAGAGCAGAGATCAGCTTCAGGTCGTTGGTGTTCAGGCCCAGCTGCAGTACGATCTGCAGCACAAAGTAGTAGATCACGGCGCCCAGAGCTACGGCAAACATCTTCAGTCCGAAATTGCGGAATATTTTGCCGAAGGTCACTTCACTGATGATAACGGCTGCCAGACCGATGACAATGGCGCCCCGGCCCATACCCACATCCGCTGCGCCCTGAAACTGAGCCAGCAGACCGCCGGACAGGGCCACCAGACCGTTTGAGAGCATCAGACCCAGTACGACATCGGCGTTCGTGTTGATGCCCTGCGCCCGGGCCATGTTGGCGTTGGCGCCGGTGGCCCGGATGGAGCAGCCCCGCTCCGTGCCGAAGAACCAGTACAGAGCGATCACAACGATCACAACCATGAGGAGCAGCACCGGCAGGGGATTGCTGAGCGTCAGCTCCCGCACATACCGCTGGGATACCGCCAGGTGATACTTGTCCACGCCCACAGCTTGATTGGCCTTGCTGCCCATGATCCGCAGATTCACGGAGTACAGGGCAAGCTGTGTGAGAATACCGGCCAGAATGGCGGGTATGCCGCACTTGGTATGGAACAGTCCCGTAATGAATCCCGCCAGCAGACCGGCGAGGAAAGCACACAGCAGAGCCAGCCAACAGTTCAGGCCGCCCCGGATCAGCATTACAGCCACGGCGCCGCCGGTGGCGATGGAGCCGTCCACGGTCAGGTCAGCCACATCCAGCACCCGGAAGGTGATGTATACGCCGATGGCCATTATGCCCCATATAAGGCCCTGCGCCGCCGCACCGGGCAGTGCGTTCATTAGTGAAGTAAGGAATGCCATTTTCTATTCTCCTCAAACGACTACCCTCTCATGGGCAGCTTATATCATGGGGGAGGGGAACTGGGTCCCCCTCCCGATGCTTTTTGCTTGCTTACTCGGTAGCCAGAGCGGTGTACTCAGCGGGAACGGTGATGCCCAGCTTCTGGCAGTTGGCCATGTTGGCCTGCTTGGTGGAGGTAGGAGCGGTCTTCACAGCCAGAGTGCTGATGTCAGCCTTACCGGTGAGCACATCGGCGGCCATCTGGCCGGTGATCTTGCCCAGCTCGTAGTAGTCAATGGACAGGGTAGCTACTCCGCAGCCCTTGCACAGACCGGACTCGCCGGCGATGACAGGGGTATTGGATGCCAGCACCACATTGGCAATGGCCTCCGTGTTAGAGGCAGCGGTGTTATCGGTGGGGATAAAGATCACATCAGAATTGTCGCAGGCGGACTGGGTCACAGAGGACACATCGTTGCTGTCGGTGAAGGAGAACTCGGTGCAGGTGAGACCGGCGGCGGTGAGCAGCTTGGTCACCTCATCGACCTGGTATTTGCTGTTGGCCTCGCTGGAGCAGAACAGAAGACCAACCTTCTTGGCGTTGGGGAACAGTTCCTGCAGCATGGCGGCCTGCTGATACAGGGGAGCCAGATCGGAGGTACCGGAGATATTGCCGCCTACGGTGCCGCTCCAGTTGTCGATCTCCAGAGCGGAGGCGTAATCGGTGACAGAGGTGCCCAGAATAGGCACGGTGTTGGTAGCGGCGGCTGCGGCCTGCAGGGCCGGGGTGGCATTGGCCATGATCAGGTCTACCTTGTCAGCCAGGAATCCATTGACGATGGTGGTGCAGGTTTGGGGATCGTTGGAGGCGTTCTTCACCACCACATTGACCTTGTCGCCCAGAGCTTCCTTCAAAGCATCGGTAAAGCCTTGGGTGGCGGCGTCCAGCGCTTCATGCTGTACCAGCTGCACAACGCCAACGGTGAAAACCTGTTCGTCTTCTTTTTTGCTGCCGCAGGCAACCATAGTCAGAGCCATGGCCAGCGCGAGAATCAGTGTCATAAACTTTTTCATACTGTTTTGCTCCTTTACACTTTTGTTGTTTGTATAAAAAGAGGCCGCCCTGTCCGAATACAGAGCGGCCTTTTCTTAACGAGGTGAAAAGAACGAGAACTCTATCGCAATACGGACGGCTTTAAGTTTTTGCTGCAGCAAAAATAACCCGCAAAATAGCGAGCCATAAAGCCGTAATAGTAGCCCCGACGGGAGATAATGGGGTTGGAAGAAACAGAGGTGCGCATATCGGGGCTCCTTTCTGCCGATGGACGGCTGTAATTTCTTTCGATGGGGATAATATAGAACTTTAAACCCCTAAAGTCAACGGTCATATTGTACAATAATGCGGCGTTTAATTTGAATATTTGTATGCAATGTTCCGTTTATGTGGAGGCTCCGGACTGTATTCTCCCATATTTTCAAGAGAAAAGCGGAGGCTGCTGCCTCCGCTCTCCTATCAATTTCTCAAAAACAGTTCCTCATACTGCTGCTGCCCGTATGCCTGGAGCCTGCGGCACAACTCGTCATACCTCTGCAGGAGCTTTTCACCCTCCTCCGTCAGTACGGCGCCGCCGCCGCCCTTTCCGCCGGTGGAGGTGTGCAGCAGCTTAAAGCCCAGATGCTCCTCGGCGGCGCGCAGCACCGTCCAGGCTTTGGAGTAGGCCATATTCATGGACAAGGCAGCCGCCCGCAGGGAATGAAATTCCCGGACCCGGTGCAGAAGCTGCGCGATCCCCGGCCCGAATATCTTATTGTCCTCCGCATAGAGGCGGACGGTCATTTTGAAAATCATATCATTCATGCCTTTATTGTATCAGCAATCCCGCAAATGTCAATGGAGCAGAAAGGAAATCCACACATTGTAATGCAAATTTTATCTCTGTTATCCAATAAACATACTTTTTGTTAGGATAGCTAAAATTTTTTGCAATTTTAGTGGAGTTGACCAATGGATTATTTGATTTTACTGTGGTATAATGCAGATAATAAAATAATGGGAGTATGTTTATTCCAAACGATTCCCGTATTAAATTATACGAAAAGGAGCAATTATTATGGCCATTGATCTGAGCAAATACGGCATCTCCGGTACTACCGAGATCGTCCACAATCCCTCTTATGAGGCTCTGTTCGCAGAAGAGACCAAGGCTGGGCTGACTGGCTACGAGGTGGGTCAGGTCACGGAGCTGGGCGCCGTGAATGTGATGACCGGCATCTATACCGGTCGTTCCCCCAAGGACAAGTACATTGTCATGGACGAGAACTCCAAGGACACCGTTTGGTGGACCAGCGAGGGATATAAGAATGACAACCATCCCATGAGCGAGGATGTCTGGGCGCAGGTGAAGAAGCTGGCCGTCAGCGAGCTGTGCAACAAGCGGTTGTTCGTAGTGGACGCATTTTGCGGCGCAAATAAAGATACCCGCATGGCTGTCCGCTTCATTGTTGAGGTGGCATGGCAGGCTCACTTTATTAAAAATATGTTCATCCAGCCCTCCGAGGAGGAGCTGAAGAGCTTCGAGCCTGACTTCGTGGTATACAACGCATCCAAGGCTAAGGTGGAGAATTACAAGGAGCTGGGCCTCAACTCCGAGACCTGCGTGGCCTTCAACATCACCTCCCGCGAGCAGGTCATCATCAACACCTGGTACGGCGGCGAGATGAAGAAGGGTATGTTCTCCATGATGAACTACTACCTGCCCCTCAAGGGCATCGCCTCCATGCACTGCTCCGCCAACACCGACATGAACGGCGAGAACACCGCCATCTTCTTCGGCCTGTCCGGCACCGGCAAGACCACTCTGTCCACCGATCCCAAGCGCCTGCTCATCGGTGATGACGAGCACGGCTGGGACGATAACGGCGTGTTCAACTTCGAGGGCGGCTGCTATGCCAAGGTCATCAATCTGGACAAGGATTCCGAGCCTGACATCTACAACGCCATTCGCCGTGATGCCCTGCTGGAGAACGTCACTGTGGACGCGGACGGCAAGATCGATTTCGATGACAAGTCCGTCACCGAGAATACCCGTGTTTCCTATCCCATCAACCACATCAGCAACATCGTGCGTCCTGTTTCCGCCGCACCTGCCGCAAAGAATGTGATCTTCCTGTCCGCCGACGCTTTCGGCGTGCTGCCTCCTGTGTCCATTCTGACCCCGGAGCAGACCCAGTATTACTTCCTCTCCGGCTTTACCGCCAAGCTGGCCGGCACCGAGCGCGGCATTACCGAGCCTACCCCCACTTTCTCCGCCTGTTTCGGCCAGGCGTTCCTGGAGCTGCATCCCACCAAGTACGCCGAGGAGCTGGTGAAGAGAATGGAGATGAGCGGCGCCAAGGCTTACCTGGTGAACACCGGCTGGAACGGCACCGGCAAGCGCATCTCCATCAAGGACACCCGCGGCATCATTGACGCCATCCTCAGCGGAGCCATCAACGAGGCCCCCACCAAGACCATTCCTCATTTCAACTTTGAGGTGCCCACGGCTCTGCCCGGTGTGGATCCCGCTATTCTGGATCCTCGTGACACCTATGCCGACGCTTCCCAGTGGGAGGAGAAGGCTAAGGATCTGGCCGGCCGCTTCGTGAAGAACTTCGCCAAGTACGAGTCCAACGAACACGGCAAGGCCCTGGTAGCCGCCGGTCCCAAGGCATAAAGAAAGCTGATTGTACACGATAGACAGGAGCCGGATTTCCGGCTCCTGTTTTTTTGACCGACGGGCGCGAGTGACCCGCCGCGGGAAGAACCCTATAAAAAAAGAACGAATGAATATGTAAAAATTGCGTAAAATATTCAAAACCCGATTTATGCGGCATATATTTCCTTAAAATAAAATTATTTTAGCCACTCATTTTTTTTGAAAGGCTAAAAAATTTTAAGAAAAAACGGCTAAAAAGGGTTGACTATTATTGTTTTTTGTGTTAGTGTTATGGCAACTTCTGGAATACACAAAAGCTTTTTATGCAAATTGCACAAATTTTGGGTGGTTCCGAAAAAAGAGAAAAAGGACGGAAAGAAAAATGAACTTGCTGATTTTACTGGTCATTTTTGCCGCTGTATTGGCCCTGGCTTTTGCCCTGTTCAACTTCCTGGGTGTGAAGAAAATGCCTGAGGGAACGGAAAAAATGAGTGAAATTGCATCGGCTATCCGTGTGGGCGCCAGTGCTTTTATACGATATGAGTACAAGGTGCTTGTCGTCGTGGTGGCCATCGTAGCGGTGATTATGGCCGTTGTCACCACCTGGCACGCCGCCATCGCTCTGGTCATCGGCGCCGGAATGTCGGCCTGCGCCGGCTTCGTGGGCATGAAGATCGCCACCTACGCCAATGTGCGCGTGTCCAACCGAGCCCGTGAGACCCGGGACATCGGCAAGACCGTGAAGGTAGCCTTCAAGGGCGGCAGCGTCATGGGCCTGTGTGTGGGCGGATTTGCTCTGCTGGGCCTGTTCATCGTGTATATGATCTTCGGCTTTGGTCTGTCCCAGCTGCAGGAGACCTCGGCCAGCTATGTGAATTTGCTGGGCCTGCATTTCATTCCCTTCACCATGACCCTCTCGGGCTATGCCCTGGGCTGCTCCATAGTGGCTATGTTCAACCGTGTGGGCGGCGGCATCTATACCAAGGCCGCTGACATGGGCGCTGACCTGGTGGGCAAGACCGAGGCACATATCCCCGAGGATGATCCCCGCAATCCCGCTACCATTGCCGACAATGTCGGCGATAATGTGGGCGATGTGGCCGGCCTTGGCTCCGATCTGCTGGAGAGCTATGTGGGTGCCATTTCCTCCGGTATCATTTTGGCTTATCATATGTTCCTCCAGTCCCAGGCGCTGCATCTGGGCATGACCACTGATCTGCTGCAAAAGTGCATTCTCTTCCCTCTGGTTTTTGCCGCGGTGGGCCTCATTGCCTGCTGCGTAGGGATTGCTTCCCTGCTCTTTAAGTCCGGGATGTCCCGGGATCCTCATAAGGATCTCAACGGCGCCACCTATGTTTCTGCCGGTACTACCATGGTACTGGGCCTGGGCGCGGCCTACCTTATTTTCGGCGGTATGGATAGGGCTGTCCTGTCCTCCGCTCTGGGATTCTCCGCCGGTATGTTCTCTCCCTGGATCGCCGCCACCATCGGTATCGCCGCCGGTGTCATCATCGGCGCCTTTGCCGAGTTCTACACCTCTACTGACTATAACCCCACCAAGCGTCTGGCCCGTGCCTCCCTGGAGGGTTCCGCTCTGACCATCACCCAAGGCCTGGCTCTGGGTATGAAGTCCTGCATGGCTCCCTGTATTATCTTGGGCGGCGGCATTATCTTGGCCTATAACATCGCCGGTATGTACGGTGTTTCCATGGCTGCCATGGGTATGCTGTCCTTCGTCACCGCTACCGTTTCCGTGGATACCTACGGCCCCATCTCCGATAATGCCGGCGGCATTGCCGAGATGTCCGAGCTGGACGCAGAGGTCCGCGAGATCACCGATACGCTGGACTCCGTGGGCAACACCACCGCTGCCATCGGCAAGGGCTTTGCCATAGGCTCCGGCGCTCTGGCCGCACTGGCTCTGATGATCTCCTATCTGTACTCCTATAACGAGGCCGGTACGGATCTGATCCTTAACCTCATTGATCCCATGACACTGGCCGGCGCCATTGTGGGCGGTGCTCTGCCCTTCCTGTTCTCCGGTATGCTCATCGAGGCCGTGGCCAAGGCTGCCCGCAAGATGGTGGATGAGGTTCGCCGTCAGTTTAAGGAGATCCCCGGCATTCTGGACGGCACGGCAAAGCCCGACTACAAGACGTGCATTGAGATTTCTTCCAAGGGTGCCATCGGTGAGATGAAGGTTCCCTCTCTGCTGGCTATCATCGTGCCCGTGGCCTGCGGATTTATCTTCGGCGCGGAGTTTGTGGGCGGCCTGCTCATTGGCTCCACCGTCTGCTCCATCATGCTGGCCATCTTCACTGGAAACGCCGGCGGCGCATGGGATAACGGCAAGAAGTACATTGAGACCGGTGCCATCGAGGGCCACGGCAAGGGTTCCCCCGCGCATGACGCTGCTGTCGTGGGCGATACCGTGGGTGATCCGCTGAAGGACACCGTTGGCCCCTGCCTGGACATCTTCATCAAGATCATGTCCACGGTTTCCCTGGTTGCGGTTTACGTGTTCCATCACTACAATCTGGTGGACCTCATCGGCAAGCTCATCGGCTGAAAAAACATGAAAACGCATCCCTGCCGCAAGGCGGGGATGCGTTTTTTGTTGACCAAAACCCAAAGAACAGGTATACTGCAAAGGAGAGAGGAGAGGGATGTATGATCGAACTGAAGATCCTTGTGGATGATCTGGACTATGATTCCGTGGCGGAGTTTCTGGTGCCGGCTCTGGTTGAGAGTATGGCAAAGGATCAAAAGAGCGGTTTGCTGGGCGGCGTGCTGTCCGGCAATTCCGATATGCTCACCTCCGTTGCACGCACGCTGCTGCACACCATGAGCCAGGACAAGCGGGACGAGCTGCTGGTGCAGCTTATCAACAAAAACCGGGATAAGCTGCTGGAAAAAGGCATGCATGCCGCCCATGAAAAGGGGATCCGCGTGCAGCTGTGCGATGTCACCGCCAAGAAATTCTGAACAAAAAATCCTTTGGCTGTACAGCCAAAGGATTTTTACATGAAAATTTTACTTTTTCAGGTTCTCCACGGCCTTGCGCAGGGCATCCACATTTTCCTGGGTGGTGGCCCAACTGGAGGCGAAGCGGATGGCGGAGTGAGTCTCATCCATGCGGTCCCAGTACTCGTAGCCGAAATTCTGTCCCAGAACGGCAAGCTCCGCGTCACTCATAATGGGATATTGCTGATTGGTGGGAGAGTCAAAGAGGAAGGAATAGCCGTTATCGGCGAAGATTGCATGGACCTTCTTGGCCATTTCGTTGGCGTGGCGGGCGATCCTGAAATACAGCCCGTCGGTAAAAAGGGTGTCGAACTGCAGTCCCAGGAGACGGCCCTTGGCCAGCATACCGCCCCGCTGCTTCATCATGAAGCGGAAATCTCGCTTCAGCTCCGGATTCATCACCACCACGGCTTCACCGAACAGGGCGCCTACCTTGGTGCCGCCGATGTAGAAAATATCGCACAGGCGCGCCAGCTCCGGCAGTGTCAGGTCGCAGGCATCGCAGGTGAGGCCGTAGCCCAGACGGGCGCCGTCAATGAACAGCGGCAGACCGCATTTTTTGCACACATCGTACAGCTCCGTCAGCTCCGCTTTTGTATACAGGGTGCCGCCCTCGGTGGGGAAGGAGATATACACCATCCCCGGCATGACCATGTGCTCATAGTCGGGATTGAAGTGGTGCCAGTTGTAGTAGTCCTGCACCTGCTTTGCGGTGATTTTGCCGTTGTCCGTGGGCAGGGTCAGCACCTTGTGGCCCGTGGACTCAATGGCGCCTGTCTCGTGGCAGTTCACATGGCCGCTTGTGGGGGAAAGAACGCCCTGATATGGCCGAAGAATGGAGGCGATCACCGTGGTGTTGGTCTGGGTACCGCCCACCAGGAAATGCACATCGGCCTCCGGGGCCTGGCAGGCCTCTTTGATCTTTTCCCGGGCGGCGGCGCAGTATTCATCCTCCCCGTAGCCCACAGTTTGCTCCATGTTTGTCTTTGACAAACGCTCCATAATAGCGGGGTGCGCCCCCTCCAGATAATCGCTGTTAAAGTAGATCATTGGTAATCGCTCCTTTCTAAACCATATTTGTATTCTATCGCAAAAGAACTCCGCTGTAAAGACTATCCGACATTTTTATGGCATCTTGCCAAGCGGCAGAAAATCGTATATACTTATCCCAAAGGGGGTATGCGCGATGAAAAAGAAAACCCTGAAAAGAGCTTTGTATTATGCGGTTTTGTTTGTTTTGCTGATCGTTTTTCTGTTTTCCGCCTATAAGATCTACAGCTACTATGCGGAAAAGAAGGAGAGCACAGATCTCAACGAGGATATTGCTTATGAGTACACCATCCGCAAGACGGGAGAGCGAAAAGAGTACTTTGCTGTGGATTTTGAGAAGCTCAAGCAGCAAAACGCGGATGCTGTAGCATGGATCTATCTGCCGGACACGGTTATCAACTATCCCGTGCTGCAGCATGGGGACAATGAATATTATCTGGATCACCAGATAGACGGCTCGGTGAATGCCAACGGCAGCATTTTCATGGATTACCGCAACGCTCCGGACTTTTCGGACCGCAACACGCTGATCCACGGCCATCATATGCGCAGCGGCAATATGTTCGCAGGACTGATGAACTATAAAAAGGGCGGATATTATGAAAAGCACGACCATATGTACATCATGACGCCCCAGGGCACCTATCGGATGGATCTGCTCTGCGGCAGCGTGGTGGAGGCGTTTGACGACATCTATTCCGCCGAACCCACGCAGGAAGCCATCGCTGCCTGTATGAGAAAATCCAGATTCCAGAGCAGCTTGGGACTGCCTGGGGAGGACGCGAAGATCGTGACCCTTTCCACCTGCAGCTACGAGTTTGACGACGCCCGCTTTGTGGTGCTGGGCGTGCTGTCCCCGGTGGAGGAGGCTGCGGCCAACTGAATCAAGCTGAGAAATGGCGGGTCGATGCGCTGCATCGGCCCGCTTAACTTTTCCGTCGTTTTTTGTCATGTTCGGCCTCTGCGAATAGGGTGGCTCCCGCCGGGAAATACTGTCTTCATCGAGGGATGGAGGCGGTTGAGGATGCGGGGAAGAGTTGAGATCTGCGGGATCAACACGGCAAAGCTGCCGGTTTTGAAGCATGAGGAAAATATGGCCCTGCTGCGCCGTGTGAAGCAGGGAGATGAACAGGCCCGGCAGGAGCTGATCTGCGGCAATCTGCGGCTGGTACTGGCGGCGGTGAAACGCTTTGCGGGCCGCAGCGAGAATGTGGACGACCTGTTTCAGGTGGGCTGCATTGGCCTGATGAAATCCATCGACGCGTTTGACCTGTCTTACGATGTGCGTTTGAGCAGCTATTCGCTGCCCATGATCATCGGGGAGATCCGCCGTTATCTCCGGGACAACAGCCCCATTCGGGTCAGCCGCAGCGTCCGGGATACGGCCTACCGGGTACTGCAGGCCCGGGAGAAGCTGCTGGGCCAGGAGCAGCGGGAGCCCACGGTAGAGCAGATCGCGCGGGAATTGGGTATTCGAAGGGAAGAGGTGGTCTTCGCCATGGACGCCATGGCCGATCCGGTTTCCCTCTATGAACCCCTTTATGACAACGGCGGCGACGCCCTGCGGATCATGGATCAGATCGGGGATGAAAACAGCACCGATGCCTGCTGGCTGCAGCAGCTTGCCCTGAAGGACGCTATCTCACGACTGACGCCTCGCCAGAGGGACATTCTGGCACTGCGGTACAGCGAGGGCAAGACCCAGATGGAGGTCTCCCGGGAGATCGGCATTTCTCAGGCTCAGGTGAGCCGCCTGGAAAAGGGCGCCATCAGTGAGATCAAGAAGAATATCTGACCCATAGGGGCGGACGGCTATGCCCGGCCCTTTCCTTGACGGCGTGAATTATTGATAAACAGAATAATTATACCCGCCCAACGAAAAAACCGCCTTTACTTGCCACCCCGTGTTTGCTATACTCTTTCCAGAGAATAACGATACAGGGAGATGGGAGCCATGATCTATCTGGATAACGCTGCTACCACGCTGCACAAGCCGCCTCAGGTAATGGAGGCGGTGCTGCACGCCATGATCACCATGGGCAACGCTGCCCGGGGCGCCCACGGCGGCGCGCTGGAGGCATCCCGAACGGTGTTCGGCACCCGGGAAAAGCTGGCGAGACTTTTCTCCTGCCGGCGGGCGGATCATGTGGTGTTTACCGCCAATTCAACAGAGGCTCTGAATATTGCCATCAACGGCACCATCCATCGCGGAGACCATGTGATCTCCACGGATTGCGAGCATAATTCCGTCCTGCGCCCTCTGTACCGTCTGGAGGAGGAGCGGGACGTGGAGTTGGATTTTGTCCCGGCGGACAGGCAGGGGCGGGTGGATTATTCGGACTTTGAGCGGCTTATGCGCCCCAATACCAGGGCAGTGGTCTGCACACACTGCTCCAACCTCACGGGCAACATCATAGACCTCGAGCGCATTTCGGATATTGCCCATCGCCACGGGGCGCTCCTCCTCGTGGATGCCTCTCAGACGGCCGGTACCGTGCCCATCCATATGGAGGCGCTGGGTGTGGATGTGCTGTGCTTTACAGGCCACAAGGGCCTGATGGGACCGCAGGGTACCGGAGGATTATGCATTCGTCCCGGCGTGGAGATCGCCCCCTGGAAGGTGGGCGGCTCCGGGGTCCACTCCTATGACCGCCATCATCCCATGGAGTACCCCACCCGCCTGGAGGCCGGTACCCTAAACAGCCACGGCATTGCGGGCCTGTCTGCAGCACTGGATGTTATTTTAGAGCGGGGCGTGGAGGATATTCAGCGCGCAGAACACGCCCTTATGCAGCGGTTTTATGAGGGCGTCCGGGACATCCCCGGCATCACCGTTTACGGAGATTTTTCCGTGCCGGAGCGTTGCGCCATCGTGGCTTTGAACATCCGGGATTATGATTCCTCTGCCGTGTCCGATGAACTCACCGTTACCTACGGCATCGCCACGCGCCCCGGCGCGCACTGCGCTCCACGGATGCACAAGGCTTTGGGTACCACGGAGCAGGGAGCCGTGCGTTTCAGTTTTTCCTTTTACAATACGGAGCAGGAGGTCGACGCCGCCATTGCCGCTGTCCGGGCCATTGCGGAATAATAAAAGAAGCGAGGTACTGAGGTGCCTCGCTTCTTTTTTCAAAAGGGCGAAATATGAAAAATTCAATCGGCAAATCCGGAAAGGATTTGCTGATACCGGTCGGATTATTCTCCGGCACCATGGGAAAAAGGCACCTTTCCGATCACGATTCGCAGTCTGTAAGGATGCACACGAGCCGATTACTGTCCGGGATAGGATAGAAAGGTCGCTCGGTGGCCCGGCAGCTCCTGCATGGTTTATAATATGACTCTCAATATAAACCAATCGTCCTTCACCGAGAACTGGCAGTTGCCGTTCCCGTCATGACCGGCTTCTCTGCAAAGGTGTTTTTGAGGGAAATCAGCAGCTTGCCGTCGTCCATTCGTAAATGAAGTACAATATGCCGCTTTTCCGCTTCCAGCGGCAGCACGGCATGAATCGCATTTTCCAGGGCGTTGGACAGGATAGAGGTCAGATCGACATCCGAAACAGGAAGGCGCTCCGGGATGCAAATGGATGGCTTGAAATCAATCCTGTTTTCTTCCATCACATTTTCGTAGGATGAAAGGATCATATTCACGATCTCATTTTTGCAGAATTTATGCATGGAGGTTCTGTCCACATAGGAAACAATCCCACTGATATACTCCTTTGCCTGATCGTATTCACCGCTGTCAATATAAGCGGAAATAGTGGTGAGAAAATGACGCATATCATGGCGCAGAAGTGAGACGGTATAGGCAGAACGCCTTTGGGCTTCAATTTCTTTTTGCGTTTGTTCCTGCTGCATTTTCAGGATCCGGCTTCGCTGCTCCGCTTCACGCTTTTCCTCATATTGTCTGAAATAGACCAGTAAAAACAAAAGATAAACGAAACTGAGAACAAAGCCGAGAAATTCTGCCACCACTTCTCTGCCGGAATAGATCAGCGTGGTGTAAACACCCGTTACATAATCAAAAAGATAATAGGTAAACGGCAGAATCGAAAAAATGAGCAATGCCTTGGGCGGCTTCTGCATCAACTGTGTGGCTGCATTGGATACAAACCGGATCAGCACGGAAAAAATAACAACAGTGGTAACAATCCTAACGCTGTAATACACCCATTCCAGCTCTGTGATATCCAACATGGCAAGCCCGATCCACTTGCTGATCTGGCAGCACAGATAGGCAGTCAGCACCGAAAGGACGGAACGAAGTGCCGTGTACTTATAGTACAATGTCAGAAAAAGGATCAGCGGCAGATGAATGATCAGCGGATATACCTGCGTGGTGAAGACATCTCCGAAAAATATAAAACTGAGGGCGCAAACCACACCTAAAGCGGAGGAAAACCCGAACAGGATAACGATATTTTTGCGGCTCATCCGTATGCCGAGAAAGGCGGCGGATAGATACACGCCGAACAACAGCGTGACCGCGTGATGCAGAATGGTTAAAACACTGGTCAACATACGGGTCCCCTTTCTTAATCTCTGAAGACAAATGCAAAGTACGCTTCTTTGAAGGCCTTTCCATAACCTCTGGCAATCGGGATGCTGCGCCCGGACTTTGTAATGATCTCCGTCATACTGAAATGATCCACATTGGGCAGATAGACAAGATAGCTGCGGTGACATTTGAAAAATCCGTCATTCAGGCAGAGTCTGTCTTCCAGAGAATGAAGCGACTCTGCCGATTCAACTGTTTTCCCTGTCCGCAGATAAAAAACGACTCTTTTGTTTTGCGCTTCGGCATATTCCATATCGTGAAAATACAGTTTTTGATACCCAAAAGCGGTTTTCAAAACGATATTTTTCGGTTCTTCCTCAAAAGTATGACTGCATTCAGTCAGCGATTCCTTTACTTTTTCATAGGTGACGGGCTTGAGCAGATAGTCCTGTGCTTTCACCTCATAGGAATCCAGAGCGAATTCCGGGGAGGAAGTCAGGAAAATGATTTTCACGGCTTTGTCACTCTGCCGCAGATCTTTTGCGGTATCTATTCCGCTTTGCAGCGGCATGATAATATCCAAAAAGATAATGTCCATATGGGTGACGGCATTTTTTGCCAGCAACGCGTCACCATTATCAAAACGGTATATTTCAGCCGGGACTCCGCTTTCCTCCGACCATCTTTCAACCATATTGACAGCCTGCTGCAAAAATTCCGGGCTGTCATCACACACAGCAATCCGTATCATGGAATCCCCCCTTGTGCATTCGTGTTCAATTATATACTACTTTTTTTTTATGCCTTTTTCAACCGTGCGAGCTGCATTTCACGCCCCAAAAACGACATTTCACGCCAAAGACGTTTTTTCACCCTCAGAGAGAGTAAAATGAAGACAGTAATAATCCGGCAAAGGAAAGGAGGGTATATATGACGGT
>SFGJ01000126.1 GCA_004557655.1 Clostridiales bacterium | reverse complement strand
GATCAAGATCAATATCTAGATCAAGACATCCGAGGTAATCGCGGAAGCGATTATTGAAGCAAACCAATTCGAAGAAAACGAATCAAAAAAATGCCGACTGGCCAACGCCGGCAACGCTATGCCGACGTAGGATCGAAGCGCCGCCCGTGCGCTTAAGTCCGCTTGGTCATGCTAGAAAGAGCATATGGTGGATGCCTTGGCACTAAGAGCCGATGAAAGACGCGATAAGCTGCGAAAAGCTTCGGGGAGGGGCAAATACCCTTTGATCCGGAGGTGTCTGAATGGGGAAACCCGCATGAGGAGCCCTCATGCATCCCTGCGCCAATCCATAACGCAGGGAGGGGAACCCGGCGAACTGAAACATCTAAGTAGCCGGAGGAAGAGAAAACAACAAGTGATTCCGTAAGTAGCGGCGAGCGAACACGGAGGAGCCCAAACCGGGGCGCGTGCGCCCCGGGGTTCGGACCGCGGAAGTGATTCGGGAAGGCTAGCAGAACGGCTTTGGGAAAGCCGGCCAGAGAGGGTGAAAGCCCCGTAAGCGAAAGCCTGACAGACACGGCGGTATCCAGAGTACCACGAGACACGAGAAACCTTGTGGGAAGAGGCGGGGACCACCCCGCAAGGCTAAATACTCCTTAGTGACCGATAGCGCATAGTACTGTGAAGGAACGGTGAAAAGAACCCCGGGAGGGGAGTGAAAGAGAACCTGAAACCATATGTTTACAAGCTGTGGAAGGGCCTTACGTGCCCAACCGCGTACTTTTTGTAGAACGGTCCGGCGAGTTACGCCGGCTGGCAAGGTTAAGGGCTAAAGGCCCGGAGCCGAAGGGAAACCAAGTCTGAATAGGGCGAAGGAGTCAGCCGGAGTAGACCCGAAACCGTTGAAAAGGGTGGGGATGAGGTGTGGATAGGGGAGAAATTCCAATCGAACCCGGAGATAGCTGGTTCTCCTCGAAATAGCTTTAGGGCTAGCCTCATACGAGTCTTGCGGAGGTAGAGCACTGAATTTCCTAGGGGGCGTCAAAGCTTACCGAAGAATATCAAACTCCGAATGCCGCGTAGATGATGTATGGGAGTCAGACTGCACGAGATAAGTTGGGCAGTCGAAAGGGAAAGAGCCCAGACCTGCGGCTAAGGCCCCAAAATGTGTGTTAAGTGGAAAAGGATGTGGGATTTCGAAGACAACTAGGATGTTGGCTCAGAAGCAGCCATGCATTCAAAGAGTGCGTAATAGCTCACTAGTCGAGAGGTCCCGCGCCGAAAATGTCCGGGGCTGAAACACACTGCCGAAGCCCGGGGATGTACCAAGTACATCGGTAGAGGAGCATTGGATGCGGGAGGAAGCGGCACCGGAAGGAGCCGTGGACCGCATCGAAGAGAGAATGCCGGAATGAGTAGCGAGAGGAAGGTGGGAATCCTTCCGGCCGAATATCCAAGGTTTCCAGAGTAAAGCTGATCTGCTCTGGGTAAGTCGGGGCCTAAGGCGAGGGCGGGAGCCGTAGCCGATGGACAACAGGTTGAGATTCCTGTACCGCGATATGACAGAACTGTGGGGACACGCGTGGAAAGCATAAGCCGGGAATGGAAAGACCGGCGCAAGCGGGGTAGGGGCTGCATAGGCAAATCCGTGCAGCGTAACCCGAAGCCGTGACGCGTACCGAACTGCAAGTAGGGAAGTATGCGAGCCATGCGTCAAGAAAAGCCGCTATCGCTCATATCGCGCCCGTACCGCAAACCGACACAGGTAGATGAGGAGAGAATCCTAAGGCCGACGGGAGAAGCATTGTCAAGGAACTCGGCAAAATGACTCCGTAACTTCGGGAGAAGGAGTGCCATAGAGATATGGCCGCAGAGAATTGGCCCAAGCAACTGTTTAGCAAAAACACAGGTCTATGCGAAGCCGCAAGGCGAGGTATATGGGCTGACGCCTGCCCGGTGCTGGAAGGTTAAGGGGAGAGGTTAGAGCGATCGAAGCCTTGAACTTAAGCCCCAGTAAACGGCGGCCGTAACTATAACGGTCCTAAGGTAGCGAAATTCCTTGTCGGGTAAGTTCCGACCCGCACGAAAGGCGTAAT
>SFGJ01000125.1 GCA_004557655.1 Clostridiales bacterium | reverse complement strand
GCGTCAAACATAGGTTACAGCAAGTTCGAAAAGAGCAGTCAAGGGAAAGGTGGAGATTTGCGAAGCAAATACAACCTGACCTTGACTGTGGTAAGAAAGAAGTACAATGGGAGGGGGCTGTTCGGCAAAGTTTGCCGAACAGCCTTGGATGCTTTATTTCGCGGCGCGCCTGCTCCAGCTGGCTTTACCACATGACCCCGTCGTATTTTGCCAGCACCTGGTTGGGCGACTGCATGCCCAGGCACGTCATGATATGGTCGTTGGACTGCCGCTGGTATACTGCCAGCTGCTTCCTGCCATCTTCCAAGCTGTACATTCGCATATGCCGGTAGAACCGCAGTTCGTCCGTCCGGTGCTGACGCTCCACCTTGCCGTTGTGGCGCGGCGTTGCGATCCGAATGCGGTGATACGCAATGCCCATTTCAAGCAGGGCGGCCTCAAACAGCGTCTTGTTCTTTGACCTGGTCGCCAGCAGCGCGTTTGTAAACTCCGTTCCGTTGTCCGTTTGGATCATCCGGATGGGAAAGGGCGCTTTACGAACCAGGTTCAGCAGAAACTGACAGGCGCTGTGCGTACTGTGTTCCTCGTACATTTCCCGGTATGTCCAGCGCGTACACTCGTCCTTAGCCGTGAATTGGTAGTATTTCCGGCCGTTTGACACGCAATAGGACGGGACGAATTTTACATCCATCTGGATTTTCTGCCCAGGATACGCCGATCGTTCATACGGCTTGTTCTGATGAGCTCGCTTCTTCTTTTCAGGCGGCTTGAACTTTGAGGCCGTTCGCTTGAAGCAGCCGTAGCTCCTGGCGTATCCGATCTTTTGTGCCTTTTCATAGCCCAGCAGCAGATCGCCCGGATATTTCCTTGCGTATCGCTGCACCAGCTGAATTTCCCAGTCGCTTTGCTTCAGGGGCGAGTGCAGCGGCGCACGGCTTCGATTTTTCAGTGATTCCACCGTTCCGTCATACCGCCGCTTCCACTTGTGGACCGTCTTGCGGCTCATTCCGTAACCCCGTGCTTCTCCGCATATTTCAATACCCGTTGACGATAGTACGCTTCCTGTGTTACTCTGTCCATGGAGAACTCCTTTGTGGTGGTTGGTTTGTTGGTACTGCTATCTTACCACTTGAGTTCTCTTTTTTCTTTCCTTTTCTGTTACCTATGTATTATATCTCAACAACGCTCCTACAGGATAATCGAAAATATTCCTTGCTTTTTTAAGTCAGGTATGGTAAAATAATATGTCGATATTCGCCAAGGAGGGGTTCTACAATGACTGTTGTCGTTGGCATTCTGCTTTTGATAGTTGCTCTTGTCATGATCGTCACCGTTCTGCTGCAAAGCAGTGAGAGCGATGGAATCACCGCGGTAAGCGGCGCTGCCGAAACGTTCTTTGGCAAGAATAAGTCCAAGGGCCTGGATGCAAAACTGGCGCTGGTCACCAAGGTGTGCGCAATTGCGTTTGTTGCGCTGTGCATCGTGATGATGTTCCTGGGTTGAGCCATTCCGTCCAAAAAAGCGGCTTTGGAAAGAGCCGCTTTTTTGATACCTAACTTTGCCTTGGCAGTAAGGAGCGATGGTTTGTGAACTTGCCAAAAGAACAGCTTTTGCGGACGGCGCGCCTGGCCAAACTGGCCGGGGACCCGGAGAACCTGCTGGACTTGACGGTTATGCTGAAATTTGCGGATGATCTGTCTTTGGTTGCCGCCTGCCAGCAGGAGCAGCCTGTTCACCCGCCATTTGCCACACGGGAGGATGTGCCGCTTCCCGGTCTTACACGGGAACAGGCGATGCAAAACGCTGGGCCTGATGGGCAGATTACTGTGCCCAGCGCCTTCAGCCAGGAATGAGGGAGGCTGTATCCATGCAAACTGCCAATCAGCTGATTCTTCAGTTGGAAAGAGGGCAAACCACCTCTGTACAGATTGTGCAGGACTGCCTGCAAACCATTCGTCAAAGGGATGGCCGCATTCATGCGTTTTTGGAGGTGTATGAAAAGGAGACTCTGGAAGCAGCCGCTCAAAGCGACGCGCGCCGCGCACAGGGCAAAACGCTGTCCCCCCTGGACGGCGTTCCGGTGGCCGTAAAGGATAATCTGGTCATGAGGGGCCATGTTTGCTCCTGTGCCAGTAAAATGCTGCAAAATTTTGTATCGCCCTATGATGCGACGGTCATTGCCCGTTTGCGCCAGGCCGGTATGCCCATTCTGGGCCGCCTGAATATGGATGAGTTTGCCATGGG
>SFGJ01000124.1 GCA_004557655.1 Clostridiales bacterium | reverse complement strand
AATGAGGTAGTCCTTTCCGGACAGCACATCCGTGTTCTTTGCCAGCATTTCAGCTTTCAGGGAATCTTCAATGGCCGCGATGGAGGACTTTACCTCGGCCTCCATATCTCGCAGCTCCTTTAACTCTTTGACCTTTGCGTCGATTTCGTAAATGCTCATCAATAGATCATCCTTTCGTATAACAGTTCTTCAATTTCATCGGTGGAAAAGCCCACGTCCAGCAGTTCGTCAATAGAGCTTGGCTCGTAGCCGTAGTAGGCGGCGACGCCTTTCAGCGTATCCAGATATTCCTGCTCAGCTCTGGGCTGCTGCGGGACGGCTTTTCTCTGCACGGGATACAGCGAAAAGCTGCTCCATGGGCAAAGCAGGTTCGCCGCGTCGAAAGAGGCCCTTTCCATCTGCCCAGTGGGGCGGAGCTTGAGGATGTCTCCGCAGTTCAGCTCGACGCGCTCCGGCTTGCCGATGGGCAGATGCAGCCGTTTCAGCGCACGGTTCAGGATATCCTCGGTGGACGCATACAGGTACAGGCCGCAGTGTGGGTAGTAATAGAGACACAGCGGATTATCCCCCTTCACGAAGTACAGATTCTCCCGCTGATCCAGCACAGTGAATGTAAAAGAACCCTCGACCGTTTCCGCCATGTCTTTAAGGCTGGAAAAGTCGAGGGCATTTTTCTGTTCAAGGAGCTGGACGGCTACATAGCTGTCCGTCTCAATCCTTGGTTTCGGCAAGTGCTTGGTGCGGCGAAGAATGCCGTCGTTCCAAAGTACGCCGTTGTGCGCAAGAGCGAACGGTTTGTTTTCCGCGTAGCCGAGGAACGGGTGATTATTTCGATTCTTCCGCGCATCGCCCTGTGTGGTCATACGGGTATGGCCCATGATGGCCCTGCTGTCTGCCGGAATACGGAACCGCATCCGGTGTGCCGCTATGGGGCGCTTGTAGATGCTCAAATGCCGGTGAGAACAGTACGCGATGCCGGTAGCGTCAGTGCCGCGCTCTTCACATTCCGTCGCCAATATGGAGAGGATGTGACTCTTCTCCTTGGCACTGAATTGGTTCCGGCTGTCGATCAGACCGAATAAGCAGCACATCAGACCTCCGCCTCGCTTTCTACCGGCTCGTTCACATACAAGCGCCGCTCCTTCAAGTACTGCACCAACTCTGGCTGTGTGCAGCCGGAGACAAAGGTCGTCCAAGACATCGCTTTCAACTCCTCGTCGGACATGAAAAGAGGAGGGTTCCACGGAAAATGCGAAACTCAATGGTGTTCTTGTTGGTGAGGTTGACGCTGGTATAGCGACCGGCGTGAGCGCTCTTCTTGGCGTGGTCCAAGAGCTCTTTTGGCTGGTCCTTATAGCCATAACGGGCCGCCCACTGGTCGAGCTGATGCTGCGTTCTTCGGCTGAACTTCAGAAGTTCTTCCCAGTTCTTTTCGAAAAAGTACAGAATGCGGGCGATCACGGCGTCCTGCTGTGCTTCTGTTTCACCGAAGGCATTGCGGTTGACGTGAACGTGGAGCCCGCAAGTGCCCGCCTGATGGCTCGTGTATCCCATCTGCACGGTCTTCCGCAAGATGGCCGCCCACGGCATTTCTGCCTGATGGTAGGCGAGCGTCATGGGATGCGTCACCATCTCAAAGCCGTCGTCCAAAGAGCCGTCATGCTTGCAGTAGAGGTTTTCCAAGCCGTTGCCGTTTGCGATGGACATGACCTCGGCGGCGTTGTCATCGTCCTCACCGGCTCCGTCCACTTCCAGCTCTACACCAAAATAGCGATTGCCCTCTCCGCGGAACAGCGGCTCGGGTTTGTAGTAATAATCCTGAATTGGCTTGCGGGAAGTGCGGCTCGTGTAGCAGTCGTAGCAGAACGGATATTCGTTGCCGTCGCTCTCGCAGGCGTAATAGGTCTGGCTAATACGGATGAGATCGCCGCAGTTGTGACAGTTTATGTAGTGACGGTCATAGCAGTCCTGACAGAGCGGTGTGGATTCGTCTCCGGCGTTGTCATTTCGATAGATGCGCTCACCGCAGTGGGAGCAGAGCATCGTTGTTTCCTCAGCACAGCTCTCGCATAAAGGACTCTCGTTCATCCAGATCGGGGTGGTCAAAATCGTTTCTCCGCAGTGGCGGCAGGTGTAATGTTCAGTCATCGTTTTCTTTCTCCTTTGTAAAATAGTCAATCGCTGCACAGAGCAGCGCGGCGGCAGCGGCCAGCAAAATTTCAATGATGTTGTTGGTATTCAAGTTCTGATTATCCTTGGTGATCTTCTCCCTTCCTGTCCCTTGCGTCCATCACGATAACACGGTCTTTCGCAGCAGAACGCCGACGATCTCCGCTAAAACCGTGCGGATGAGACGCAGTAAGTGGTGCAGCATAGTCATAGTCTCCTTTC
>SFGJ01000123.1 GCA_004557655.1 Clostridiales bacterium | reverse complement strand
CAAAGTTACTCTGCCACAGCCCAGGCCTCTTCCACTCCTTCCAGCCCAGAGCTCACTCCTCAGGTCAGGGAACTGTTGCCTTGGATTCCACAAGGGAGGTGCAGCCATGTGACTTCAACCAAGCTAAGACTCCTGTTTCTGAGTTGTTCTGTATTTTTTTCCCTTTCATGGAAACACATTTCTTCAGACCTACATCATCCTGTCTGGTATCTCACAGCAGATGCTCAGGCCTGACTTTGAGATGAAGAGTATGTTCCTATTTCACATCACCATTTCATGGACAGGGATCACATGTGTGGAGGGGGGGTGGTTGCGATGGAATGTCTATGAAGGCTGATTCCTTGTTAAAGAGGGGATGTGTTGTAGCCCAGAAGAGGAAGACGATCTTCTGTGCTACCATGAAACCTCCTTTTCCCCTGTTGAGATTAATTAGGTGCATAGTGGTGGGTACCTCCCTCTGCTGAACAGACAGCTTTACCACAATGGCACCTGACTCATGCCTGCTTCTCAGTTTGTCTTCACCTTCCATTGTTGGGATCTGGAAGGGGAAGGACCTCAGGCAGCCTGTACTCCCACGATCTATGCAACATGACACTCCCTCAGCCTGTGCTAATCCTCTGCAGCCAATAGTGGCTGTGAAATGACAGAATCCAGGGGATACATGCTTAATTCTTAGACTCCTCTCCTAGGAACACAACTGCATGATGGCAGTGACTCAGGGTCCTGGGGATGGGATGGTGGAAACTCTCCCCTGTTCAAAGTCCAATATGGGTGGTTCTGTGAGGCAGGTGCATGATGGGCAGGTGCGTTATGCGATTGTATCAAGGTTCTGTGTGCAGAGTGACTTTCTCAGCCTTTCAGTTTTGTTAGGAGAGGTCATGAAAGAAAGGAAGAGCAGATTTATATTGGCAAGTGCAAAGGAACTGCTTATCAGAAGGTGTGGCCCTAAGACTTTATACACTGCCTGTCCAAAAATGGACTTACAGTGAGTGGATACTGGCTTGGAGAGGGTCCCTATATGCTAATGACCTTGCTGAGGAGCATTGTTCAGAGTAGATGTGCTCCAAGCTCCAGGACTTGGGGACAGTCTGTGAGGGCTGAGTGTTGGAGTTCCTTAGTGAGGCTCTCTGAGTGAGTGCTGCTGTGCCTAACCTCTTCTCAGCAGACAGGAGGCAGGGAACTTGGTGCATGGGAACAAATTCACCAGTGGAATAATTCTCAACTGGAGATGAGAACATGAAAAACCCTCCAAGACTGCACAGTTTCCCCTGTTCAAATGCCCTTGCCTGTTTCTCCTCCATTCACCACTTTCCTTTGTCTCAAGAGCATCTCCACAGCATGCTCAGCACAGCAGCCATCATTAAGCCTCATGCCTCCCTGTCCCATTTCATAGCACTCCACTTTTCTCCATCCACTCCTGGCCCCCCATTGAAGCCACCCTTGGAGCTGCACCTGCCACCACCCATGACCCCATTACTCCCACCTGGAAGCACCTTATTCCTGCCAGCCTTCACCAGGAGATCTCTGGTGGCTAATACTGACCATGACCTCAGTGCCCCAGGGGTTTGCAAAATCACTGTCTAAGTCAGATCAGAAGGAAAGCCAGCATTGCCCCACCAGACTCAGATCTTTGGCCTTACCCAGGTACCCCCAAAGGGAGCTCCTGGGGCCCTCAGTGGGAGGGCTTGTTGCTTGTCCTGTAACCCTATTCCTAGAAACCCCTGCAGTGGAGAGTGTTGTGGCCACACTGGCTGTTGCAGTAGCTCAGGCTTGCAAGGGAGAGTGGGTCACAGGCCTTCCTCCTCAAGCTGCACAATCAGCTGCCCAGCTGGCCCCAGTCTGCCCCCAGTGAGCTCTGGCCCATGGCCACATGGTGCATCCAGGGCAGACAGCCTATCCTCCTCCAAGAATGGGGTCCCTCAGGATGACTCTTTGAACAGCAAGAGCTGAGAACTCCCAAGGCTGGCAGTGCCTAAAATCTCTGGCCCAGAAGCACCTGCCCCAGAGCCCTAATGCAGAACTTTTCTCTTGCTTCCTCATTTGAGTGCATTCTGGAGAGCTCATGAGCTCACCTGGAGCCTTCACTAAAGAGGAACTGGCCATGGACTCACTG
>SFGJ01000122.1 GCA_004557655.1 Clostridiales bacterium | reverse complement strand
CATCAGCACCAGTGCCACCGTTTTGATGATATCCCGCTGTCCGGGTGACCAGACCAGCAACGACTGCAACCAGGTATCGGTCCGGGCAGCCAGTGAATCGTTACGTGTCGTGTTCGTGTTATCCGTTGTCATCAGCTTTTATCTTCCTGTATCAGTCTCCGCCCAGGGTTTTCTCTTTCTGCAGGTCACGGACCATATCCCGCTCCATCTGCTGCAGTCGCTCCTGCAGCAGGTTTTCCCGGACAACCTCACGGACCGCTTCCCGCTCCCGTTGTGGTTCACGCAGTACACTCTCCGGCAGCGCGGCTTCCCGTTCAGAAGTGACAGCCCGTTCACGCTCCTGCCAGGCAATCTCCCTGACAGCCTGCTCTGTTCTGCCATCCGGCAGGTCAGGTTTGTTCTCTGCCATTTTACGGACAATTTCATCTGCGCGGCGTTCCGTTTCACGGCGGATGGCCTCTTCAGCCTGCCGCTGTGCCAGTACCTCTGCCGTGACCGGTTCACCGTTTCCGGCACCCGGCTGAACGCTGTTATCCGGAATATCCCCCCACACGCAACCACCGGTGATGGCACCGGGATTCCACGGACGACCTTCACCGGCAATTCTCACCACCACACCGCTGTCAGGATTATCACGGGCAATCCGGACACCATCCTGCATATTATCAGCCAGCAGACTTTCTCCGTTACGGCTGCCCTGCAGGGCCACGAACTGCGCATCCCCGCTGCCCTTCACCCGTCCTTCACCACTGAATCCCCGCAGCCCGTTTCCGTCATCCGTGGTCAGTGGGTTCAGCCAGATACCGGCGGACTTGCCGTTACGGTCAAACGCCGGCAGTGCCACATACGGCTGCGGATATTTACGTCCCGGAGCAATAAACCGTGCAGGACTGTCTCCCCCGGCCAGCCCCGCCTGACGGAGAACGGCACGGCCTGCCGCCACGTCCCGCAGTTCCCGTGCCGTACTGAACAGCCGCTGCGCATTCATGACCTCCCGGTCCGGTTTCGGCTCAAACACATCGTGGGCAGTTCCTTTCTGTACGGCATTGTTAATGGCATCCGTCCAGCCCTGACGGTCATCGGTGTACACCTGTACATGCTGCTTCATACGCGACAGGGCAACGTAGGTTGACTCAAAGCCGGCCATCAGTTTCCGGTTACCTTCCGTGCCTTCAAGCGCGATGGCAAAGGTTTCACTTGCCCCCTGCGCACCGTGGGCGGTGATGGCATAGGCCAGGTCAATATGTTGCTCTGCCCGCTCCTGACCGGGGCGAATCACCCGGGTCTGCTGACCGTCAGAAAGTGTGACACTGTCACCAGAAACCGCTGTCACCGTCCAGACGCTGTTGGCCACATAACCGCGCTCCCGGTCACTCTTCGTGAAGCGCATCCGGTCACCGATCCCCACCCGGATGGTGTCCGGGGTGTACAGTGTGACGCCTTCAGCCAGGGTTATCAGCCCGTCATCCCTGCTGATACCGGCAATCCGGTGATACACATTATCCACCAGGGCAAGTGCGTCCCGATGTGTCTCCCAGGTGGAGAGACGACGCAGCTCCCCGTCGCGTATATTCGCTGTGTTCAGGACAGGCACCATGACCTGCTCTTTTCCCAGCTCACCGGCCTTTTCCCGTGCATCATGAATCATGCTGTTCAGCACGCGCCGGTCCTCATTCAGGTGCGTGACAATCAGCGTCTGCTCCCGTGCTTCCGGTGTTCTGCCGGTATAGTCGCGGACAATGGCTTCATACAGTGTCATGGGGACATCCGGGAAAGCCTCGCCTTTCAGCATCGCCTTCTGCTGCGCTTCTGCCAGTTTCGCTTCCTGGCTGTGACTGAACTCCGTCACGGAGTGCTCCGGTGCCCATGCGCCCTCCAGACGTGGCACCTGAGACGGTTTCACACTCTCAAGCCCGGACAGTGCCCTTTCCACATCCCGGTTAATCAGGCTGTATACCGCCTCCCGCAGTTCCGGCGTCTGACGCACAATCTCCTTCATGATG
>SFGJ01000121.1 GCA_004557655.1 Clostridiales bacterium | reverse complement strand
ATTACACCATTCGTGCAGGTCGGAACTTACCCGACAAGGAATTTCGCTACCTTAGGACCGTTATAGTTACGGCCGCCGTTTACCGGGGCTTCAATTCAAGGCTTCTCTCGCGATGACCTCTCCTCTTAACCTTCCGGCACCGGGCAGGTGTCAGGCTGTATACATCATCTTTCAATTTCGCACAGCCCTGTGTTTTTGTTAAACAGTTGCCTGGACCTATTCTCTGCGCCCGTCCCGGAGGACGGGACCCCTTATCCCGAAGTTACGGGGTCAGTTTGCCTAGTTCCTTAACCGTGAATCACTCGAGCGCCTTGGTATATTCTACCCGACCACCTGTGTCGGTTTACGGTACGGGCGGCTCTGGCCTGGGGCTTAGAAGATTTTCTAGGGAGCATGCTTACCGCCGCTGTCAGCTCGCCCGGGGGCTCGCTGTACTGTCGGGTCTCGGCTCGGGGCGTGGATTTGCCTGCGCCCCTCCGCGCCTACACCCTTCAACGCGCTATTCCGTCAGCGCGCGGGCGTGTCACTTCTCCGTCTCTCCGTCGCAGCCAGTGCCGGTAGCGGAATATTGACCGCTTCTTCCATCGCCTGCCCCTCGCGGGTGCGGCTTAGGTCCCGACTGACCCTGATCCGATTAGCGTTGATCAGGAAACCTTGGTCTTACGGCGAGGGGGTTTTCCGCCCCCTTTATCGTTACTTATACCTACATTTGCTTTTCCATACGCTCCAGTCAGCCTCAAGGCTGGCATTCAACACGGTATGGAATGCTCCCCTACCAACCACACGCAAGGTGTGGTTCCACGTCTTCGGCACCGGACTTATGCCCGATTATTATCCATGCGCGGCCGCTCGACCGGTGAGCTGTTACGCACTCTTTAAATGAATGGCTGCTTCCAAGCCAACATCCTGGCTGTCTCTGCGGCCGCACTTCGTTATTGTCTTCAACTTGGCCCGGATTTGGGGGCCTTAGACGGTGGTCTGAGTTGTTCCTCTCTCGGACGCGGACCTTAGCACCCGCGCCCTTACTCCCGGACATCGAGTGGGCGGCATTCGGAGTTCGGCAGGACTTGATAGGCGGTGAAGCCCTCGCATCCTATCGGTCGCTCTACCTCCGCCACTCTCGCCCGAGGCTGCACCTAAATACATTTCGGGGAGTACGAGCTATCTCCAAGTTTGATTGGCCTTTCACTCCTACCCACAGGTCATCCGAAAGCTTTTCAACGCTTACCGGTTCGGACCTCCAGACGGAGTCACCCGTCCTTCATCCTGCCCATGGGTAGATCACTTGGTTTCGCGTCCACCTCCGCTGACTGACGGCGCCCTCTTCGGACTCGCTTTCGCTTCGGCTGCGGGCGTACTCGCCCTTAACCTCGCCGGCGACGGTGACTCGTAGGTTCATTATGCAAAAGGCACGCGGTCACCACACTGAGTGGCTCCCACCGCTTGTAGGCGCACGGTTTCAGGGTCTGTTTCACTCCTCTGCACGAGGTTCTTTTCACCTTTCCCTCACGGTACTTGTGCGCTATCGGTCTCTCGGTAGTATTTAGCCTTACGGGATGGTCCCCGCAGATTCCCGCAGAATTCCGACGGTCCTACAACCCCGCGCGGTGCCTTGACACCCGCGGTTTGGGCTCTTGCGCGTTCGCTCGCCACTACTGGCGCAATCATTGTTATTTTCTCTTCCTGCGGGTACTGAGATGTTTCAGTTCCCCGCGTTCGCTCTACTCCACCAAGGAGCAGTGACGGTATCGCTACCGCCGGGTTCCCCCATTCGGACATCCGCGGATCACGGAGCATTTGCCTCTCCCCGCGGCTTTTCGCAGCTTATCACGTCCTTCGTCGCCTCCGAGAGCCACAGGCATCCCCCGTGCGCCCTTTCTTGCTTTCTTGTATCTTTCGCCTATATGACCTTGCTACTTCAGGTTCGCTCGATTCTCGTTACTTCTGAGAAAGTGTGTTTCAACTTCCTCGGTGAATCGCTTTACTCTTTCTGTAATTCAAGTTTTGCGTTTCCAGCATGTCAATGATCTCTTTCAATTTCGTAGTCCCACGCAGATTTGAACTGCGGACCTCTACATTATCAGTGTAGCGCTCTAACCAACTGAGCTATAGGACTGTCTATCCCGTCGGTCCGCCTTTCACAGGGCCGCGCTCTTGCGGCGGCGGTCTGCGGGTTATATCGTTTGCGAATTTCGGATTCTGACGAGAGGCGTTGTCTGTTTCGGTTCCAGGTTCCGTGTCTCCCATTCCTTATTGAATGACTTGTCTTGACTTGTAAAGCAGCGCCCGGAGAGGCTTGAGCCTCTGCGTTTTCTCTCGGCCGCGCCTCGGCTGACATCTCGTCGGTGCCTCGGACGCTCCAGAAAGGAGGTGTTCCAGCCGCACCTTCCGGTACGGCTACCTTGTTACGACTTAGCCCCAGTCACTTGTCTTACCCTTGGCCGCTCCTCGCGG
>SFGJ01000120.1 GCA_004557655.1 Clostridiales bacterium | reverse complement strand
GGCGATATCGTCGCTGCATCCCTCCGCGACCTGCCCCGCATACCGCATCTCCACGGCGGCCTTGCCGCCCAGGGCGATGATGGCGCTTTGTGAATCGGAGACACCTTTGCAGCAGTGGATAAAGCCGCCGCACCGGTTTTCGTCGGAGGGAAGCAGGGAGGCAAAGCCGACGCTGCCGGGGCACAGCGCTTCGCATATCACCAGATGCCCCGCCTCGTGAAGTGCCACCTTTTCGATAACTTCATCCGAAACGCGAGGCATATCCTCCTGTGCGTCATATTGCTGCTTCAGTACCACGCTCACCATGTCCTCCATGTCGATGCCGGTCTTACGGGCAAAGGCCGCACGAACCGCCGCTTCATTCAAAATAGTCTCCAGCTCGGCGCAGGAATTATAGCGCATCATCCTCGTCAGGTCTTCCATGTTGACACTGTCCGAAACCCGTTTCGTTTTCAAATAGTGGGCGATGATCTCCTCCGCATCGGACGCCGTCGGCGCTCGAAGTCCGATTTTTCGGTCAAACCGTCCGGAACGGCGCAGGGAGCTCGGCAGCTTGCGGATATCGTTTGCCGTGGCGATCACAAACACACCGGCGTCCTTCACATCGTCGATCCCTGCTTGCACGGCGGCATATTCCGGCGCGTCGCAGTGGGTATCATCCTCGTTGGCAAATTTGTCCATGTCGTCCAAAAGGACAATGGACGGTGCTTTTGTCTTCGCGCTGGCAAAGGCCTGTGTAATTCCATCGATAAAGGCGTCGCCGCCCTTGTCGCGGCGTACCGTGATGGTGTGCAGCCTGCTCTCCTCCACAAAGCACCTTGCCAAAAGCGTCTTGCCCAAGCCCGGGTCGCCATACAGCAGCAGTCCATGGGGCAGGCGGGCGCCCATCTCCTCATAGATCTCCCGGTTACGGAGCATATCGCACAGCTGCAGTAGCTCGCGCTTGGTGGCCTTGTATCCGATGACCTTGTCAAATGCGTTCATGGTAAAATCTCCTTTTCGAATTTTGCCGCCAGTATAGCACCCATATAATTAAGACCTAATTTATATAAGCATATATAGGCTAAAAGGCGGTTTTCTGCAAAATTTCGTATAGATGCACAATCCAGCACATCCGCAATCGACACATTTGCGGCGTTATACCCATGAAACGCGGCGGTTTTTGCTGCCTGCACACGAAAAAATGGGCGGTGGAGGCCGATTTCTACCCCCAAACCGCCGAAAATAATATAAATATTTAGGTCTTATTAAAAAAGGTGCTACACTGACCGCAAATCACATTGTAGGAGGAAATGACCATGGATGTTACTTTTTCACCCGCCCTCCGTGTGTATGCGGAGATGTGGGAGATCGCCGGACGGCGACGGGCGGCGGACGCACAGTTCTCGCAGGCGTTGGCACATATCCGCAGCGGCACGCCCGACGCTATGGCAAAGGCATTCGATCTATTCAAGCGCTCAGGAGCCCACAACTTTACCGAAGCGCAGTTCGCCGCCGGATGGTGCTGTGAGCATGGCTGCGGTACAAAGCGCAACTACCCGCAGGCTATCCGCTGGTATAAGCGGGCGGAGAACAACGTGACTTCCGATGTAATGAGCGCTTTTGACCCTGTGGGACTTCCGATGTAATGAGCGCTTTTGACCCTGTGGGTGAGGCGGAGAATGCCCGGCTTCGGCTGTACTTCGAGTGCGAGTCCTACGCGGCGGCGGTGGACGCGCTGCTGGACGCACAGGAGCGGGAGGGTAGCTTTATGGCTGACTACGAGGCGGCGGTGGGCGGCGACGCCATCGGGATGCTGCATCTGGGGCATCGATACTATTACGGGCAGGATGTGGCGTGTGACCAGGCAGAGGGCATCCGCTGGTATCACCGGGCCGCCGAGGCTGGCAGCGATGCCGCCATGTCGCGGCTGGCACAGATTTACGAGGCGGACAAGCATTACAAGGAGGCGGCAAGGTGGTATCGCCGCTACGCGGCGGAGCGCATCCGCTGGCGCAACCAGCGGCTAAATTGGTAAAAAAGTTCCAAAAATGGTTGAACTTGCGTTTTTCGGCAACGGCTCTTATAATGGATGTACAGGCAATGGCACGCAAAATAATATGATGAGAAGGAGAATGAACGATGAATGCAAAAAGAATTACTGACCGTAGCTTTTTTACTTGTCCGGCAGAAGAATTGGCTCCTAAGTTGCTCGGGAAAGTTCTGTGCAGGAAAGCCGAGGATGGATTTGTTATTCGCGGCCGCATCAATGTAACTGAGGCATATCCAACTGCCGACAAAGTGAATGACGCAGCGCGTGCTGCTAAAAGCGGTAAGGTGAATACGCAAATGCAAGAAGGCGGCGTGATATACGTCAAGAACTCTCGCGGCTCTTTTCGTTTTGACATTGTTGCCGGGCATGCAGGTGACGGGGAAAGTGTGCTGATTCGAGGACTTGATGCATATACGGAGGGGCCCTTTATTGCTGCGGATGCCATGTCTATCGATTCTGGTCTGGACGGTACAGACTTGCTTTCATCCGAGTCTCTTATTTGGCTGGAAGATGACGGTGTCTCTGTCAAATTAAATGAGCCGCGTCCGCGCGTCCTTGGTGAGAAAGCTCCCTCAGAATCCGCTGAGAGGCTCCTCCGGTTTACAGTAAAAGCTTTTACATTCAACTGAACACATGTCTACCCCCATCTACATCTCCACTCTTCTTCCGCGGCAGTATCCGTCCGACGCAGAGACGCTGTTCACGGCGCTGGCGGCGCACGATGTCCCCTATGCGCTGCTGGATGGCACACGGGACGTTTGGGTGCGGGACTTCATGCCGGTGCGGACAGGCTCCGGAAAGCTGGTATCCTTCCGCTATGAGCCGTCGTACCTCCGGGATTGCCCGGAGTTGCGAACGGACTTTCTGCGCGATATAGCGCCGCAGCTGGCGTTGACGCCCCTGTATTCCGACATCAATCTGGATGGCGGGAACGTGGTGTTCTCACCATCTGGGGCGCGCGTCCTGATCAGCGACCGTGTCTTTTCCGAAAACCCGGAGTATCCGTCTGCCGCGCTGGTGCATGAGCTTTCGGAGCTGCTGGAGGCGGAGGTTTTGATCATTCCCTCTCTGTGCAATCGGCCGCTGTCATCCTGCGGCTTTGAGCAGCAGGTGAAGCGAGCGGTGCAGGACTGCGGCCTGGACGCGGTGGATTTTCCCTTTGTCCCGACCGGTGGGGTCAGCGCCGTTGGCTGCTACCTGAACTATTTGGAGACGGAACGGGTGGTTTTCCTGCCGGTGTTTGGCATTGAGCAGGATGCCGAGGCTGAAACTTCCGCACGGCAGCTTTTCAGCAAAGAGATCGTGCCCGTCAACATCCGGGAGATCGCCCAACAGGGCGGCTGTCTGAACTGCATCAGTTGGGAGGGACCTCATGCATAATGAACAGGATTTGAAGAACACGCCGGAATACCTCTCCGGTATGTTCCGCATCGTCACCTGCCCCGTCTGCGGCCATCCCACGCTGGATATGTACTGGATCTGTGAGCATTGCGGCTGGGAGTATGACATCGAGTTGCAGACGGAGGATGAGGAGTCTCCCTGCAACGGTATGTCCCTGCGGGCATACCGCGAACTATACAAAACTGGAGGTATATCTATGAACGTGACCATCTGTTCCCGCAAAGCCGCCGAGGAACTGCTGCGTACCGACACGCTCTCCCGCACGGCGGTGATCTCCTTCTGCGACCCACCCTCCGTCGGCAAGCCTGCCCCGACGCCCCCGCTGGACTACGC
>SFGJ01000119.1 GCA_004557655.1 Clostridiales bacterium | reverse complement strand
CCTTCTGGTCGGCGAGGACGCCCCTGATCAGATCCAGCTTCCCCTCCATCGAGAGGGTCTGCGCCTTGAGCGCCGCCTCGATGGCGACGAGCTTGGTCTCGAGTGTGGTGTTGACCGAGCTGAGGACATCGCGGATGGCCTGGAGCTTGGCCTGCTGGTCGGAGTTCATCCTGTCGATGGCGGCCGCGAGTTTAGCGATGGCCTCCTCGTTCTTGAGGGAGCCCCTGTCGATGGCCTCCACCACCTTGGTGAAGTCGTTGGTCACCGACACGCTCATCGTGTAGTTGATCTCTGGCGCGTCCTCCTGGCATGAGGTGAGGAACGCGGGTGCAGCCAACAGCATGGTGACGGCGAGCGGAATGAGTTTTATCCGTTTCATAAGTCTTTGGCCCCTCCTTGACCCTCCGCGCGGGGAGGGAACGCTGCCGGGGCGCGGGCGTTCGTGTTGTTATTGCGTTACTTCTTACTCTTTGACCACGGTGATTGTCACTCTGCGGCCCTCTGCCGACGGCTTGCCGTTCCTCGCCCCGATGGCGGTCGCGGGCCGCAGGTCGCCGGCGGGGAGTCCCTCGCCGACGAGGATCTCGACCACGCGGCGGAGGCGGCGCTCGGAGAGGCGGACGTTGTAGTCCTCGCCGCCCGGCGTGCTGGCCTCGGCCACGAGGGCGAGCCTCTCGCCGCGGACGCTCCGGGCGAAGGCCCTCAGGCGGTCGGCCTCGGCGCCGCCCACATGGGAGCTGTTGTGGTCGAACTGCACGTAATGCGACGCAGGGGCGGCGGAGGCCACGGCCTCGGCCCTGGCCCTGCACTCCTCGCAGTCGGAGAGGAGGCCCTGGAGGTCGGCGTTCTGCGTCTCCGCCAGGCGGAGCGCCTCCTCGGCCTCGTCGGCGCGCGCCCTGGACCGGTCGGCCTCAAGACGCAGGGCGTCCAGGCGGCCGCCAAGCGCGGAGATCTCGCCCTCGTAGTAGGCGCGCTGCACCCTGGCGCGGCTTGGCACGAGGTTGTAGCGCAGGGTGACAAGGGCGAAGGCGTACCCCTTCGGGGCTATGTCCCCGCGGTTCAGGAGCCAGTCCATCTCCCCCTTCAGCCCGACGGTGAGGCTGCGGCATAGGTCGGCCTCGACGTGGAGCGAGGCGGGGATGTAGAATGCGTTGAACCTCTCGTGGCGGTTCGTCGTGCGGACGTTGCCCGTGATCGTTATCGCGTCGTCGTTGCTGATGGACGCGCCGCCGGTGAGCGGGGTTGTCTTGCCGCCCTGCGTCAGGGTGTTGCTGAAATGGATGCCGTACTCGTTGCCGCGCCCGAAGGTGTAGCCCGCGCCCGTCCCGGCCCAGATGTTGAGCCACTGCGCCCGGCGCTCCGGCCATATCTCCATGAGGTTGAGGCCCACGCCGAGCTTGGCGTTGTGGAGGTTCATCATGTAGTTGCCGTAGGCCTTCACGGGCATGGCCTTGGTGTCGAGCGCCGAGAGGCGCTGCTCGCGGCGGTAGCGCGACCAGATGTACTCGGCGCCCACGCGCACCCATGGGCGGATGGTGAAATCGACTCCGCCGCCGGCCGCCGCCGACTGCCTGTAGCTCCTCTTCGCGTCGAGGTTCCCCCAGGACAGCCCGCCCTGCGTGTAGACGCTCCACGTGCGGTGGCGCAGCTCGCTGTTCAGATCCCGCGGCGGCGTAAGGACGATCTCGCCGCCCGCGGTCAGATCCTGTGCGCCTCCCCGGCCGGCAGCACACGCCTGCGCCTGCGTCATCGCCTGCGTCTGCGTCATCGCCTGTGCGCCTCCCTGGCTCTTGCCCATCGGCCGCCGAGCGGCCGAATGAGAGGTTTAGTTAGACTTTTGTTCATACTGTTTTTGAATTAGATAGGTGATGGTTTGCATCATATGTTTAACATGTTTATGTTTATGGATTGATGTCACGCCTTGCCCGCCGCGCCGGTTGTTAGATTGCCACATTGCCACATTGCCATATTGCTACATTGCCACATTGCCACATTGCCACATTGCTACATTGCTACATTGCCACATTGCTACATTGCTACATTGCCACATTGCTACATTGCTACATTGCCATACTGCCACATTTTTGCATTTTTCGTAGTACTGCATTTTCACATATTCCTTTCAGCCGTCAGGTTCCTTTCCGGCCGGTTCATAATCATACGTAGTTATCGCTCGTAAAGATAACGGAAAATATCAAAATAACAACCATTTTGGATAAAAAAATATCCTAATCGGACATTTACTTTCTCCTTCCTCCCCGGCTGCTCCAATTGGTGTGACCGGGGGGCGAGATATTCATGACAAAGTGGCCTGTGGACGGTTCTGTGCACGATCGCCCTGAAGGTGTTTTGCAAAATGTGAGGGATAACTAGGGATGGCCGGAGGTGGCGTCTTTGAGGCACGTGAGGAATATTGTTTTTTACGAATCGCTTTCAGAGTAATGTGCCACAGAACAGTGTAGAATGACGATAAGCCTGAAAAAGTCGTGCGATCGGTGCCGAGATATTCATGACAAAGTGGCCTGTGGACGGTTCTGTGGCCGATCGCCCTGAAGGTGTTTTGCAAAATGTGAGGGAAAACTTGGGATGGCCGGAGGTGGCGTGTTTGAGGCACGTGAGGAATTCTGTTATTTTACAAATCGCTTTCAGAGTAATGTGCCACAGAACAGTGTAGAATGACGATAAGCCTGAAAAAGTCGTGCGATCGGGGGTGAGATATTCATGACAAAGTGGCCTGTGGGCGGTTCTGTGCACGATCGCCCTGAAGGTGTTTTGTAAAATGTGAGGGATAACTTGGGGTTGGCCGGGAGGTGGCGTGTTAGAGGCACGTGAGGAATATTGTTTTTTACAAATCG
>SFGJ01000118.1 GCA_004557655.1 Clostridiales bacterium | reverse complement strand
AGCGCCCGATCCTCATTCCTTTTCCACGATCGACTCAATAGACTGCGAGCTGTCTGTTGTGTCGGATCGGTCGGGCGAAAAGGTAAAGACGGTTGCAAGAATTAAGATCAGAACATATACGGCAATAATGCCGCCGACGATGAACGCTATCGCTTTCCAGACTCTTTTTGCCCGCCTGTTTTTGATCGCAAGCTGCTCGTTGATTCGGGAAAGCTGTTCCGCCAATGCGTCCGGCTGTTCTTCCGCTTCGATTTTGGAGCCAAGCAGCCGGCTTACCGGTACCTCTAAAATTTCCGCCAGCCGCCAGCTCTTCCTGTGTGATACCCTTCTTCTTGCGAAGTGCTTTTAGGTTATCCTGAAACATAGTGCATTCCTCCTTTGCACTTTCATTATAGTGCAAAAAGCGGCGTTGCCTCAAGCAACGCAAAATAACATTGTCCCAAATCAGGCTCTTTTGATCATATTATAGCAGAATTTTATGAGAATTTCTACCGCTGACGATCTGCCCCGCTTTTTCGCAGCTTTTCGCAAGCCGCTCTTAAAATTATCACAATTCTATGCTATACTAATCCTACGCCCCCGGTGCCAGTGTTCCTGCTGATGTGACGGAACTGACGGTGCAGTGGACAGCCCCGACCTATACCGTCACGCTGAACGCGGGCGACGGCACTATCAACAGCGGCAATGTCACCTCCTACACCTACGGCGTGGGCGCAACACTCCCGACAGATGTGACGCGCACCGGGTACACCTTCAAGGGCTGGTATGACAACGAAAATCTGACCAGCTCTCCTGTTACGGCGATCAGCAACACCGAAACGGGCAATAAGGAATATTGGGCGAGGTGGGAGATCAATCAATATACCGTCACCTTCGACACCGTAGGTGGTAGTACCGTCGCATCCATTACACAGGACTACGGCACAGCGATTGCCGCCCCTGCCGCCCCGACAAGAGAAGGATATACCTTTATCGGCTGGGACACGGAAATTCCCACGACCATGCCCGCCGAGAATATGACTGTCACGGCGCAGTGGAAAGACACCGAAAAGCCCACGGGCGAAATGAAAATCAGCGAGAACAGTTGGAAAGCGTTTCTCAACAACATCACCTTCGGGCTGTTCTTTAAGGACACGCAAACGGTGACGATCACCGCAGCCGACAACAGCGGCGAAACGGTAAAGGTTGAATATCTGCTGTCAGATAAGGAATCAACAAAAGCGGAGCTTGACGGCATGACCTTTACAGCGTACACCGCGCCGTTCGGCATTGACCCCGATAACGAATATATCATCTATGTCAGACTGACCGATAAGGCGGGCAATACGGACTACATTTGCTCGGACGGCATTGTGCTTGACGGCACAAGCCCGGTTATCACCGGCATTGAGGACGGCAAAATCTATTGCGAGGCACAGACCGTAACGATTGACGAGAAATATGTAGATACCGTCACCGTAAACGGCACAGAGGTCACGCTTGACGAAAACAACAGCTTTACCCTCGCTCCCGCAGACGGCGAGCAGAGAATCGTTGTCACCGACAAAGCGGGCAACACCGCCGAGATGACCGTAACGGTCAACGACAGGCATACCTATGGTGAATGGGTATCGAACGGCGACGGCACGCACACCCGTCAATGCACGGTGGACGGCTGCAACGGGCTTGAAACAAAGGATTGCTTCGGCGGCAAGGCAACCTGCGCTGAAAAAGCGGTATGCGAGGTTTGCGGCAAAGCCTACGGTGAGCTTGACCCGAAGAATCACACCAACCTCCAGCATATCTCCGCCAAGGCGGCGACCGAGGATGCCGAGGGCAATATCGAGTATTGGCACTGCGGCGGCTGTGATAAGTATTACAGCGACAAAGACGGCACCAAGGAAATCGCCAAAGCCGACACTGTAACGGCGAAGCTGCCGAAGTCTCCCCCGACCGGCGACAACAGTAACCTCATGCTGTGGATCGCACTGCTGCTTGCCAGCGGCGGCGTTGTGACCGGCACTACGGTTATAAGCAAAAAGAAAAAACACTCTGCCGAATAACAGAGTGCAGAATAATGTAAAGCGGCAGGCTTAGTTTCATAAGAA
>SFGJ01000117.1 GCA_004557655.1 Clostridiales bacterium | reverse complement strand
ATTTGATAATATCCTCAAGAAATGGCGTGCCGATGTCCTCAAAGTCGATGCCTCTCTTCGCGGCAATAGTGAGCATGGAACCACAAAGATGCTCTCGCTCGACTCAGACAGCATTGTGGAGAAACTCGGCTATCCTTACGGAGAAACCCAAGGCAATGCCACACTCGCCGGAGCAGTTTACGGCGTTTATCGTTATGATGAGCTTGTGGACACCTATGTGACAGATAAAAACGGATATTTCCTGACCGACTACTATCCCTGCGGTGAGGGTTGGAGCATCCGTGAGATCACACCATCTGAAGGATATCTTTTAGATGAGACCGTCTACTGGCTCGGTGTGACGCCCGGACAGTATACGCGGGAGAAGAACACTGGAGACGGTTGAGGCCGGAGCGGAATTTGAAGTATTCTTGAAGACCGCCGGTTCCTATGAGAGTGCCCGGGATACGGAACGGGACTATCTGACCACCGACAAGCATGGCTATGCCGGGACGAAGCAGCTTCCTTACGGCGTCTATACAGTCAGACAGACGAAAGGCACGGAAGGCTTTGAACTGGCAGCGCCCTTCGATGTTTTCATTGATAAAGACGGATGCTGCTATCAATATCTACTCAACAATGCGCCCTTTACCGGATATCTCAAGATTCAAAAGACGGATGCGGAATCCGGTCTGAGTATCCCGTATGCAGGCGCAGCGTTCCAGATTTATAACCCGGACGGTACCAGAGTTACCATGCAGTACACCTATCCGGAGCTGACGGTGATCGACACCTTCTACACCAACGCGGAAGGCTATCTGATCACTCCGGAAGTGCTTCCGTTCGGGAAGGGCTACTCCATTGTGGAGGTCAAGGCTCCGTATGGCTATGTATTGAACTCCGACCCGGTCTATTTTGATGTGACCGCAGACTCGGCGACCGAGGATGGCGGCATCACATTGATTGAAGTCACCCGTTCCAACATGCCGCAGAAAGGTATCATCCGTTTCTTTAAGACTGGCGAAGTATTCTGGACGGTCACGGAAGCGGACGGGATCTATAAACCGGTCTATGCGGTCAAGAGTCTGCCCGGCGCAGTGTTTGAGATCCGTGCCGCAGAAGATATTTATACGCTTGACGGCGTCATGCATTACGCAAAGGGCGAGATCGTGGATACGATCACGACTGAGTCTGACGGCGTGGCATCGAGTAAGGAACTGTATCTCGGAAAATATGAGATCCGGGAGATCGCCGCACCGCACGGAATGGTCCTGAATGGCAAAATTCAGACTGTAGAGCTGACTTACGCCGGTCAGGAGGTCGCCATCACAGAAACCGCCGGCAATCTCTATAATGAGCGCCAAAAGGTCAAAGTATCCCTAAGCAAGATGTTGGAGCAGAATGAGCTGTTCGGTATCGGTATGAACAGCGAACTGAAAAACATCACCTTCGGTCTGTATGCCAAGACTGACCTGGTTGCCGATGACGGGACCGTCATTCCGGCAGGTGGGATCATTGAGATCGTGACCTTTGATGATAACGGCATGGCGACGGTCAGTGCCGACCTACCGCTGGGCAGCTATTACCTGCAGGAACGCAGTACGGACGAGCACTACATCCTGGACGACACCCATTATGAATTCGAGTTTTCCTACGGCTCGCAGGAAACTCATATGGTTGAGATTTCTGTCAACGGCGGTGATCCGATCAAAAACGACCTCAAGTACGGTATGATTTCCGGCCGCAAGGTCGATGAGGATGGACATGTGATCGCCGGTGCGATTTTCGGCCTGTTCCGCAATGATGAAAATGAGTATGCGGCTGAAAATGCGTATTTAACGGCGGAAAGCGCACAGGACGGCACCTTCAAATTTGAAAAGGTGCCCTTCGGAACCTGGGTCGTTCGTGAGATCCAGCCGGCCAAGGGCTTTGTCCTCAATGAGAAGGCGTATCCGGTCACAGTGTCTGAAGACGGCGATGTGGTGAGCTTCCAGCTGGAGAACCGTTATATCCGCGGCAATATTGAGGGTACCAAGCTCGACGAGGACGGCAATGTGATCGCCGGTGCGGTATTCGGTTTGTTCCGTGAAAGTGAAACGGAGTTTACCGAGGAAACTGCCGTGCGTGTAACCGAGTCTGACAGCAACGGTAAGTTCCGCTTTGAAGATATCCGGTACGGGAAATGGGTCATCCGTGAGCTGAAGCCGGCG
>SFGJ01000116.1 GCA_004557655.1 Clostridiales bacterium | reverse complement strand
CTGACCCAGAAGCGTCTCATCTATCAGCCCCCGGAAAATTTCCAGATACCCTTCACCATCATTGCTGGGCTGCCCGCTGGCTTCCACAAAAGCAGATTTTCCCACCAGGTTGACGCTTCGCACGTAAAACCAGAAATCCGTCCCCGGCTTAATCCGGCTCCCCTGGACAGTCCACTGACTGCCGGACCCCAGATAACGGGCAGATTTTTCCACCTGTGCCGTGTTCGTGATGCGTTTTTCTGAGAACCAGAATTCAAACTGTATCGTCGGATCATACACCGCAAGACGCGGGACCGCCGTTATCTGAAAATACCCCGGCGTCAGCTCAATGGTGGCGGGTTTTGCAGGTGCGTTAATCCGGAAGGTGGTGGTGGCAGGTTCACCCTGCTGGCCATAACTGTTTATCGCCCGCACCGTCAGGGTGTATTCCCCCAGTGGCAGGCCACTGAAACGGTGCTCCGTGTCTGCGGTGATGGCGGTGGTCACCAGTCTGGCATCCGTTCCCTTACCACTGGTCAGGCGCAGACTGAAGCGCACGCCCTTCACCACCCGCGGCGTGTCCCATTTAGCCTGCGCCAGATACTGCCGTTATCCACGATGGCTTCTTTTTCCGGTACGTGCTGCACCGCCGTGATGGCAAAGGTGCCGTCCGTGTTTTCCCGGATGGAGACACAGCGGAACAGGCGACGGCGCAGTGACGGCAGGGAGAGTCCCCACACACCGTATGTCTCCACACCATCCGGCAGGGTGCTGACCTGTATCCGGTCAGGCGCGGGGTGTGCGGTGATGGCCACGCTCGCCGGCTTACCGCTGCCGTTAATCAGATTAACAGTGGCCGTGCCGGTCTCCGGCAGTGTCACCTCCCGGTCCAGCGTCAGGGTACGGCTGGCGGCATCGATGGACAGGACACGTCCGCCGGTCATGGTCCCGGCATAGTCGTTATCACAGATTTCAATGATGTCACCGGGTGTGTGCCGCAGCCCCTGAGACCCGAGCGTGAAATCCACCGTCTGCGTTTCCAGCAGTTCGGTCTTTATCACCCACAGCCCGGCACGGTGGGCCTGACCGCGGCTGGTACAGCCGAACGCGTCCATCTTCAGCAGGTTGCGTCCGTAGCGCAGTATGGCTTCCGGGTCTTCCACCAGTTCCGTGGAGGTCTGCCAGCCGTTCTGCGGGTCGGTGTAATTCACCTCCACCGCCGTGTGCCGGTCCTTCAGGGCACTGAAGCTGTAGCGGAACCCCACGCCGTTATCATCCACCACCACATCGCTGTTGGTGTACGGCCACACCACATCCGACGGGCGGTCCTGAACGAACGTCAGCGTCTGACCGTTCCATACCGGCATACAGCGCATCGCAGAGCAGAAATCACTGAGAACGTCCCACGCCTTACGCTGTTGTGCCAGGTACGCATTAAAGGTCATCCGCGGCTCGGTCCCCCCGAAACCATCCGGGACCGTCTGGTCGCAGTACTGCCCGATGGCATACAGCGCCCACTTGTCCACATCCGCCGCCCCCAGACGTTTTCCCATGCCGTAGCGCGGGTGAGTCAGCATGTCCCACAGGCACCAGGCCGGGTTGTTGCTGTATGCCGGTTTCAGACTGCCGTCCCAGATACCACGTCCCACAGGCACCAGGCAGGGTTGTTGCTGTATGCCGGTTTCAGGCTGCCGTCCCAGATGCCGCTGTACGTGCGTTTTTCCGGGTCATAGTTTGACGGTACCTGGATGATGCGACCGCGGATATGGTAGTTCACCGTCATCTGCTGACCGCCAAACTGCTCCGCATCCACCTGCAACCCCACAATCGCCGTGTTCGGGTAGCACTGTTTCACATCGATGATTTCGGTGTATGACGACCAGAGCGTCTTATTCTGCAGCTGGTCCGAGGTGTTGTCCGCTGTCTCCCGGACCATCCGGATGTTAAAGGGCCGCTCAGGCAGATTCTCCAGAATCACCGACGCCAGGTACTGTGAGGTGGTCTTGCCGTTAATGGTGACATCCTTTTCCGTCACCCAGTTACCGTTACGCTGCAACTGAATCAGCAGTCGGACAGAAGAGGGATTACGGTCGCCCTTTGAGGTGGTCTCCAACAGTGACTGCACCCCGAAGGTGACCCGCAGGCGGTCAATGTTCGCGGACGTAATGGTGCGCGTCACCGGCTTTACCTTCGTCACTTCCACGCCCAGTGCGGTTTCCGCCCCGGAGGACTCAAAGCCTTCAGGTGGTGTCTGCTCCTGCTCCCCGGCGCGCCAGACCGCTGTCACACCATGTATCACAGGATTGCCGTCCGTGTCCGTCAGCGGGGTTTTGTTCACCAGGATACTCTGCAGCCCCTTCACCGGACCTTCAATCGGCCCTTCACCAATGGCATCAATCACGCTCATCATCTGCGTGGACTTAAGATTGTCCTTTACCTCAACCGGCGTGTGCGCCCTGCCGCCACCTTTACCCATAATGTTCCTCTCAATTGGTATTATTAATCGCAGTGATAGGATATTGCACAGCTATTGCGCGATATCATCAGAACGCTGTTTGTTACCCTGTAACCAGCAAGCTCAGTCTGTTAACGGAATTAATGAGGGTTTTATGAAATGTAAAATCATTGCTGCCATTGCCATGCTGACAGCAGCATCATGCGGATACGCAGCAGAACAGGAAGTCCCAATGAACCTTGTCAGTGCTGACGGAAAAGAAGTCAGCATTGGAAAAATAACCATTCAGGAGACCCCCTACGGTCTGCTGTTCACACCAGCCCTTCACTCTCTGTCTGAAGGCATTCATGGTTTTCATGTGCACGAAAAAGGAAATTGCGCCCCGGCACTGAAAGACGGAAAACCGGTCGCAGCATTATCGGCTGGCGGTCACTTTGACCCGAAAAACACCGGCAAACATCTTGGCCCCTGGTCTCCGGATGGACACCTGGGCGACCTCCCTGCGCTGTTCGTGACGCATGACGGAAAAGCGAACTACCCGGTCCTGGCCCCGAGACTGAACTCATTAAAAGAGATTAAAGGGCGTTCTCTCATGCTTCATGCTGGCGGTGATAACCATCATGACCATCCGGAGCCCCTGGGCGGTGGTGGTGCGAGAATGGCCTGCGGCATCATTCAATAATCAGTCAGGTAAGGGGCGGGCCCCTTACCTTTATTCCTCAGGACGATAAATCCTTTCTCCCTGAAAAGAACGGCGCATCCTCCCTCTCTGAGTTAATGTTTTTGTCGTGACATAAGAATAATTCCTTACACTCAATCTTCGTAACTCTCCCGCAGTTCCTGTCCGTGAGCACTGCGGGATTTTTTCGCTTTTATGCCTGCCGCCCGATAACCACCACCTTCCCGTCACCGCCTTCATCACGGGTACTGATGTCCTGGGATATACGGCGGGAGCCAACCAGCATTTCCCCGTAAGGCACCGGCATCGGGTTACCCTGGGCAATCATG
>SFGJ01000115.1 GCA_004557655.1 Clostridiales bacterium | reverse complement strand
ATCGCCCGCCTGTGCAGAGGACAGGGGCACCCGGTAAAAGCCGGTGACCGCCATATTGTCCAGGTAAAGGTTCTGACCGTTGCGCCACCAGTCATCCTCGCGATGAAAATCCGGCATTTCAGTCCCCGCCAGATGGTATGCATCCCGGAACAGGGTGTAACAGTCCGTCACCCCGTGCTCAAAGCGCCGTCCCGTCAGGTGCGGCACGCAGCGGAATTTGTGAATGTCACCCCGGCAGACCAGCCACCAGGGCAGTGCGCTCTTTATCTGCAGCCGCCGGTCCGCCTCGCTCAGCCAGGGCAGACCACCGGGATGACTGTGGACCAGCGCCACAATCTCCCCCTGCATCTCTGCCCGCAGCCAGTCTTCCGGTGCGATACGAAAATACGCCTCCGGCTCTGCGGAAATATTCACACAAGGGATATAGCACACCGCCGGGCATGCGCCAGAATCGCTGATTCAGTCTGTGTCATAAACCGGGATTTACTGCGAAAGTTTATTAATGGAAAGGAAACCGCCAAAATTGCCGACATTCCTGCGCAGTTCACACCCGCGCATGCACTTGCTGCATCTGTCCTTACGGATATCCGTGGTGGGTTTATCGAACTCATCCGCCACTGCCCCGCCCGTGTAACCACACTCATCAGAGCGGTAGGTCCACATACAGGTGTTCGCCAGCATGATACGACCGGGAAACAGCGCCCCGTCCGTCTCGGTCGGTGTGGCCAGCACAAACGAGGCCGTCATGGCTGTCAGCTGCGACATCTGCTCCACCACCCAGCGGTCACTCAGCTCCTGCTCCGGGTCCGCCTCCGGATTGCCCGCAACGAAATTCACCGCATCCAGAAAACGGGCATACACCCGGCGGCGGACCACCGTGGCCCCCACCAGACTCTGCAGGTCTTCCGCCATCCCGGTGACCAGACCGAACAGATTGGACACCGTCAGCGACGGTCTGGCACTGCTGCCCTTCCCGCTCATCTCAAAACCGCTGCCGTCAATCGGGTATGCCTCATACTTACGCCCCTGCCAGGTGACCGGCTCCCCTTTTTCATTCAGCTCATTACAGAAAAAATACCGCTCACCGCCCTGTACCGTCAGGTCGATTTCCCAGAGTACCACCCGCGGTGACGGCTCTGATTTAACCGACTCGTTCAGACTTTCTTCGTGAATATCCTGCATCAGTTCACCACCTGCTTAAACTCCGCGCTGAACTCAACGCGCAACATCCCGACCCGCGCAGACCACCCGGCACAGGTCACCTTTATCTGCCGGTATGCATAGGGTGGCTTCCACAAAAATGCCTTCCAGCCCCCGTGCTCTGCCAGGAACGCTTCCAGATGCCGGGCCTCCTCCCGGGTCACGGAAAGCGTCACCCTGTATGTTTTCAGGTCAGCATTCAGCCCTGCCGCCATACGCTGTGAGTACCCGTCACCAAAACGCACTTCACGCACCGATGGCTGCGAGTTCACCTCCATATCCGGCTTCACTTTCCAGCGAAAGGTTTTCATCGACCGCTCCCTGATAACAGACCGCCATCACGCAACTGCAGCCGGAGTTCATCCTGTGCCCCCTTGCGGGCCATGTCATACACCGCCTTCATCAGCTGCGACCCCGCCTGTCCGTTGATACCGTCGTTCTGAATCACCACGTGATTGTTCTGATTAAAATTAATGCCTTCGGCCCGCCGCATCTGCGCCGGACTTCCGGCAGCACCCACATACCCCCCTTCCGCATAGCCCCGCATCAGGCGGTACAGGTTCCCGACACCAATCCGGCTGGTTGCCTCCTTCGTGAAGACAAACTCCCCGCGGTGGACAATCCCCGCTGGCTCATATTTGCCACCGGTTCCCGTAAATCCCCCGGTCGCGAAATGGAAGTTCGCCGCCGCAGCCTGAATGGCCGTCCCCGTGGAGGCAGACGCACCACCACCGAAAGCACCGCCAATGGCGCTGCCGATACGCCCGACTATCCCCACCATCGCCTGCTTCAGAAAAATCTCTGTCAGCATGGACAGCACAGAACGGGTGAAGCTGCGCCAGTTCTGCTCACTGCCGGTCAGCATCGCTGCCATATTCTGTGCAATACCGTCAAAGGTCTGCGTGGCCGCGCTTTTAACCTGCGAAAAACTGTCCGTCGCACTTTCCGCCCACTCTCCCCAGCCGGACTTCATCCCGGCCATCCAGCTTCCACGAAGCTGGTCTTCAGCCGCCCAGGTCTTTTTCTGCTCTGACATGACGTTATTCAGCGCCAGCGGATTATCGCCATACTGTTCCTTCAGGCGCTGTTCC
>SFGJ01000114.1 GCA_004557655.1 Clostridiales bacterium | reverse complement strand
TTTGGGGTAAAGTGTGATTCAGATGTTTGAAATGTTTGCTGCAGTCAGAGGATGAAAATCCGCCGCATCTCTACCAAAATTGTTGGAGAGATGCGGCGGTTGTTTATTTGTCCATGCCGCAGGCGGTGGCCGATTCAATGAGGCAGCGGTCATGCATCACCGCGTCGTAGAACCGGAAGCCGCCGGAGAAGTTGTAACACTCGAAGCCGTTCCCGGCCAGAATACGGCAGGCGATGTAGCTGCGTAGGCCGCTCTGGCAGATGACGTACACCGGCTTGGACTTGTCCAGCTTACCCAGCCGCTCCCGCAGCTCATCCACCGGGATGTTGAGGAAGCCATCGATGTGTCCACCGTCAAATTCTCCTACGGTGCGGGTATCCAGCAGCGTCACGCTGCCGTCCCGGGGCAACGTGTCCACATCCGCCAGGTGCCACTGCTTCAGGACGCCGTTTGCGATGTTCTCGATCATGAAGCCGGCCATATTCACCGGGTCCTTGGCAGAGGAATAGGGCGGCGCATAGGCCAGGTCCAGGTCTTTCAGTTCAGTGGCCTTCATCCCCGCACGGATGGCGGTGGCCAGCACATCGATCCGTTTGTCCACGCCCTCGTAACCCACGATCTGGGCGCCCAGCAGGCGGTAGGTCTCTTTCTCAAAGACGACCTTCATAGTCATGAGCTTGCCGCCGGGGTAGTAGCCCGCGTGGCTCATGGGGGAGTGGATGACGGTATCCACATCCAGTCCGGCTTTTTTCGCGTTGGTCTCGTTGACCCCAGTGGAAGCCGCTGTCATATCAAAGACCTTGACGACCGAGCTGCCCTGAGAGCCGGTGTACCGGCTGTCGCCGCCGCAGATGTTGTCCGCCGCGATGCGGCCCTGTTTGTTGGCGGGGCCCGCCAGAGAGAGCAGGACATCCTGCCCGGTGACAAAGTGCTTTACCTGAACCGCGTCGCCCACGGCGTAGATGTCGGAAACGGAGGTCTCCATCCGGTCATTGACCACGATACTGCCCTTGATGCCCAGTTCCAGTCCGGCGTCTTTGGCAAGGCCGGTGTCAGGCGAAACGCCGATCGCCAGCACTACCATGTCGGCATGGAGGGGCATTTCGTCCTTCAGCAGCACATCCACGCCGCCGTTCTTCTCCTCGAAGCCCTCCACTGTGTGGCCTAAGGCCAGCCCCACGCCGTGCCTGCGCATTTTACTGTGAATGAAAGCTGCCATATCCGGGTCAAAGGGGTTCATGAGCTGCTTGGGCCGCTGGACGATGGTGACCTCCATCCCCAGCTTCCGCAGGTTCTCGGCCAGTTCCAGGCTGATGAAGCCGCCGCCCGCCAGTACGGCGGACTTGGGATGGTTCCGGTCAATGAATTCCTTGATGCGGAAGGTGTCCTCCACGGTGCGCAGGGTAAACAGCCTGTCCAATCCCACGCCGGGAAGCCGAGGCTGGGTCGGCTTGGCGCCGGGAGAGAGGAGCAGCTTGTCGTAGCCCTCCTCAAATTCTTCCCCAGTCTCCAGATTTGTCACGGAGACCGTCTTTTTGTCGGGGTGGATGGCAGTGACCTCATGGCGCACACGCATGGCGACCCGGAAGCGGGAGAAGAAGCTCTCCGGCGTCTGGAGGGTCAGCTCCTCGGGATCCTCAATGACCCCGCCGATGTAATAGGGCAGGCCGCAGTTGGCGTAGGAGATGAACCCGGACCGCTCAAACACCACGATCGCCGCCTGCTCGTCCAATCTGCGGATGCGGGCAGCGGCGGTTGCGCCGCCTGCCACGCCGCCTACGATGACAACCTTCATATTATCGCTCCACCTTTCCTGCATAAGCGGAAATTCCGCCTATGTTTTTCACGTTGGTATAACCCAGCTGCTGCAAAACAGCAGCTGTCCACCTTTCCTGCATAAGCGGAAATTCCGCCTATGTTTTTCACGTTGGTATAACCCAGCTGCTGCAAAACAGCAGCTGCCTGGCGGCTTCTTGCACCACTGAGACAGTGTACAAAGATGGGGGTAGCTTTATTGTCAATCATGCCAGCCACTTTGTCAATGGACTGCAAAGGAACATTTTTACTGCCGGGGATATGCCCCTGCCGGTATTCGTCGGGGGTGCGAACATCCAGCAGGACTGCGCCATCCGTAGTGCTATATTCTTTGACACCCTGATTGATGTCAGGGCCTTTCAGGAAATCGAAGAATCTCATCTTTGCACCTCCTTACAGCATGGCGAGAAT
>SFGJ01000113.1 GCA_004557655.1 Clostridiales bacterium | reverse complement strand
CTGGTCCTGGTGGAGGATCTTCCCATTCTTGGGAGCAGTAGTTCGTTGCACGAACCACAACTTTTTCAAGAACCAATGGGGAGTGGGTCTTTCTCTTCTCTCTATCATGCCCAATAAAGGCCACACTGTAGATCCCCGTGTCCACGGTGATAGCATGGCAATGGATATCATTCTTTGGATAAAATTCCCTCACTAACTTATGCCCTGGGCAAAGATGCAGAGATTCCGGACCTTGCTGCCTCAACACCAACAGGAGGCCTGGTGTATCTTTACAAAAAAAGAAAAAGCTGTGATCTTGACTTTTGAGGGCCTCACCCGTGGCATGGGGTGGCCTAGTTCCTAGGCTAGGGGTCAATTCGGAGCTACACCTGCCGGCCTACGCCACGGCCACAGCCACGCAGGGTGCGAGACGCATCTGCAACCTCATCCAGAGCTCAAGGGTCCTTAACCCACTGAGCAAGGCCAGGGATCAGACCCGCTTCCTCATGGGCAGGACTTGGGTGCACTACTGCTGAGCCACAAGGGGAACTCCGTTTGGAGCACCTCCCCTTGGGCACTGTTGGAAGTTGGACTATACGAATGGATGAGTTTCAGGAAAAACGAATGCACCCTCCAGGTGGACAACGTCTGAGGTCGTCGCCTGTCTTGCCACCAGGCACCCTCCAGGTGGACAACGTCTGAGGTCGTCGCCTGTCTTGCCACCAGCCTGATCATTTTCCAGGTGGGAAACCTGACAGCCAGCAGAGCCAGGGCAGCGCCTGACCTTCGAGGTTGGCTCGTGGCCACATCCAGCTCCAGGCGGCAATCCGCCCTTGGCTCGCCCCAAAGGCACTGCTCAGGTGACATCACTGAGCAGGGGGCGGAGCCATCCGAGAGCAGGGCTTTCTAGAACCTGGCGGGCCTCCCCCTCCCCCAGCCCCAACGGCCATCTGCCCTGGTTGCCAGGCACCCGCGTGTTGGGGCGGCAGAGTTCCGTGGGGTCAGTTGTGGCCCACGGGCAGAGGCAGAGCGGTGGTGCCTGTGGGGCCGCAGAGGGCCTGCTCCCTGCCACCACAATGTTTGGGCTGCCGGCCCTGGAGCTCCTGGGGGACACTCTCCTGGTGCTGTCGGACACCTTGAGAGCAGTTCTGGGTCTCCTGGGGCTTCCCTGGGAGACCCCACTCTGGGCCGCTCTGCTGGTCTGGGTCGTCCAGAGCGGCCGTCCTTTCAGAAGAGGAGGAGAGCCGGCCGAGAGGGGTTCTGGCTGGGCCGAAGTCTACAGAAAGGCCGGGGGGAAGAACGGACGGAGGGCCCGAGGCCTTGAAGCCCTCCAGTCACCCGCTGTGGAGGCCAGCGCTCCCACGTTGCAATGCCTGTGCTTGGCGGCACTTCCTCCCATCCCCAACACGTCATCTCCCAACAGGGAAGGCTTCCTGGGAAAAGGACCGAAGAGCCAGCCCTCTCACCTCTGCTGTCTCGGGCTCATGTGGGCTCGTCTCCAAGGACAGATCCAGTCCCTTGGAGCCACCTCAGAAGCGTACCAAGCCCAAGGGACCCAGGCCCAAAACGCCTTGCAGACAGCCCAGGAGAAGGTCCACCACCTCCGCGAGAAACTCATGGTTGGGCTGCAGGAAAACGCTCATCTTCGGCAATGCCTGGAAAGGCTCTGCCGGGAAACGGAGGGATGGAAGCAGAGAACGCGGGTCCTGAGGGGACAGAAAGATGTGCTGGCACGTTTACACACACGGAGCCGGCGGGTCCTGGAGGAGAAAGGGAGCCAGCTGCCATCTCTGGCTGGAAGCACCCTGAAGACCATCCATTGGCCTGAGCCCTGGGAGGCAGAGGGACCCCGAGTTGCGGACCATGACCACCCCCCGGCCCGGCGGCCGCAAGCCCATCGGAAGCGTCTCATGGACCCTGGGCACGGCAAAGGGTCCCTGCAACGGCACGAAGAGCACATCGAGGCCATCTCCAGAAAATGGCCTGAAGACCATCCACTCAATGGAGAGCTGGCGGGACAAGTACAAAGGCTCCAAGCCGAGTGCGCGTCCTTGCAGGCAGACAACACGCAGCTGGAAAGGGAGATTCAGGAGCTTCGGCTCCACCTCAGGATGCTGCCTCAATTACATGAAGAGCACCTCAAGCTGCTCCTCAGAAGATCCATTGAGGAGGAGGCTCGTGGCCTCGCCTTCCAGAAGAAATGCCCCCAGGTGTTCAGGCGCCTGGGCTCTCTGTGTCAGCAGGGCAGAGTCTACAAGAAGCGAGCGGAAGACGTGGGCAGAGAGGTGGCCAGGACCGCTGTCTCTTACCAGAACGAGATCCTCTTCCATGAGACAAGAGCCCACGAAACAGGGATGGCAGCTCTGTGGGCGGAGAGACAGCTCCTGCAGCTCAGAAGGGAAAACGCGGCCATGAGACAAAGGCTGGCCCACCTCCACTTCGACCTCCAGCCTTGCCCCAGCAGGGCTGTGGCGCCTGCTGTTCCACACAGGGCCCACAGGTGCCCGCAAGTCCCCGGGCAACCCCTCGCTCCTCAGCTTCCCCAGGAAGCGGGACGCTCGCACCGGGAGGGCTCGGCCTTCCCCAGTCCCACCCAGAGGGCTCGGCCTTCCCCAGTCCCACCCAGGTTGGATGCCTTGGTCAGACAGACAGCTGGGTCGAAACACCCACCGCCACGCCGAGACCTACACCTGTGATATCGCCCTAGACAGGGACAGTGGATCTCTCCCTTTCCAGTCCAACTGCTCTCTTGAGCCGATGCTCTCCCTCCTCCCAGTTACGTCTGCTGGCACCAGCGTGCCTCATCGGTGTTGGCTCTGATAGGGCCAATATCATTTCGGAACCTTCTCAGGAATACCTGCATCTCGGGGTCCTGGGCCCTCACACTGAACGTGGATAAGGATTGTATTTTGATTTCAATAAATGGTCCCCTTTTCACGAAACCATTGTGGCCGTCTCACATTCATCCTTTCAACTCACAAAGCT
>SFGJ01000112.1 GCA_004557655.1 Clostridiales bacterium | reverse complement strand
CGCTAATTTGTATTTTTTATATTGCCGCACGGCGAAGTGATTCGGCTCCCGCTGCGCCAGCTCCTTGAAGGCCAGATCCACGTTGTTCTCAAAGGTCTCGTTGTCCTCGCGCACCTCCATGGCGTTGATGAACTCGATGAGCGTGGCGAAGTTCTGTTCCTCCTCGGGGGCTTCGTAGTGGATATAGCCGATGAGCGCCGTGTAGAGCAGCGTCTCGGCCTTCTGCCAGAAGTCGTCTCCGGATTTACCGTCCCCCTTGGTGTTGGCGATGAGGGTCGTGACCAGCTTCAAAATATCCTTCTCGCTGTGGATATACGCAAAGGGGTTGTAATGGTGGGACTTCTTGAAGTTGATGGAATTGAATATCTTCACCTTGTAGCCATTACGGAGCATGAGCTTTCCGCACTCCACGGCGATGCTGCCCTTCGGGTCGGTGACAACGTATGAACTGTGTAATTGCATGAGATTTGGCTTAATGAAAAACCTCGTCTTGCCGCTGCCTGAACCGCCCACCACCAGCACGTTTTTGTTCCGCGCCGTCTTGGGGTCTTTGGGACGGTTGGACATCATGAGCCGCTCGGTTTGGGTGAGAATGACGTTGTTCTCAAACTTCGGATCGACGTAAGGGGCGATATCCTCGGGCTTGCCCCAACGGGCAGAGCCGTATTCCAGATTTTTGCGGAATTTCTTGGCGTTTTTGCCCTTGACGTACACGATAAGCCGAATGAGCAGAGCGGCTGCAACGCCCACGCACAGGTCGATGGGGTGAAAGCTGGGCAGCGCCGATTGGAACGCGGCGGCGAAGCCCTCCATGAGGTGCAGCGCCTTGCCCGAGAAGTCCGTGCCGGGGGCAAGCCTCCACGCCTGCCCCAGCTTGGTGGCAAAGAGGGCGATAAAGACATACGGGATATTGGGCAGCAGGAACTTCTTGATATTCAGAGGTTTCTTCATATCGTGATGCCCCTGTTCTGATTTCGGGATTTCCCCGGCGTAATGGCCTGAACCTTCGCCTTGAGTGCTTGCAGATGCGCCAGCACGGAGGGACGGTTCTGCGCTTTGGCGGCGCGTTTAAGCTCATATGCCGTGTATTCCTTGAACGCCGCCGTCAGTGCGTCCGCGTCCCTCGCCTTAAAGAACACAAAGTATTTCGGCGGTGAAACGCTGCGGTCTTTCTTAACGGCAAAATCCACGCCGTATTTCCGGGCTATGCGCTCAAAGCCTTTGATATTGCTGTTGGTGATCTCAATGTTGGATACACCCTGATTCTGCCCTATGAGCTGCCTCACCGTCTGCTTGCCGCTGGGCTTTTCAGGCGCGGCACGCGCCTTTTCCATGGCTTTGCTCTTCTTTTCGGAAAGATATTTATCCATCCCGGCCTTCAGCTCCCGTGCGGTCAGCTTGACGGCGGAGATGATCAGAGTGACAGTTCTGTTTTCAATTTCTTCCTGCATGGGTTTTTCCTCCTTCCGTTCGCATTGGGAGTGATGGTATCATCGCTCTGTCACCGGAGCGGTCTTGCCCTTGGGGGCAGTCTTTTGAGGCTCGGTGGGGATCGCCATAATTTTGCTGCCCATCTTCAAAAAGGCTTCCGGCTGACGGAACTTTTCCTCGTATTTCTGTTGCAGCTCCTTCGGCAGAGACGCAAAGTTCTCATCCCCCAGACCGCAGAGGAAGAATTTACCGGCCACAATATCGTAGATATCGCCGTCCCCGTCCCGCAGGGCGCGGTTCAGGGGCTTGCCCTCCAGCTTGGCTTCCTCCCCGCAGATCAGCGCCACGGGGTCGTCATATGGGTAAATTGCTTCGATATAGCCGTCCACCGCCTTCTGCAAGGAGGCGAGGTCGGAGCCGATGCGCTCCACGCGTGGGTACTGTCCCGGCTCCACCATAAGCACCTCGATGGTATCGTCCGGTGCTCTTTCGGCGGAGATTTCCTTGCCGTCATTGCTCTCAAACTCCACCTCCACGAAATTGTCCGCATCCAGAATATGATCCCCGGCGTGCCACTGGTCGCTTACCATCTGTTGGGCTTCCTCCTTGGAAGAAGCCTCCACGGACACGGTGAGC
>SFGJ01000111.1 GCA_004557655.1 Clostridiales bacterium | reverse complement strand
CTTTACGGAGTGTACCGTGACGGACTTCCACGAGGGCGAGCACAAGGGGCTGCGGTTCTCCGCGGCCAACGTGGAGCTGCGCCGCACCGTGGAGGAAAAGTCCGGCCCCGACAACGACAACTGGATGACCCGAACCGAGACGCTGTTCCGCGGCATCGTGGTCCGCTGCAAGGACATCTGTGACACGGCGCTGGACATCGCCCTGAACGACATGTTTCAGGAGCGGAAGAAGGACGACATCACCGACCTTGCCGCCTTCCGGAAGCACTTTGCCGCTCACACGGCGAGCGGTCAGGAAGTGGACGATCAGGTCACGCCGCAGCTTCGTGACCTGGTACAGAAGCTGGAGACATCTTCCAACAGTGCCAAGCTGTGCGGCCTTATCCTCCGTGACGGCGATCTGGCGCTGGCGCTGAACACCCGGTATGTGTTTGCGGGCGTTCCGGAGGAGCTGGATCTGCGGGACATCGACGGCATCCGCAAGTGGTTCACCGCCTCGCTGACCGGTATGGGCAATCTGCTGGATCTGATAACGGAAAGCCCTGCTCTGACCGGCACGACAGAATAAGGAGAAGAATATGGAAGAAAAGAACAGGAACATGACGGATGAACGTCTGTCGCAGCAGCTTCGCAAAAGCAAGGGCGGCAAGCTGGGCGGAAAAATTCTTTCGCTGCTGGGCGGGGCGGCAATATCGCGCTGATCGTTTTGGGCGGTGTGGTCCTCGCGCTGGGGCAGGCGGTGCAGGGCAAGTCCAAAGATAAGGCAGGCCAGCAGACCTTTGATGCCATTGCACCGGACATCGTGGGCGCTGCCCTTGAAAACGTGCAGATGAACCCCACCCCTCGCCTTTTAGACGCGAAGGACACAAACATTCCCCTGCCCAGCCACACCCATTGCAGCGGCAGCGGGTATGTCCGGGGAACCTATCAGGGGCTAACCACGGAGCTGTGTACCGTCAGGCTGACGGAAGTCAGCGAGGTCCAGCGGGAGGAGACCGGCATGTGGGAGAAAAACGAGCGGGAGGTCTACACTGGCCAGTGGATACTGTGCGAGCTGGGACAGGAATTTCAAACATGGCTGACCATCTGGCCGCGGGACAAAATGGATAAGCTGTTCAACGCCCGAACGATCAAGACAGGCAATGAGATGTTTGATAAACGGTTCAATCTGAGCAGCGACGATGAAGCGGCAACCCTTCGCATCCTGACCCCCGGCCGAATGGAGCGGATTCTTACGCTGGCGGATTCCTCCATCGGTAAATTTGCCGTGAATCTCAATCCAGACGGCAGGCTGTATCTTGCCGTTCACAGCGGTCGCGGTTTTTTTGATATCGGCAAGGGTCGGGAGACGCCGGAGCAGCTGCGCCAGCGCTTTGCCCGTGAGCTGCGCTGGTTCACGGATATGATCGACGCATTCCGCGGCGCGTAAAGGAGGTGGACAATATGCCTCTTTGGCTCGCTGCTGTGCTGCTGTTGCTGTCACTGCTGGGGATCGTCCTCTCCCGCCGTTACTTGCGGAAACCGGTTCAAATCGTCTGTATCATTCTCTGTGTCCTGCTGGCATTGGCAAGCGCCGCATATATCGGGCTGACCATTTTGTTTGTGGACGCGGTGCAGAACCAGCCGCCGGTATCGTAAGAGGAGATCTCCGCCAATGGCGGCAGGAAGGAGGACGTATGAAGAGTATCAAAGTTATCGTGATCGGCTTCATCCTTGCGGTAGCGCTTGTGGCATGGCCCGTAGAATATACGCGGAATATCACAGCGGGAATCGGCTTCATTCTCGGGGCTGTGCTGGTGGCATGGCTCGGGGTCCGCCGGCGGAAAGGCGCATGGAAGGGATACGAGGATGACGTGCGGCGGTACACAGGCACCACGATGATGAAGGTGGTGTGGATCGAGGAATCGGTCGATGAAAGGTGGGAGCACCAGGAGGACGGCAGTGATCGGCTGCGCCGGGAGACGGTCTATCTTCCGACCTATGAGTACACGGTGAATGGCAGGACCTACCGGTACTTGAGCCGTCAGTCCCTCTCCGGCAAGCGGGAGCTGGGACGGCAGGTGATGGGATACTATGACCCGGCTAAGCCTGAATGCATTACGGAAAACAGGCCGCGGAAGCCTGTTTTCGGCGGGTTCGGCTTCTTCGTTTTTGCCGCGTTCCTGCTCTGGTTCGGCATCATGACCTTTACCGGCCAAGTCGCCTTTTCCTGATGCCAGGCATGTATAACCACTGCGATCAGGGATGCAGTTCCGGAACAACCGTCTGCGCGGTAGAGAGGAATAACAAAAAATTGAAGCAAAAAGCGAAGGCACCCAAAATGCCTTCGCTTTTTTGCTCCTGTTCTGCACACCTGAAACCGTCAGCTAACAGTAATAAGGTTGAATTAGTTCCTTATCACTGTTAAGCCAAGGTTTTCCGGGGTTTTCCTGTATCTATTGCTTTGATTCTGTTTGGCTGATTTTCGCCGGATTTGGCCAGTTTTGACCCTGTTTTTTTGTATTAATAAGTGGATAATCGGGCTTTTGGGACCCCTTTTGTGTTAAAAAACAGGATAAATTTTGGCTTCAAAAGGGCCTCATGAGGACCGGTTTTTCCCTGCGCTGGAGACTATATAACAGTGAATATTTGCCGTTCGATTTCAGAAACAAACGCTGATATGGTTTCACTGATTCTGATTGGATTTGACCGAACCTGATATAGTTTACCGGATTTGCACATTGGCCAATCTGTTGATGCTCCGGTATCCTGTAA
>SFGJ01000110.1 GCA_004557655.1 Clostridiales bacterium | reverse complement strand
GTACTCCTGCGGCATCGCCTGCTCCTGTGAGGGCTGTCCCACCAAGGCGGGCAACTACCAGATCGACCTGCTGCTGGCCAATGTGTGCAAGCAGAACGTGACCCGGTTCCCCTATGAGATCGTGCGTCTGGCGGAGGACATTGCCGGCGGTCTCATGGTGACCATGCCCAGTGAGAAGGATTTTACCTCCGACACGGTGGTGGGAAACAACGGTGAGACCATCGGTGACATTTGCAATAAATACTTTGCCGCCCGAGAGGGTGTCAGTACGGAGGACCGGCAGCGGATCATGCGCTTCCTGGAGAATATGTGCCTTGGCGCGGCGGCGGTGGGCTACCGCACCGAATCCCTCCACGGTGCAGGCTCACCCCAGGCCCAGCGCATCATGATCGCGCGCCAGGGCAATATGCAGGAAAAGAAAAAACTGGCCAAGAACATCGCCGGGATCAAAGGATGACAAGCGAAATGGATAAAAAGCAAGCATGGATCCAACTTGTAAGGGAAAAGTCCGCGCATTACCTCAATCTGGGCGACGGCGGCTTTGACGAGAAGATGCGGGCACATCTGATAGCGTGTGACTATGAGGAACAAACGGTAACGTATGCATTTACGACCCAGCGGTGGCAGATCAACGAAAAGGGCGGCATTCACGGAGGAGCCATCGCCGGTATGTTTGACACGGCATTCGGCGTAGTGGCCAATTTTACTGCCGGAGAAAACGAGGCCACTACTACGGATATGACAGTTTCCTTCCTGCGCGGCGTAGAATACGGCATGGAGTTGCACCTGAAAGTATATATCGTGAAAGCGGGACGCAGTCTGATCCGCCAGCGGGCGGAGCTGACGGACGCCTCTACCGGAAAGCTTCTGGCAACTGCCAGCGGAAGCTGGATGCCTCTGTAGGCATATTCATTCTGTCTAAAAAAGTAAAATAATAGGAGAACAATCATGGATTTTAACCTGAGTCGTGAACATCAGATGCTCCGCAAGATGATGGCGGAGTTTACGGAAAAGCGGGTCAAGCCCATTGCGGCGGAGACGGACCGCACCTGCGAATATCCCCGGGAGAACATTGAAAAGCTGTTTGATCTGGGCGTCATGGGAATGTGCATTCCCAAGGAGTACGGCGGCGCGGGCGCCGATCCGCTGGCCAGCGCCATCTGCATTGAGGAGCTGAGCAAGCAGTGCGCCTCCACCGGCGATATCGTGGCTACCCACAACGGCCTGTGCTGTGATCCCATACTGACCTACGGCACAGAGGCGCAGAAGGCCAAGTACCTGCCCATGCTGAGCACCGGCCATCATGTGGGCGCCTTCGCCCTGACCGAGCCCAACGCCGGCTCCGACGCCTCCAAGGGCCAGACGGAGGCCCGTCTGGAGGGTGATCATTATGTGATGAACGGCTCCAAGATCTTCATCACCAACGGCTACGTGGCGGATGTGTTTGTGGTGTTCGCCATGACCGACAAATCCCGGGGCACCAAGGGGATCTCCGCGTTTATCGTGGAGAGCAGCTTCCCCGGCTTCTCTGTGGGAAAGCATGAGGAGAAGATGGGCCTCCACGGCAGTCCCACCGCGGAGATCGTGTTCCAGGATTGCATTGTCCCCAAGGAGAATCTTCTGGGCGTGGAGGGCAAGGGCTTCTCCATTGCCATGGCGACTCTGGACGGCGGCCGTATCGGTATTGCGGCACAGGCTCTGGGCATTGCCGAGGGCGCACTGGACGAGGCCATCCATTACACCAAGGGCCGTATCCAGTTCGGTAAGCCCATCAGCAAGTTCCAGAATACCCAGTTCACCCTGGCGGATATGGAGCTGGGCTGCGAGGCAGGCCGCCTGCTGACCTATCAGGCCGCTGCAGCCAAGGGCGAAGGCAAGCGCTATACCAAGCTGGCCGCCATGGCCAAACTGTTTACCTCTGAGCACGCTATGAAAACCACCACCAAGGTGGTGCAGATGCATGGTCATCGCCAGCAACCTGGGCGTTAAGTAAGTAAGGAGGTAAAAGGTAAAATGAAGATTCTTGTAACTGTTAAGCAGGTTCCCGATACCTCCGGCAAGGTGGCTGTGAACCCCGATGGTACTCTGGACCGCGCTTCCATGCAGACCATCATCAACCCCGATGACCTGAATGCCGTTGAGGCTGCTCTGGCCCTGAAGGATGAGCTGGGCTGCAAGGTCGTGGCTTTCACCATGGGTCCTCCTCCCGCAGAAGGCATGCTGCGTGAGCTGATGGCCATGGGCGTGGATGAGGGCGTACTGATCACCGCTCGTGAGTTCGGCGGCTCCGATACTTACGCCACCTCCCAGATCATCGCCGCCGGTATCGACACCTACGGTGTGGAGGATGACGACATCATCCTGGCCGGCCGTCAGGCTATCGACGGCGATACCGCTCAGGTGGGTCCCCAGATCGCTGAGAAGCTGCATCTGCCCCAGATTACCTATGCCGGCGAGATC
>SFGJ01000109.1 GCA_004557655.1 Clostridiales bacterium | reverse complement strand
GGTCCAGATCAGACCAACGATGCACATGCCGATCAGAACGATGACGGGCAGCAGCAGATCCAGGACGGAGGAATGCTTTGCGCCTTCCTCGTAATCGTCGGCGCCGGCAAAGGGACGCTCGGGTGTGGTAAACAGATCGCCCTTGACCTGGGCATTGTACTCATGCTTGAGCATGGGGCCGTAGTCGATGTTCAGCAGAGAGGTAACAATGACCATCACCAGGGTCAGGATGCAGTAATAGTTCCAGGGGATCTGGCTCAGGAACATGCTGATACGGGAACCGGGGAAGCCTTCGGGCACATAGGACGCAACGGCGGCAGCCCAGGAAGATACGGGAGCCAGCATGCACACAGGAGCGGCGGTAGCATCAATGATGTAAGCCAGCTTGGCCCGGGAGATATGGTGGCTTTCGGTGACGGGACGCATCACGGCGCCCACGGTCAGGCAGTTGAAGTAGTCGTCGATGAAGATCAGCACGCCCAGAAGCATGGTCATCATCTGTGCGCCGGAACGGGTCTTCACGGACTTCTTGGCCCAGCGGCCGAAGGCAGCGGAGCCGCCGGCCTTGTTCATCAGATCCACCATGATGCCCAGGATGACCAGGAAGATCAAAATGGAGATGTCGATGGCGTTGATCATACCAACGGAGCCGCTGGCGCCGATGAAGTTGATGGCGGTATTCCAGGGATCAAAGTCAGCCAGCAGCAGAGCGCCCACCAGGCAGCCCAGGAACAAAGAAGAATACACTTCCTTGCTGATCAGGGCCAGAGCGATTGCGACCACGGGGGGGAACAGTGCCCAACCGGTTGCGACGAAGCCGGAACCGTCATTGGTCAGCTTTGCGATGACCAGAGCGACGATCACGATCGCCAGCGCAGTAAAATACGCTATTTTTGTGCCTTTCTTTTCCATAGTGAGTGATTTACCTCCTCAAGATTTGGTTCTTCCATCCTAATCCGATTTGGCCGTATTGTCAATATTTCGTTTCCGCCTGCAATCCGCAATTTTGAACAAATTATGAATGCATTTTTTGATTAAATTAACAAAAAAGTGTCTTTTTTATATATTATTTGCAGATAATCCTGTATTTTTAGCGGATTATTTATGCTCATTTTTTATTTATTTCAATCTTTCTTAACGCCATCTGAACGGCTTTAATTTTCTTTTAAGGAAATTTTTGTCCTTTTCCCCTGATCAATATTATCTAAATTTCATTAACCATTTTTGTTTATCGTATCAAGATTCTGTTAATGAGCGCAAAAAAGAGACGCCCGAGGGCGTCTCTTTTTTGGTTGTATGTAGGCTGTATCTTACTTGCCGGCCATGGCCTTGTTGGCCTCGGCCATTTCCTGGAAGATACCGGCGTGCTTCTTGGACACCACAGCCTTGATGACCAACAGGGTGGCGATCATCAGGACAACGGCGATAATCATGCAGATCACAACATCCTGGATCAGACCGGCGATGATGAAGCTGACGAAGGAAACGGCAGCCACGGTCACGCCGTAGGGAATCTGGGTGGACACATGGTTCAGGTGGAAGCAGTGGGCACCGGCAGAAGCCATGATGGTGGTATCGGAGATGGGGGACAGGTGGTCGCCGCACACGCCGCCGGCGCAGGAGGCAGCCAGACCGATGGACAGCAGGGTCACCTGGGAGTTCCAGTCAAACACAGCGCAGACCAGCGGGACCATGATGCCGATGGTACCCCAGGAGGTACCGGTGGCGAAGCCGATGAAGCAGGCCACAATGAAGATAACCGCAGGCAGGAACTTGGCAAGGCTACCGGTGTTCGCCATGACGCCCTCCACGAAGGCACCCACCTGCAGACCGTCGTCACGGCACAGGCCGCACAGGGTCCAGGCGAAGCAGAGGATCAGGATGGGGGAGATCATCTGAATGAAGCCGTTGGGGATGGACTCCATGGACTTGTTGAAGGAGATGAGGCCGCGGAGCCAGTAGTAAATGAAGGTCACAACGATGGCCACGATGGAGCCCAGGCACAGGCCGGGGCCGGCGGAAGCGTCGGAGAAGGCCATGATGAAGTTGCCATAGTTGTCACTCTCGGCATCCCACATACCGCCGGTCCA
>SFGJ01000108.1 GCA_004557655.1 Clostridiales bacterium | reverse complement strand
CGGGACAAAAAGTCGGTGCTTTTTGATACCAGTTCTGCGCCAAACAGCATCCCCGTTTTGCTGTAGGTGACACTGTCCGGTTGCGTGAAGATCATCTCGTAACTGGCCACCATTGCATGCCCGATACGGGTCGTCAGTGAAAGTGGCATCGCCAGTCCGACCGGCACATTATCCACCCGGTGAACTTTGACCAGGTCACTGTTATCAATAATCTGCACCGATGTGCGGACATTAACCAGCAGGCTGATAAGCACAAACACGGCCACCCAGCCCAGCAAATCCATCACGTTGTGCCGCTGTACCCACATTACGGCCACCGCGAGAACAGACAATGTGAGCGCAATTTTTTCAATGGAATCCCACGTCCGGGTCCCCATAAAAGCGGCAATGGCATTCAGGTTATTCCGCAACCACTCACCACCGGCAATCACATAAACTTCATTCACAGCGTGCTCCCTCCGAAGTGATAGTTGTTCTGGTAACGACTGAGCATGCGGGCGGAAAGCTGCTGACGCATGTAGCTCATCTGACGATCGACAACCAGCAGCGCATCCTGCTGTACCTGCACCTGTGACTGAAACGCCGCAATCTGCCGGGTGGCATCATTCATGTTGTCGTTAATATGTTCGATAACTGCTTCGTCATAATTTCCTGTGGCCACCATCGCCCGGGCCTGCTGTATCAGCTCCTGAATGTACTGCAGCAGGATGTCGTAACCGATATAGTCCGTCAGCTGGTAAATCATACTGTTGGAAACACCGAGCATCTGCGGGTCAACCAGGTATTTGAAGACGGGGATGGTGGTACTGGAAATAAAGCCTTTTTCCTTGTCATCCAGAGGCGTGTCACTGACAGCCTTGTTCTGAATGCTGGCCAGAAGTTTAGTAATCTGAGACTTCAGTGCATTATCCCGGCTGATGGTCACCGGTGTGTCTGCCACCACTTTCAGGCATTTATCAGAATCGTTGCAGTGATAAATTTTTGCTGTGCCGCCTTCCATCATGGCCCGGATAATTGAGCGGTCAGTGGTTCTGGCTGACAGCGGTGTGATTTCGCCGTTGGGACCAAACACCAGTGAGCCGGTCAGCGTCATCACAAACTCTTTCAGCTCTTTGTTGCCGTCAAACATTCTGTTTTTGGAAAGCGCATTCCACATGATGTTAATGTTTTTGGTCACCCGCTCCTTATCCTTGTCGCTGGCTTTATCCCTGACGCTGTCAGATTTACCGCCAACGGTACATCCCTGCCGGGAAGCCGCCCAGTCAGCAAAAATATTGCTCTCACCGGCAATGTCCTGACAGACTTTTTGCTGGGACACCTGCGTCCGGGGGAAAAGCCCGCCGATAATCCCCTGCGCCGCCTGGCAGGAACTGAGGTTCATGCTGTTAATGTCGCTTGCCATTTTCTGCAGGAAGTCTTTTGCGGTTTTGATTTCCGGCACCGTTGTCTGCAGGGCAAGGTCAAAAAAGTAACCGGCAGCATTACTCATAATCTGCTTAACAAAACGCTGCAGCTGCTCGCCATTAATAAAACTGAACGAACCGAGATAAGCGTCGATGCCGCCACATCCGGCATTGATATCCGGCAGCGTCATGGAAATCAGCTGAACATTTTTGACCTGAGTACGGGCATACAGGGAGCCGCCGTAAGCATAGCCGGCAGCCTGCCCCTGCCAGACGCCCGGCTGTGTGGTATTGGAGGCGAAGCCCAGCTTGTTAAAGAACTGATTCATGTCGCTGTTCACATCCGCTGACGCTGCGGGTGTGACCGTCAGTAAAGCAGCACAAAGAACCAGAAGAGGTTTAATGCGTGGCATCATTCTTGCCCTCCCTTAATTTGTTCTCCCGGCGCATACGACATTTCAGCAGGAATATCCCGATATTTCCGTCCAGTCCTGCGGCTGTAATATATTTCAGACACCGAAATCCATCCCACAACAGGGCTGGCGGGATAAAAAAGCCCCTGACGGATAAAGGGGATATTCAGGCTGACGATTATTCCCGTCGCGATGCCGGATATTCCGGCAATGAGTAACACCACCTGCTTATTTCGCACCTTTTTTTCCTCCGTACATCTGCAGAACGGTATCCATCCGCGCCATAAAACCGGCGGCATCCGTTGCCCCCTGTAAAAGCGGTAATGCCTCAAGCGTGTTGACGTTGACCAGGAAGGTGGTCGGTGTGGCCACCGGGATATTCGGGAAGAAGGTCTGCATCACGTCCGGTGGCACCGGTAATGCTTCCGGAAAGGCGGTATCCCCCTGACCATCCAGGGTGTAGGGAAAAACGGAAAAGCCGTACTGCTGTGCCAGCTG
>SFGJ01000107.1 GCA_004557655.1 Clostridiales bacterium | reverse complement strand
AATGCGGGACGCAGCAGCCGAAGATGGCCGCCGCGTCCCGCGTCGTTTTTATTCCGTATCGGAAAGCGCCATAGAAAACTTCGCTTCCTCAAATGCTGCGTCGGTCATGTTGTGCAGCTTATGGATCGTCTGCTCCGCCAGCGGACGCATATCTGCGTGCATATCCGGCAGCGCGTCGGAAATCGCCGCAATCGTTCTGCGGCGGTCGTGCTTGTGGTAAATGCAGATCAGATTTTCTTCCTCAATGGTGAACGGAACATTGCCCATGCTCATACCTCCAAATCATTATCTTTTGTCTTTGCCGCTGCCTTTTTCGGTGCAGCGGTCTTTTTTGACTGTCCCTCCTTGAGCTGCGCCCGGACAGAGGGACGCTGCTTGCGCAGCGGCAGATCGCGCCGCTCGTCCTTGCTGATAAAAGCGAAAACGCCGTGTCTGTCCTTGACGGAGGAAAGATACAGCGTCTTATACGGAAGCAATGCAAATAGCCGCTCATGTTCCTTGCTGGATGCGATACGCTCAAACCACGGCGACACTTCTACTACAAAATGCGTTCCGTTGGGGCTGTTGGGCGCTTGCAGGGATTGAAACGCCGCCGAAAGGCGCTGTGCTTCGGCAAGCACCTTTTCGTCGGAGAGCCGTCCGATATGCTCCTTGAAATTGCCGGGTTTCAGCCGTTCACGCTTCCGGCTCTCGTCGCGCAACAGATCCCGCAGCGCGTCCGGGTCATGCGGCACAGCTTCATAGCACACGAACTTTCCGTACTCCCGATCCGGCGTCGCTTCAAAGCGGTATTCCTTGGGCAGCTCCCGTGATCCGTTTTCATAGATCAGACGGTTATTGTCTGTCCGCAAGGCGGTCTGGATCGCAAGCTCGGCTTTCGCTGCATAGTCCAGCTCATAAATGCTGCCTTTTACCTTACCGCTCTCCATGCCGGACAGCACCACGGCATAGGCAAGTACACGCTCCTTGGTCTGCTCATGGTAGAAACGGAACGTATTATGCTCCCGCGTTCCACGCAGAAACACATCCCGTTCCCGCAGACAATGCGTTCCGTTGGGGCGGGAAAACCATAGATAGACCTTATTCTCGGCATTTTTACTCTTTGCCGCCCGTGTCAGAATCTTCTTGTCAATGTCAAAATCATTCTGAAAGGCGGCTGTGTTCTGCTGCATGATCTGTTGCAGGGATGCCAGCACATCCACATTTTCAAACTTGTTCATAGATCACTCCATTTCCAAAGCCTGCCGGATGCTCCATTTGGCTTCCTGTTCCTTTTTCCGCTGCTGCGGCTTGCCGGACTGCGCACGATCCGCTTTGAGCTGTGCGCGGATAGACGGCTTTTTGCCGCCCGGGTTGCGCTGCGGCGTTCTGCCGTCCTCGGCCTTAACCGCTGCAGCAAGAACGGAGAGCGAAATCACCTCGCCGCGCTTTGCCTTTTCTTCCAGCTCGTCCACGGACGGGGTGTTGTTGATCTGCCCATCAATCATGTTGTAGTTCTGTTCGGTGGACAGCTCCGCCGTGCGCATATAGTTTTCCTGTTCCCGCTGCTCGGCGGCAATGGCAAAGGCCTGTGTGCCGTTGCCCATGATAAGGTACTTGCCGTCATCGGTGCTGTGGTGATACCCATAGCCTGCGGCTTCCATCTGCTCACGGTTCATATCGGCAACATGGAAGCTGCCGCGCGGCGTTGAAATGCGCTCTCCGGTCAGGTGGGCGTCAGGGGCAGCGGATTCCTGCTGCTGGGCGCTGCGCTGCACGTCAATGGGTTTTTCCCCGGAGATAGGCTGAATACAGGAAATGTACCCTGCGGCGTAGTATGCGTTTTTGTTAAGCTGGCGCTGCCATGCGCCGACGCTGGGTGCCCAGCGGAATCCGTTTGCTTTCAGCTCGTCCCGTGCCGCTTCATCCGGCTTGCCGTCAAAGAACACTTGCAGACGGTTATCTGCTTTGTTGGCTTCCACGCGCCCACCGTCAAACTCCCATCCGGCAAACTTTTGTCAAGGTGCCAGGACTGCGCCATGTCCGCTTTCAGCTTGTCGATCTGCTCCGGCGTTAAGTGCGGGCAGCCGTCCAGCGTCTTATGCTTTCGGTAATAGGCGTTTACCGCTTTCATGTTTTCCTGCGTCTGTACCAGCTTGTCCAGTTTGGCTTCCAGCTTTGCTGCTGCCTGCGGGTCATCCATACTGATACCGCCCATGCCCGTGCTGCGGATCTTATCAAGGATACCCTGCACATCCTGCCATTCCTGCATATTGCGGTCACGGGCTGCGTTCTGCTTGTGTTTCTTCGCCACAGGGAAATTGCTGCCGCCAGCCACAAGGATAGACGGTACTCGGGCTTCAATGGCATAATGGTCATTCAGATTTGCTGCCAGCTTGCGGGCATAGGTGTCCAGCAGCACGTCTATTTTCTCATGGTACATGGGATCAACGCGCTCTTTCTGCCGCTGGGCAAGCTCTGCTGCCTGATCCACCATCTGCCGATATTCAGCGGTGGCACTGCCTGCCGCATAGTCGCGGTAGCTGTTTGCATCGTTGGCGCGCCGGGCTACGTTTTCATTGATGGGGTAATACTTGACGGTTGCGGTTTCCGGCTGCTCCGGCGCGTCGATGGGCTGCTCCCTCGGCTCGTAGCCGTTGGCGGCGTATTTCTCAACGGTCATGCCCGCTACTGCCGCTTCCTGCGCGATTTCTTCCCGCACATGGTCTTTGTAGGCTTCCATTTCTGCGGTATCCTGTGCAAAGTCGGAGAGCTGGGGCGGGTCGGGCAGATGGTAATCGCCTGCATTCAGTTTTTCCCGGCAGGTGTCCACATGGGCAAGTACGGCGGTAAAATACGCAGTCTGTTCCGGCGTCAGATTTTCGCCGTTTTCCAGCACATCCGCTGCGGTGCGTTCCTGCTCAGAGAGATTGCAATGCAGACGCATATAGGGCACAAACTCGGAGAGAATCATTTCCCGTTCTGCTTTGTCCTGCTCCCAGCTTTCAGCACCCTGATTGTGCAGCACAAATGTGTCGGGCTTCTCGCTGTCAATGCCGTTGTTGACCGCGATAAAACGCACATTGTTCCGTCTGAATATCTCCATCACGTTGCCGACTTGGAGATAGTCGCGCCCCCAGCGGGTAAGGTCTTTCATAATGCAGACACCGATTTTCCCGTTTTCCACATCGTCCATCATGCGGGAGTA
>SFGJ01000106.1 GCA_004557655.1 Clostridiales bacterium | reverse complement strand
AATGCGGGACGCAGCAGCCGAAGATGGCCGCCGCGTCCCGCGTCGTTTTTATTCCGTATCGGAAAGCGCCATAGAAAACTTCGCTTCCTCAAATGCTGCATCGGTCATATTATGCAGCTTTTGGATTGTCTGCCCGGCAAGCTGGCGCATATCTGCGTCCATATCGGGCAGGGCGTCGGAAATCGCCGTCATTGTACGGCGGCGGTCATCGTGGTGATACATACAGATCAGGTTTTCTTCCTCCACGGTAAAAGAAATGCTATTCATGTTCAAACCTCCAAATCCTGTTCTTTTGTCTTAGCAGCCGTCTTTTTCGGGGCGGCTGCCTTTATCTGTCCGGCTTTGAGCTGCGAGCGCACAGAGGGGCGCGGCCTGCGCAGGGGCAGATCTCGTTTTTCGTCACTGCTTATGAGAGCAAACACACCGCGTCTGTCCTTCATACCGGATAAGCACAGGGACTTATAGGGAAGCACGGCAAATAAGCGATCTTGCTCCCGGCTGGATGCGATGCGCTCAAAGTACGGTGATACCTCCGCCATGAAATGTGTCCCGTTGGGGCTATTGGGTGCTTGCAGCGCCTGAAATGCGGTGGAGATCCGCTGTGCTTCGATAAGTACCTTTTCATCAGACAGTTTCCCGATATGTGCCTTGAAATCACCGGGCGCAAGCAGCTCTCTCTTTCGGCTCTCGTCGCGCAGCAGCTCCCGCAGGGCGTCCGGGTCATGGGGCACAGCTTCGTAGCGCAGAAACTTTCCATACTCCCGATCCGGCACGGCTTCAAATCGGTAATCCTTGGGAAGCTCCCGTGATCCGTTTTCATAGATCAGGCGGTTGTTGTCCGTCCGCAAGGCTGACTGGATGACAAACTCTGCTTTTCTTGCATAGTCCAGTTCATAGATACTACCCTTAACTTTACCGCCCTCTACGCCGGACAGTACCACTGCGTAGGCAAGCACACGCTCCTTGGTCTGTTCATGGTAGAAACGAAATGTGTTATGCTCCCGCGTTCCGTGCAGGAAAACATCCCGTTCCCGCAGGCAATGTGTCCCGTTAGGGCGGCAAAACCAGAGATAGATTTTATCCTCTGTATTTTTGCTTGCCGCCGCCCGGGTTAGTATCTTCTTGTCAATGTCAAAATCATTTCGGAAAAATGCTGTATTCTGCTGCATGATCTGTTGCAGCGATGCCAGCACGTCCACATTCTCAAACTTATTCATATCTTACTCCATTTCCAGCGCCTGCCGGACACTGCGCCTTGCTTCCTGTTCTTTTTCTTTCTGCTTCGGCTTTGCCGCTGTCTGTGCCCGGTCTGCTTTAAGTTGGGCGCGAATTGACGGCTTTTTCCCGTCCGCGCTGCGCTGGGGCGTCCTGCCGTCCTCGGCCTTAACCGCAGCGGCAAGGGCAGACAGGGAGATCACTTCGCCGCGCTTTGCCTTTTCTTCCAACTCGTCCACAGACGGGGTGTTGTTGATCCGCCCGTCGATCATGTTGTAATTCTGCTCGGTGGTCAGCTCTGCCGTGCGCATATAGTTTTCCGGTACCCGCTGTTCGGCAGCAATGGCATAGGCTTGTGTGCCATTGCCCATAATGAGATATTTGCCGTCCTCTGAACTGTGATGATAGCCATAGCCTGCGGCTTCCATCTGCTCGCGGGTCATGCCGGTAACATGAAAGCTACCACGGGGCGTTGTAATTCTTTCCCCGGTCATAAGTGCGTCGGGGGTGGCTGCTTCCTGCTGATGCTGGTTGTTTCGCTGCAAATCAACCGGCTTGTCCCCGGTGACAGGCTGAATACAGGAAATATTCTCTGCGGCGCGGTAAGCGTTCATATTAAGCTGCCGCTGCCATGCACCGACGCTGGGTGCCCAGTGGAAGCCGTTTGCTTTCAGCTCGTCCCGCGTCCCTTCGTCCGGCTTGCCGTCGAAGAAGATCTGCAGGCGGTTGTCTGCTTTGTTTGCTTCCACACGCCCACCGTCAAACTCCCATCCGGCAAACTGGGTATCCTCATGTTGCCGTACCTGTTCGATACGCGCACGAATCCGGCGAATTTCCGCGTTATTGTTGGAGAGGACAAAGGACTGATACGGCCTGCTTTTGTCAAGGTGCCAGGACTGCGCCATGTCCG
>SFGJ01000105.1 GCA_004557655.1 Clostridiales bacterium | reverse complement strand
AGAGCCGCGAATGTCATAGCAGTACCAGCCCTTCGGCACGGTATCACGGGCGATACGCCCGTTGGTGAACAGCGCGGGCTTATCAAATACTTCAATGTGCTGGAATTCCTCTGTTCTTGCGTTTACAGCCATTAGTCTTCCTTCCTTTCTATTTTGGTAACGGCAAACATACTACACATCTGCCGCAAAGTCTACTGAAACATTTGCTGTCCCTGCCGCTGCTCCGGGAAGGGCGGGGCCAAGCGGCGCAGCAGGCCGAACTCTGTTTTTGTCACGCAGTCGTTTTCCATGCAGTCCTGACCGTATTTCTCGAAATCCATGTAGCCCTCCAGCTCATAGATGGCCTCATCATCCAGCCCCAGCGTTTCCTGCAATCGCTGCTGACCGTAACCGTAGGCATCCTCCGTGATGCGCTGATAGTTGTCCAGATTTCGCAGGAGCTCACAGGCTCCGCGCAGCGTATCCGGCCGTTCAGCCTCCAGCACGGCGGCGTAGGTCAGAAGCATCCCGTCCTTCTGCCAGATGTCCTCCAATGCTTCGGCAAAATCGTTGTAATCCTCCACGGCGGGGCAATCCGTATCACGGATCAGCTCACCGATGTAAGGCACCTTGAAGTGAATATCACAGAGCATGGCATCCGCGAAAACATCGATATCAAGATAGTTTTTCACCGCATCGAGGTATTCCTCGTCAGCGGGGAGGACGAGGGTGTAGTCCGGCTTTCCATTGACGCGCAGCGTCATGCGGAGCATTTCATCCCTGCTCTCATCCCGCCAAGGCTCTGCCGGCGAAATATAGCTGCGGTCGATTGCCATATCCGGCGTCAGCAAACTGCGGGCGTTGGGGACAAAAGCGCTGTACCGGGCATAGTTGTAGCCTTGCGGGTCAATAAGGAATCCGTCCGTTCCCTCCGCGTCGAGGATGAGCAGGCAGTGCCTGGCATCCTCATCGTGCCGGATGGCGTTTTTATTCTCTGCGATGAAATCATAGTCAGCCAGCAGTGCGCGGCTGAACTGTTGGAACCGCAGGCTTGGCAGCTCGATGACCTTATCCACGGCACAGGGGTCTGCCTCGCACCCGGTCTGTTTACACTTTAGTTCTGCTTGAATGATCATCGTGAAAGCCCTCCTATCACCATGTGGCTGCTCTGGCTGCCGTTCATCACTTCCTCTATGCTGGTGTAGCCCTTGTACGCGATGTAGCCCCGGTCGGTGAACATCCCGTCCTCCTCATTCATGCGCTCCGTGCCATACTTTTCATAGTCATAAAAAGCATCAAGGTTTTCGTCATAGTCGAAATGACCGGACTGACGGATCATATACTTGCCGTAGTCCTCCGGCGTATGTGCGCCGGGAGCAAAGTCAAAGAGGTCGAGATTTTCCGCAAGGTTTTTGATCTGTGCCGCAGACTTTGGCTCTGCCAGCGTGACCACGGTGCCCAGCTTTTCCATATCCGCTTTTGATAACCCATCCGTCGCCTCTGCCAGTTCGTTGAGGTCAGAGAGGGTTTCGTACTCCATATCCAACAGGATATCCACCTCATTGGGGAGCTGGCTGTCCTCCAGCCGCAGGCGGACATCGGCGGGATCTGTGATGCCCCCGCGAAGGAGGGCGCGGTCGATCTCCTCCCGCTCCATGGGGAGGTACAGCCATGTGATATGCTCCGTGTCCTCCGGCTCGGTTTTGGATGTCACCGCAACGGTGATGGCGTTCGGCTCATAGTAATAGCAGGGGAAGAACCGCCCGTCATAGACCTGCTCCAGCTTCATGCCGTTGTCGTAGACCACGCCGTAGGGGGTGATCGTGCCGCTGCCGCTTTCTATGAGCTGCCGTGCGGTTCCCTTGCCGTCCAGCTCGTTCAGCTCATCCACGCTTGCGCTGCCGCCGTGCAGGTTCATGTAGTGGTCACGGCCGATGGCGGCGAGGTCGGAAAAGTCGGTGATGACCGTGGCCTGCTGGCAGCAGAAGGTCAGGTTGATGAGATCCTTCAGCTCGAACAGCTCCAGCTTGTGAGCCATCGCCTGAAATTGCGCGGCCTCGCCGGTGTCGAAGCTGTCCAGTCTCTTGGCGAGGTAGTTCAGCTCCTCCACATTGACCGTGAGCATCTCCGTGCGCTTGAGGACAGTATAG
>SFGJ01000104.1 GCA_004557655.1 Clostridiales bacterium | reverse complement strand
CGACGAGGAAGTGAACCGCTTTTTCGCCAAGGCTCTTTTTGCCGTGGGCGAGGACTGGGATATGGACGCGCTGCTGCCCATCGTGATGGAGGTGGGCGAGAAAAACCTCCAGTGCATGGCGCTTCTGGACAAGGCCAACACCGAAAGCTACGGTGCGCCCGCGCCTGCCACTGTCCCGCTGACGGTGGAGAAGGGGCCGTTCATCGTCATCACAGGCCACGATCTCCACGATTTGAAGCTGCTGCTGGAGCAGACCGAGGGCAAAGGCGTCAACATCTACACCCACGGCGAAATGCTGCCCGCCCACGGCTATCCTGAACTGAAAAAATATGCCCATCTCAAGGGCAACTTCGGCACGGCGTGGCAGAACCAGCAGAAGGAGTTTGCCGACATCCCCGCGCCGGTGCTGTTTACCACCAACTGCCTGATGCCGCCGAAAGCAAGCTACGCCGACCGCGTGTTCACCACGGCGGTGGTATCCTACCCGGAACTGACGCACATCGGCGAGGATAAGGACTTTACCCCTGTCATCGAAAAGGCATTGGAGCTTGGCGGCTACAACGAGGACAAGCCGTTCACCGGTATCAACGGCGGCGGCACGGTCATGACCGGCTTCGGTCATGGCGCGGTGCTTGGCGTGGCAGATCAGGTGATCGAGGCGGTAAAGAGCGGCGCGATCCGGCACTTTTTCCTGGTCGGCGGCTGTGACGGAGCCCGTCCCGGACGGAACTACTATACTGAGTTTGTCAAGCAGACGCCTGCCGATACCATGGTGCTGACGCTGGCCTGCGGAAAATACCGCTTCAACGACCTTGACCTCGGGACCATTGGCGGCCTGCCTCGGCTCATGGACGTGGGTCAGTGCAACGACGCTTACGGAGCTGTCAAAATCGCGCTGGCGTTGGCGGAGGCGTTCGGCTGCGGCGTGAACGATTTGCCCTTGTCCATGGTTCTTTCGTGGTATGAGCAGAAGGCGGTGTGCATTTTGCTGACGCTGCTGTATCTGGGGATCAAGAATATTCGCCTTGGCCCCACGCTGCCGGCGTTCGTTTCGCCCAATGTGCTGAACTACCTCGTAGAGAATTTCGGCATTGCTCCCATCACCACCCCGGAGGAGGATTTGAAACAGCTTCTCAAATAACAGCGCCTCAGGCGGCGGTGTAAGGGAACGTGACTCCCTTGACGGAACGATGTGACGATGCATACAAGGATGGAGATTGCAGTGATTTTTGAAATGAATATTGATTTTTCCTGTCTAAAGCGCTATAATCGGTATATACCGAAAACAGAAGGAGGAAGGCGTCCATGCCAAGACCGCCACGGTGCCGTCGGATTTGTGGCGTACCACAAGTTGACACTTTCTGCCCCAACGGGGGCAAGGATACCGAGCCGATCCTGCTGACGCTGGACGAGTACGAGGTCATTCGGCTGGTTGACTTGAAGCGGCAAACCCACGAGCAGTGTGCCGCGCAGATGGACATTTCCCGCTCTACCGTGCAGGAGATTTACGAAAGCGCACGGCGCAAGATCGCTGCGTGCCTTGTCCACGGGAAACCGCTGCACATCACCGGGGGAAACTACCGCATCTGCGGAGGACAGGAGGCAGCTCACTGCGGCCGTTGCTGTCGGATGCAGAGAGCCAACACAGAAAAATCCAACAAAAATTGCAAAGGAGATTCCATTATGAAAATTGCAGTCACCTATGAAAACGGTCAGATTTTTCAGCATTTCGGCCACACCGAACAGTTCAAACTTTATGAAGCCGCGGACGGCAAAATCGTTCATGCGGAAGTTGTTGATACCAACGGCAGCGGTCACGGCGCACTGGCAGGCTTCCTGATGCAGAACGGCGTGGACACTTTGATTTGCGGCGGCATCGGCGGCGGTGCGCAGGCAGCTCTAACCGAAGCGGGCATCAAGCTCTACGGCGGTGTCAGCGGGGACGCTGATGCGGCGGTGAGCGCATTGCTCAACGGAAATCTGGGCTACGATCCCAATGTTCACTGCGATCACCATGACCATGAGCACGGCGAAGCTGGTCACACCTGCGGTGACCACGGCTGCGGCAAGCATAGCTGCCATTGATATGGAGCGCACACTGACACAACTTCCGTTCTGGTCATCCTTGACCGA
>SFGJ01000103.1 GCA_004557655.1 Clostridiales bacterium | reverse complement strand
GGTACTCTCTCCATCAGCGGCGTGACCGCCTCCTTACCTTCGAGAATATGGCGAAGAATGCTCTTTTCTGCCTCATACGACGCACGGGAAACCAGCAGGCCTGTGCCATAGCCTTTTGCCACATCCACATACAGTAAGTCACCGCGTTTTATCTGCGCATTGATTTCCCCTCCCAGTTCAGTAAAACTGGTTCCTTCTGCAGCAAACGACTTCGCCTCTGTCAGCAGGTCCACCATGCTGAAGGCCAGGTTTTTACTTTCCAGCACAGGAAGGGCCAGATGAATGGCCTGCTGTGCCGGCGTGTGAAGCCCGGCTTTCTGCAGACTGATAGCGGTTTCCAGCAATGTCTCACCGGCACGCACCTTTATCTGCTCAGAAACCACCGTAAAGGAGGGATGGCGGGCAAGTTTTTCCGCAGTACGGGTTTCATCCAGTGAGGAATACAGCCGGACATCACGACCGCTGCGGGCCAGACCGTTCAGGGTGGCGTTGTCCATTGCCATCTGTGTGACGGAGGCAAAAACCTTCGCACTGTCGCTGACGGAATGCCCGGGCGTTTCCACCCAGCCGTTCTCCAGCTTCAGTGCCGTGAATGGTGAATCAGCCACAGGCAGGGAGGCCGGTTCAGCCCGCCCCGGCACAACAACCGTCATCGCATCTTCACTGACAGATGTCACCTGCAGGCGGTCACCGCCGGAGACGCGGAGTCCGGGAATTTTCCCTGTCACCCTCAGTCGCTCGCCGTCTGCCACCGGCATTTTTTCCGGCCGGAACAGCGACCAGCTGCTGTCCAGGGAGGAAATACGCACCACCTGCGTTTCACCCTGCGCATCCCGCAGGGTCAGGCTGTGACTCTGCGCCGTCACCCGGTCGATAACATAGCGGTCATGACTGCGTGTCTCCGGGTTCCACTGCTCCATCACCATCCCCGGACGGTACATATCCCGCAGATAACGGCTCCGGCTGTCCAGCCAGACCGGTGACAGGGCGGTCATGGTTACCTCCGGGTGTCCGAGCACGCCCTGTGTTTTCAGCTCACTGCGAATGGCCTGTGTCAGTATGGCCTGTTCCCGTACTCCGCTGACCTGTGCCACGCTCTCTTCTCCGGCTTTCACGCTGGCCGCAAAATCTCCGGCCAGCCGGGCATAGCGGACATTACGGTCTGGTTCACTGATGATGGTGGCCGGTCGCTGTTCTCCCCCCTGCCAGCGATATGTGTTCACCCCGGCATCTTTCATGGCCATCAGTGCACTGCCTGTACCGGTTCGCTGCCCGCTGTCGGTTATCAGGACCTGTACGTTATGACGTGCGGCACCGTCCAGCAGGGTTAACGTCTCTTTCAGGGAGAGTTTTTCGCCCTGGTCAACGATAACGGTACTGCCCGGTGTGAAGGTCATGCCCTCCTGCAGCTGACGACGTCCGGTTATCAGCTCACCGGACAGCCGTTCATCCTGCTTCAGGTTCATCTGCGAGCGACGGTCAGCGGCGATAATCTGCACCTCCCGCCCCTGTTCCCGGGCCATCATGACCAGCTCCGCCACCCGCTCACGCTGCCCGGCTGCACCGCCCTGCCCGGACACAATGGCCAGCGACGGACGGTCCTGTGCCAGAACACTGACCGCATCGCTGTAACCAGCCGTCCGGGGGACACTTTTCTCCGGATGTACGGTCACCCGGTTCTGTTTCATGATGTCACGACTGAGTGCCCGGACGGACAGCTCATCGAGCACATGAATTCCTGATGTGAACAGCCCCTTCTCACGATCGAGGGGGATAAGCTGCTCACGACTGATGGCCTCATCGATACCGGCGCGTGCCCGTTCAATCACACCATTTTCCGGCGGCAGTATACCGACCGTTCTGGCCAGCACGTCCGTGTACGTAAACTGCACTTTTCGTTCACTTAATCCGGCAATCGCCTGTGTCACCGCCTGCTGCACATCCGGCCCCTCCTGTGAAACAGCCCCGGGCGCCTGCGTGCGGGTCTCCGCACGCTGATCCGCCGCGTCACGATATGCCCGGATGTCGAACCCGGTATCCTTCAGCGTCTGCATCCATTCAGCCATTCTGACTTCAGGATCGACGTGCTGTTTGGATTTTCGCGTATCCAGTGCCGCCACATCCCGGGATTTCAGC
>SFGJ01000102.1 GCA_004557655.1 Clostridiales bacterium | reverse complement strand
GATGAGATCTGCCGGGAACACGAGCTGTCTGTGCTGGAAAACAGCGATTTCTACTCCAAGGGCAAGAAGAAAGAGTACTGGGTCCACAAGGCAGGTAAGCAGACCCACCGGGATATGCTGCGCCGGGATGTGGAGGAGGCGCTGGCCAAGTGCGGTTCATTCCGTGAAATTGAATATTACCTGAAATGTTTGGGCTATCGCTTCCAGCGGGACTTCCATTATGCCCACCCCTCCGTCATCATCGACGGCTGGCAGCGCCCTATTCGCATTGACAGCCTTGGGCCACAGTTTAGCAGAGAAGCCATCCGGGAGCGGTGCCTTGAAAACCAGCGGAAGCCGGAGCTGTACGGATACGCCTATCCGCAGCGAAAACGAGCACCGCTGCTAGCTATTGAGTATCATCTGCGGCAGGCGCAGAGGCAAGATACCGTTACGCTGCTGTTCGAGATTTTCATTGAACTGCTGAAAATCTGCACCGGCAGCAACATTGAAAACACCAACCGCCGCCCTTTATCACCGGCCATGCGGGCGGAGGTACGGAAGCTGGATCAATATCTGGAAGAATACAAGCTCCTTTGCGACCACCGCATTGAGTCGCCAAAGGAGCTTTTGTCATTTCAGGAGGGGTTAACCGCCCGGATTTCGGCGCTGGAGGAACAGCGCTACGCACTGCGCCTGAAGCTGCGCCGAGTGAAATCTCCGGAGGAAGAAGCTGGCCTGAAGGAACACTGCAAAAAGATTACAAAAGAGCTCACGCCTTTGCGACGGGAGAGGAAAACCGTTCTGCGTATCGCAGAGCACATTCCCAAAATACAGGAGCTTCTGGATGCCGAGCGTAAAACCGAAATGGAACACAACAACCTGACACGAAAGAAAGAGAGGAAGATTGAACGATGAAACAAACCAAAATTGCAGTTTCCAAGCTGCGCTCCTTTGAAAATAACCCCTATCAGGTCCGGGACGATGCGGAGATGAACACGCTGATTGAAAGCATACAGATGCAAGGCGTTCTCTCGCCGCTGATCGTCAGGCCGATTGAAAATACAGATGAATATGAAGTCGTAAGCGGCCACCGCCGCTTACACGCCGCACGAAAGGCAGGGATCACCGAGGTCCCTGCCTTGATTTATGCCCTTGACCGTGACACCGCTGCCATTGCGGTAGTGGACAGCAATTTGCATCGTGAGCATATTTTGCCCTCCGAAAAGGCGTTTGCGTACAGAATGAAGCTGGAAGCAATGAGCAGACAAGGACACCGCTCCGACCTAACTTCCGACCAACTTGGTCGGAAGTTAGAGACCGCTGAGATTATTGCACAGCAGTCCGATGACAGCAAATCTCAGGTACGGCGCTATATCCGCCTGACCTATCTCATCCCAGAGTTGCTTGAAAAGATGGATCAAGGCGAAATCGCCTTGTCTGTCGGTGTGGAGCTTTCGTTTCTTGACGAGCAAAATCAGCGAGCGGTTTTGGAGCAATGCGCCATCAACGACTGCACCCCGTCCTATTCGCAGGCTTGGCGGATGCACAAGGCTGATCGGGAAGGGACGCTGACCACGGCGGTCATTCAAACCATTATGTCGGAGGAAAAAGCCAACCAGAAGACCCGCCTGAAAATACCAATGGAGCGCATCCGAAAGTACTTCCCGCAAAGCTATACCGCTGCCCAGATTGAGGACGCCGTGGTGAAGCTCTGCGAGCGGGACTACCGCCGACGAACCGACCGGGAGCGATAAGGAGGTACGGCCTATGGGAGAATATCGCAAGATCGACTACACGCAGGTCGCACTGCCGGAGGAACTGCTTACCTCCTTTGCCAAGGCCATGCTCCCGGAGCTGCGTAAGTTTTACGCCAGCGACGAGGGCAAGGCCTATTTTGCAAAGTGGCTTCTGAAGCACCCGGAATATGCGGCACATTCGACACCGGAGAGCGGATGACTATAATAAAAATCGGAGAGGAGGATTCTGTATGAATGTAGTCATTTACGCCCGCTTTTCCAGCCACAGCCAGACGGAGCAGTCCATTGAGGGACAGCTCAAGGTGTGCTATGAATATGCGGAGTCGAATCATTACATCAGCGGCACCACGGACAACCGTGCCGAATTTCAGCGGATGATCTCCGACAGCGACAGGCACACCTTTGAGGGCGTTTTGGTATATCAGCTGGACCGCTTTGCCCGCAACCGCTATGACAGTGCCATCAACAAGGCGAAGCTGAAAAAGAACGGTGTCCGGGTGCTGTCTGCCAAGGAGAATATTGCGGACGACGCTTCCGGTATCTTGGTGGAGGGCGTTCTGGAAAGTATGGCGGAATACTACTCCGTGGAGCTTTCTCAGAAGATCCATCGGGGTATGGCCATCAATGCCGAAAAGTGC
>SFGJ01000101.1 GCA_004557655.1 Clostridiales bacterium | reverse complement strand
CAAAGTACAGTTTACAAGGGACTACACAGGGTAACGGTCTGACGGGAGGATTACCGCCCGTCAGATTTTCCATGTAATGTTCAAGCTGTCGCTTGTGGCGGCAACGGTGGTAATCATCAAATCCACCACCCGCCGCTTGTCGTCAAAGGATACATCGTCCCATGTGTCGAGGTAGCCGGAAATCTGGTTGACCTGTCCCGGGCTGATGGTTTCCACCGTCAGCTCGGCTATCTGCTTCACAAGTTCCTGCTTGCGCCCGTCCAGTTCCGCTATCTTCACATTCACATAGGAGAGCAGGACATTGTTCGCGCCCGTCAGACTGTCCACCAGCTTTTCAATCTCGCTGTCCACATGGAGAAGCTCTACTTGCAGGGCGGCGATTTTGGGATTGGCCTTTGCCGCTTTCTTCCTGCCCGTCAGCGTCTTGTGCTTTTCCAGCTTCTTCACCATCTGCTGGTAAACCACCGCTTCCAGTTCGGAAGTGATGATTTTCCCACAGCCCGGACAGCTTTTATTGTCCAGCCGTTTCGTACAGCGGAGATATTGCCTGCCGGACGGATTGAAGATACTCATAAGCGCATATCCGCAGTTCCCGCACTTGATTTTCCCCGCCAGCCATGTGTGGGTGGCTTTTCGGGCGGACTGGATTTTCATGTTGTTCATCAGCTTCTTGCGGCAAGCCAGCCATATATCCGCCGGAACAATGCCCTCATGGGGAGCCAGCACCAGCATTTGGTCTTTCAAGTCGTTTTTCTTGCTGGGCTTCACATCCCGCCCCTGATACAGATAACAGCCGTTTGTCCCCGTAAAGTCGGCGGCGTCATTGACGATAACCGTACCCTGGCTTTTGAAAAATTCGTACACATCCAAGTCCGCCTGCACATAGACGGGATTGCGTAACATCTGCGCCAGTGTGGGGCGTATCAGTTCCTTGCCGTAGAACAAAATCCCCTGTTCGGCAAAGTACCGGGTAATGTCCCCGTAAGAGGTTGTGGGCTGGGCGTACATCTCAAATATCAGCCGGATATTGGCCGCTTCGTCCGGGTTTACCACCAGCTTCTTTGTGTTGATACCGTCCATTTTGATAGGCTCGGTGTGGAAGCCGTAAGGGGCTTTCCCGCCCATCTTGAAGCCCCGCTGACTGCGGGAGTAGTAAGCGTCTGTCACCCGCTTCTGTATCGTTTCCCGTTCAAGCTGGGCGAACACGATACAGATATTCAGCATAGCCCGCCCCATCGGGGTGGAGGTATCAAACTTCTCCGTAGAGGACACAAACTCCACATCGTACTGCTGGAACAGTTCCATCATGTTGGCAAAGTCCAGAATGGAACGGCTGATACGGTCAAGTTTGTAAACAATGACCTTTGCAATCAAGCCCCGCTTAATATCCCGCACCAGTTCCTGAAACTTCGGGCGGTCTGTGTTCTTGCCGCTGTACCCTTTGTCTGTGTATTCCTTACAGTTCCCGCCTTTCAATTCGTATTTGCAAAACTCAATCTGGCTTTCAATGGAAATGCTGTCCTTTTTGTCTACCGATTGCCTTGCATAGATCGCGTCTATCCTGTTATTCATTTTGTCGCTCCTTTTCTTAAAAAGAAACGGAGCTGCTGACAGTTCTATTATACCGCCAGCAGCCCCGCAAATCAACGATGGCTTCGGGATTTATGCCCCGGCTTCCTCTTTCTGCCGCTTATCGGCATATTTGCGGAACACCTCATAAAGCTGCTGCTCCAGTTCCCGGCGTTTGGTCGCTTCCTGCTCCGGCGTGAACACCGGGGAGAGGTTTTCCAGCGTGATTTCCTTTCCCTGAAAAGTCACGACTTCTGTTTCCTTTTTGTATCTGATATTGTTACTTATAAAATCACCTTTCCTTTCCATACTGCCGCTGCTGCCGTTTCAGTTCCGCCAGTATATCCGGCGGGATACGGTCAACCAGCCTTTGCATATCGTGCAGTTCGCTTTCCAGCTTTGCCCGCTCCATGCGGTCTTTGATTTTGCCGCTCTCGCTGGCTCTGGCTCGTGCTTCCAGCTTCTCATTTTCTGCCAGCAGGTCATTGATTGTGACCTTGTACTTTTTCAACTGCCCGGAGAAATTCTCCATCTGCGGGAACCACTTTTTCAGCATGGAGAGGGCTTCCTCT
>SFGJ01000028.1 GCA_004557655.1 Clostridiales bacterium | reverse complement strand
TGTGTATCGGCTTGGCGGAGATGAGTTCATTGCGGTTCTGCCAAACATCACACATCCGGCGTTTCAGAAACTACTGGAAACGGCAAAAAGCCAACTGGGTGTTACCGCGTCCCTCGGTACGACGATAAGCGGCACAAAGGACACGGATTTTGAGTCGCTTCTGAAAGCCGCAGATGCGGAAATGTATGAAAACAAGAAGCAATACTACATCGTGACAGGAAAAGAGCGGAGAAAGCACAGCTTGTGAGAGGGAAAGACCATGAACCTGATAATTGAATTATAAAAAAAGGAAGAGATACTGACCCTGGCGCGTTGATATCTCTTTTTTCGTGAAAGAAAAGACTACTCTGCAATTGTCCATAAAATGAAGAGTAGCCTGATCCAATGCCCGGATGGAGGGTGATGCATCTCCTGTATTTAGGGGGTGCATTAGGGGGTGCAATCGTTTCCTTGTATCAAAATGGTGGTTGCAATGAACCTCCAAAGTTATAGTTTCGCACTTACTATTCTACAAATCCCTCGCAGAGATTCCTCGTAAAATACCCCTTCATATAACAACGGACAGTTTATTGGGATTTGTCCGGGATTAAACAGGATTTTTCTTGTTCTCGTTTTGATTTGATACGTCTGCAACTATCGTTTCCACATAAAAAAGGCTGCTTGGCATTGCCGCCTTGCAGTCTTTTTATCTCACTATTCAATTCATTTGGTCGCACGGCAATCGACATTATTCTAAGGACGAGAACAGCTTTCCGTCAATACTTAGAACATCATCCATCGGAATCTTCACGCCGTCCTGCATGGTGATTTGCCGTGCTGCATCAGGAAGCCTGCCAGTGCGCCGTGACCGCTGCCGTTGGTATCAACAACTTCCGCATGCGTGACTTTGCCGTCCGCAGATTCATAAAGCTTGAACTGTTCGGTGTGGCCGAAATGTGGAGCTGGTTGATATTCGGAGTCGAAAGCTACATGTGAGCTATGGGGATTTTCCCGTTTGTAAGCAGCGTTTGAAGTGCCGGCTGTGTTTTCCTGCTCAGTCGGCAAAACGGCGCAGAACGCAAACAAAGGTCGATTTTCACCTTTTTTCTGCCGCCGTTTAGCAGCCACTCTGTAAGGCATCGTTTGCCGTTGTTGGGTTATCCGTTATCGGGAAAATCCACGCACCAATTAAGCAATTACAAAAGAAAGAACTACTGGATCTATAAATTATCCATCTATTTTCTTGACTTGATACGAAGGGCCTTTATGTATAGATTACTTGATGATAGACAGTTTCGGATGCACGGTCTCGGCAGGAGTTCATCCGCCTGACCCATTTCATTTGGTCGCTGGCTTTCAGCGTTTCCGTAATGCCCTCAGCATCTGCCATTTGTTTTACCAGCCGAAGAAAAAGCTCCTCCGCCTGCCGGTCAATATCCGCAAGATAGGCGTTCAATTCACCGCTGGTCAGCAGGTTGGCATAGTGCACACGGTGATGCTCCTTGAGATAGCGGAGATGCCGCTGCCCCCATATCCCGATTGGCGGATCTCCCTCCGGCTCATCATCCCCGGCAATCAGATAATAGTCTCCAACCAGCTCATACTTCAGGCCCGTGCGTTCATCAGTAATGTACTTGTCCATCATCAGATCCTCCATCCCCACAGCCCATACTTCCGAGGCTTTGCCTTGGCTACTTTGACCAGCATCTCATCTACGGCATCTGTGTACCGCCCCGCTGCAATCAGCTTGTTGCGGAACCGGTTCAGCCCCTCAATGATAAGCCGCCATTCCTGCCGGTTCAGTTCTACATAGTATTTCTGCTTCATACGCTGTCCCTCCTTAGATTTTCTTCAATCATTGTAGCAGGAGGAACGACAGAAATCGAATGTGTGGATGTCAAAACATCTAGGCAATCACAGCACTCGGACATCTTACTATTCAATTATTCTACTTTAGGCCCATAGTTCACAAAATCAATAATTCGAAATGCCTTTCTTGCTGCTGTATGTGCAACTGCTAATTCAGGATCTTTTATAATAGCCAATATTCCCAATGTATCTTCAAGCTCCGATGCGGATTCACATAATAACCTTGCCCAGTATTTTCTGCTGGATCCATTTTTATCTTTAAATGTATACTGGTTTTCCGCAAGTTTTATTAGCATTTGACCTATTGACATTTCTTCATTAGAAACCCGAAGCAAATCAGTGCAAGCTTCTTGACAGAGTTCTTTGTCCTTACCAGTATGCTTCTTGCTAAGTTCTAACAATTTACCTCTATTTACAGAAGATTGTTCATATTGTTCCAGTAACTCGGATACATATTTTTCGGTCTTTGTTATGGGTTTTCCAGCTTTGAGTGCCTCAAAACTGGGTTTAAACTCCTCGAAGCCCTTTTTTAGTTTTCGCCCAACCATCGACGCTCTATTCATATAGGCTTCTAATTGTCCCCAATCAGAAGTTTTTCTGACAAAATACCAACAGGGGCCGCGTGTCCCTGCGTAGGCTAAGCTTGCTGCGATAAGAGGCCAAGTATCTGCGGCTGTAAGCTGTGCTTCCTCGCTATCCGTAATACGAAGGACATGAAATTGAAAGGTAAAAATTTCATATACAGATTCTATTGGAGGGGGATCAAACTGCTTTTGATCTAAGCGCCCGTTTGCTGTCCCTCTATCAGCATACCAACGATCCCTAATATCAGAGAAGGACTTTTTTAAGTATTGTGGCTCGATTGGGAGCGCAGCGTAATTTCCTTTTTGAACAACAACTGGAATCGCGTCACTCGATTTTGCTACCTTAATTAATGATGCATACCTTGAGGCTTGTAGGGTATCGAGCAAGAAGGAAATATCTGTTTCCTTTGGAATTACCATTAGCCTTTCAAACGCTTGAATCCATTCGGGCTCTTCTTCGGGTAATTCTGGAACAACCAAGTAAATAGAAGAAATAGCAATAGCTTTATCTTCATTTGAACTGGATTGATTTAATTTTCTCACTAAATCATCAATAATCAAGTCGTAGCTCTTTGGCATGTCTATGGTTCGTGGAACGCTTTCTGTATATGGCTTGATTCGTGATGACTGTCCTAAGAGATTTATAAAATCGATTACATTGTTCACACATGCAATACATACATCCCGTGAAGGGCCTTTCCCAGCGTGTAGTCCCCCAGCTCTTGATTTTGTTAGTAATTTAAATTTAGAAGAAAGCTCAAGGATCTTAGAAATATGATCCGCAGGATTCCTCACATTTTGAGTCAAGAATACCATCTTAGGGATTTGGGATGTAATAAGCAATCTAAAGTCATCGACAATGTGAGACCCCGTCTTATAAAAATTTGAGGGAAAACGAAGTGCCTGCTCACCTTTGGCCTGAACAATTATTGCGCTCATTGCCAACTCTGCTGAAACCCCAGCAAGTCCGATGGCAATCGAATTCTCAGATGCAGGCTCACGCGACTCATATCGTCGTGGTAATCCCAATGCAGCAACGGCCAAACTAATTGATTCGACACTTGCTTCCAATAGTCTTATAGTATCGCGCTTCAAATACATTGGCATTGTTATCCCTTCTTGATTTTATGGTGTATTCATATTATATCATAAAAAGCCGAAAACGGTAGCATTCCGTTGATAAACATATTCCAAAATAACCCTGTTGTGAAGTTTTAGAACGCTTCAGAAATATAAAAAAGCGCCGTCTTGGGATTCTTCCCAAGACGGCAGGTGTTCGTCCAATACCTGTTTGGTGGACCTGAAGGGATTCGAACCCTCGACCTCTCGGATGCGAACCGAACGCTCTCCCAGCTGAGCTACAAGCCCGGGTATCAACAATGGGGTGGAACGAATTTGTTCCACCCCATTATTATACACAGTTTGCTGCAAATTGCAAGTGTTTTATTCCATCTTCGGCAGTTTGGCCATGACGGCGGCGCAGCGGGGGCACAGGGCCTCGTGTTCCCCTACGGATGCCACGCTGTGCAGCACCTTCCAGCAGCGTCCGCACTTGACGCCCGCAGCGGCCTTCACACGCACGCTCACCTCGTCACCCACTGTGAGGCTCACCTGAGACACGATGAACAGATCCGCAAGAGCCTCCTCGCTCATCCGGGTCAGGAAAGCATCCTCCTGGGGCACCGTCAGGGAAACGGCGGCCTCCAGGCTCTTGCCGATAATCCTGTCGGCCCGGGCCTGCTCCAGGGCACCGTTCACGGCGCTGCGCAGGCTGGCGATACGGCCCCAGTTCTCCATTTCCTCCTGGCTGAGGGCGTACTGGGTGTAGGGCTGCACCATTTCGTTAAACAGCACATTGCGCCCGTCGTCCTCGGCCCGGTGGGGCATAGCCAGCCACACTTCGTCGCAGGTGAAGGCCAGAATGGGGGCAAACATCCGGGTCATAGCGTCCAGGATCAGGAACAGGGCGGTCTGCGCGCTGCGGCGCTCCGGACCATCGGCCTCGTCGCAGTACAGCCGGTCCTTGAGGATGTCAAAGTAGAAGGAGCTGAGCTCTACCACGCAGAAATCGTTGATGGCGTGGGACACGGAGTGGAACTCGTAGTTGTCGTACCAGGCAAAGACCTTGGTGATGAGGTCATTAAGCCGGGTCACGGCCCACTTGTCCAGCGGCAGCATCTCCTCGGGCTTTACCAGGTCGTTGGGATCGAAGTTCACCAGGTTATCCAGACAGAACTTGCAGGTGTTGCGGAACTTCAGATAGTTCTGGGAGAGCTGCTTGAAGATCTCGTCGGAGCAGCGCACATCCACATGATAGTCGGAGCTGCCCGCCCACAGACGCAGCAGATCTGCGCCGTACTTCTCAAAAATCTCGGCAGGATCCATGCCGTTGCCCAGAGACTTGTGCATGGCCTTGCCCTCGCCGTCCACGGTCCAGCCGTGGGTCAGGCACTCCTTGAAGGGAGCACCCCGGCCCAGAGCGCCCACGGCCACCAGCAGAGAGGACTGGAACCAGCCGCGATACTGGTCAAGACCCTCCATATACATGGTGGAGGGCCAGAAGCCCTGATCGCGCTCCATGGCGGCAAAGTGGGTGGAACCGGAGTCGAACCAGCCGTCCAGAGTGTCCGTTTCCTTCTCGAAACCGGCGCTTGCTCCGCAGTGGGGGCAGGTGAAGCCCTTGGGCAGGATGTCCTCGGCGGCCATATCGAACCAGGCGTTGGAGCCTTCCTTTTCAAAGAGGGTGGCCACGGCCTCGATGCTCTCCGGAGTGCAGATGGGCTTGCCGCAGTCCTTGCAGTAGAACACGGGGATGGGCAGACCCCACCGGCGCTGGCGGCTGATGCACCAGTCGGTGCGCTCGAGGATCATGGAGCGCATACGGTCCTTGCCCCAGGCGGGGACCCAGCGGACATCGTTGCAGGCGGCAATGGCCTCGTCCTTGAAGGAATCCACGGAGCAGAACCACTGGGGCGTGGCCCGGAAGATGATGGGGTTCTTGCAGCGCCAGCAGTGAGGATAGCTGTGGACGATCTCCTCGCTGGCAAAGAGGGAGCCGGCCTTCTTCATGTCCTCCAGAATGACGGGATTCGACTCGTCGGTGAGCATACCGGCGTATTTACCGGCGTAGTCGGTGTGGCGGCCCTGATCATCCACGGGCACTACCATCTCCATGCCGTAGCGCTTGCAGGTCTCGTAGTCGTCGGCGCCGAAGCCCGGAGCGGTGTGGACGCAGCCGGTACCGGAATCCATGGTCACATAGTCTGCCAGCACCAAGCGGCTGGTTTTGGGCAGGAAGGGATGGCTTGCCAGCATATTCTCATAGAAGCAACCCGGATGGATCTCCACGACCTCATAGCTGTCGAAGCCGCCGATGCCCATGACCTTCTCGATCAATGCCTCGGCCATGATGTACATTTCGCCGTTGGGTGCCTTCACCACGGCGTAGCTTTCATCTGGGTGCAGAGCAATGGCCAGGTTGCCGGGCAGGGTCCAGATGGTGGTGGTCCAGATGACGAAGAAGAGCTTGCTCCTGTCCAGATGGCTCAGCTTGCCCAGGTCGTCATTCATGGGGAACTTCACATACACCGTGGTGCAGGGATCGTCCTTGTACTCGATCTCCGCCTCGGCCAGGGCGGTCTCATCATGGGCGCACCAATACACGGGCTTGAGACCCTTGTAGATATGTCCGTTCTGGTACATCTTGCCGAAGACCCGGACCTCCTGGGCCTCAAAGCCGGGATCCATGGTCTTGTAGGGGTGCTCCCAGTCACCCACAACGCCCATACGCTTGAAGCCATCCCGCTGGACATCGATGTAGTGGTCGGCAAACTCGTGGCAGGCGGAGCGGAACTCGGCCACGCTCATGGCCTTGTGGTTGAGCTTGTTCTGCTTGATGATGGCGCTCTCAATGGGCATACCGTGGTTATCCCAGCCGGGGATGTAGGGGGTGTAGTAGCCCCGCATGGCGTAGCTGCGGGTGATAAAGTCCTTGATGGATTTGTTCAGGGCGTGGCCCATGTGCAGCGCGCCGTTGGAGAAGGGAGGGCCGTCGTGCAGGTTGAACAGGGGCTTGCCCTCGTTCTTTTTCAGCAGCTCGTTGTAAAGATCCAGCTCCTCCCAGTGCTTGAGCATCTCCGGCTCCCGCTTGGGCAGGCCCGCCCGCATGGGAAAGCCGCTCTTGGTCATGTTCAGTGTGCTCTTGTACTCCATGTCGTACCTCCGTATATAAATATTTTGCAAACAAAAAACCGCCTTTGCCCCATAAAGAGACAAAGGCGATGAAATAACCTCTGCGGTACCACTCTTGTTGCCGCAAACGCGGCCGCTCTGCTCCCACCATCCGTGGGGGAGGGGAGATAACGGCCCTCCGCCGTCCGTGCTTACTAAAGATGTCCCGTTCAGCCGGAAGCTCCGGGGTGATATTCGCCGCAGACCCGGTCTCCGCCTTGCACCGAACCGGCGGATCTCTTGGCACCGAAAGCCCGGGGTTACTCGTCCCCATCCTTGCATGTGTGCTGTATTGCTTGTCATTTTACCACAATCGGCGGGATTGTCAACAGGAAAATTCCGTTTTTACATTACGCCCAGCGCGTTCATCAGTCCAATGAGACCCATGCCGCCGTAGATCACGCAGAAAACTGCCAGGGCAATGGTGATGAGCCCGTAAATCTTACCCTCTTTCTTCTTGTGCAGGAATTGGCGGATATAGAACAGCGCGCCGCAGGTAAGACCCAGCAGCAGGGAGGAAACGCTGTCCAGCAGGGGACTGGGGGTTTCCTTGTATACCGTCAGCCGCAGGATGAGTGAGGTTAGCAGCAGCGCGAACAGAAGACCCAGGCAGATCTTCAGCCACAACGGCAGCTTGACCCGCTCCCGCTCTTTCTGGCTCGCTTTTATGTCGGCCTTTTCCTTCAGGTAGTCCCTGCCGCCGTAGTTTGAGTTGTTCTTCTTGTGGTGCTGATTCTTGTTGGGATTTCCCTTAGCCTTGCGGATGGCCTCCTGCTGGCTGCGATAGGGATCGTAGTTGTTTTTCTTTGCCATACTTGTTTCTCTCCTTCGCTGAATTACTGATTCTCCGTCAAATGCCGCCACAGCAGCGCGAAAGCGTGCTCGGCGGCCTGCTGCCGCACGGCCTCTCTGTCGCCGGAAAGCTGCAGGCGAACCACCTCTGTACCGTCACACGCCGCCAGGCCAATAAACACCGTCCCCACGGGATTGCCCCGCTCATCGCCCTCCGGACCGGCCAGCCCGGTCACCGACACGGCATAGTCGCTGCCGGTAATGTGCCGCACGCCCCGCGCCATGGCCTCGGCCACCGGCTCGGACACGGCGCCACACCGCTCCAGCACCTCTTCCGGCACGCCCAGCACCCGGTGCTTCACACCGTTGGTATAGGACACCACACCGCCCACAAAGGCCCGGGACGCTCCCGGCAGGTCGGTAAACATCTTGGCAATGAGTCCGCCGGTGCAGCTTTCTGCGGCGGAAAAGGACTTGCCCCGCTGCGTTAAAAGGCGCAGCACCTCCTGCTGTGTGTTATGCAAGCTTCACCTTCACCACTTCCCGCTGGGAAAGGGCCTTGTCAACCAGCCCCTGAATATCCAGCACGCTCTCGATCTCCCGTACTTCCTCCACGTGGGGCTTGGTCTTGGGATGCCGGGGAGTGAACACGGTGCAGCAGTCCTCATAGGGGAGGATGGAGGTGTCAAAGGTGCCGATGTGCCGTGCGATGCGCACGATCTCCTCCTTGTCCATGCCGATGAGGGGGCGCAGCACAGGCAGATCGGTGACATCCTCGCTTACCCGCAGGGCCTCCATGGTCTGGCTGGCCACCTGCCCCAGATTTTCACCTGTAATAAGGGCTCGGCAGTCAAATTCCTTGGCCAGCCTGTCGGCAATGCGCATCATAAACCGCCTTGTGATGAGAGTGAAATATTCCTCCGGACACTCCCGGCGAATCTGCTCCTGGATCTGCGTCAGCGGCACGATATGCACGCTCATGCGCCCGCACCAGGGAGTCAGCTCCCGGGCAAGCTGCAGCACCTTCTGCCGTGCCAGATCGGAGGTATAGGGGGGCGCGGCGAAGTGCAGCATCTCCAGCACCACGCCCCGCTTGGCCATCATGTAGGAGGACACCGGGGAGTCGATGCCCCCGGAGAGAAGGCTCAGGGCGCTGCCGCCCATGCCCAGAGGCAGACCGCCCGCCGCCGGCTCCGCCGGGGCGTGGACATAGGCGGCGTCCTCCCGCACCTCCACATACACGGTCAGCTCCGGGTCGTGAACGTCTACCTTTAAGTGGGGGAAGGCATCGTGGAGCATACCACCCACCCACTGGCTGATCTCAATGGATCCCATGGGGAAGGATTTGTCCGCCCGCTTGGTCTCCACCTTGAAGCTCTTGGCCTTGCGCAGTTCGTCTCCCAGATATGCCCTGGCGGTGTCCAGAATGGCCTCCTTGCTCTTTTCGCAGGGCACGGCCCGGGCGATGGCTATGAGGCCGAAGACCTGCTTGCACCCGGCGTAGGCTCCGGCCAGATCGCAGCTGTCCTCCATAGGCTCCACATAGATGGTGCTCTGGCGGGAGTAGATCCTGAATTTGCCGAACTTCTGCGTCCGGCGGCGGATGTTGGACATGAGTTTGGTTTCAAAGCTGTGGCGGTTGAGGCCCTTGAGGACCACCTCGCCCAGCTTGCAGAGAATGATCTCGCGCATGGGTGTTCTCCTTAATTATAATTTGAGTCTGTTTGCGGCGGAGCGAGGGAGCGCCGCCCTATGGGGGGTATTGCCGATAGATTTGCGTAGGACGGGCTGCCCGCAGCCCGCCTTCGTCAGCGGCCTTGTATCGTCGCTGCGGGGGAGCAAGGCGGCCGTGACGATCCGTCCCCTCCTTGCTACTTCAGCATACTGCTGCTTCTGTACTGTATGGCCTCCGCCAGATGCTCAGGGCCAATCGCCTCCGCGCCGTCCAGATCGGCAATGGTTCGGGCTACCCGGAGAATGCGGTCATGGCTGCGTCCCGTGAGGCCCAGGCGGTCAAAGGCGCTTCGCATAATGCTCTCGCACCTCTCGTCCAGGGCGCAGTATTTCCCGATCATAGGCGGGGTCATGTAAGCGTTACAGGACACCTCCGTCCCGGCATACCGCAGCTGCTGCACCGCCCGGGCGGCGTTCACTCGCTTTTGAATGTCCCCGGAGGACTCCGGCGTGTCCTTTCGCCGCATGGCCTCGTAGTCCACGGACGGCACCTCGATGTGCAGGTCGATGCGGTCCAGCATAGGCCCGGAGATGCGCCGCATATAGCTCTCCACCTGCTTTTCCGTGCAGGTGCAGCGCCGGTCAGGGTGGCCGTACCACCCGCACCGGCAGGGATTCATGGCGCACACCAACATGAACCGGCTGGGCAGTGTCAGCGACCCGGAGGCTCTTGTGATGGTCACCACCCCGTCCTCCAGCGGCTGGCGCAGAGACTCCATGGCGGATTTGTCAAACTCCGGCAGCTCGTCCAAAAACAGCACGCCGTTGTGTGCCAGGGAGATTTCTCCCGGCCTCGGCATGGCGCCGCCGCCGGTGAGAGACACCGCCGAGGCGGTGTGATGGGGACTGCGGAAGGGCCGCCGAATCACCAGAGGATGCCTTGCCTCTGTCAGCCCCGCCACGGAGTAGATCTCCGTGGTTTGCAGGGATTCCTCCTTCGTCATGTCCGGCAGAATGGAGGGCAGCCGCCGGGCCAGCATGGATTTGCCCGATCCCGGGGAACCGATGAGCAGGATGTTGTGCCCGCCGGCGGCGGCGATCTCCAGCGCCCGCTTCGCGTTTTCCTGCCCCATGACATCCGCGAAGTCCGGGCCGCCGTCCTGATCTCCCGGCTCCGGTTCCCACACGGGAGCGGGGGAGAGGGGCGCCTTGCCCCGCAAATGGGCCACAAGCTGCTCCACGGTCTCCACAGCGTAAACGGTCACACCCCGGGCCAAAGTTGCCTCGGCGGCGTTTTCCGCCGGCACATAGAGCTGGTGTATACCCGCCCGTTGCGCGGCCATGGCCATGGGCAGCACGCCGTTTATGGGCCGCAGCCCGCCTGTGAGGCTCAATTCCCCCACAAAGGCCGCGTCCGCCGGCAGGGCGGGAATTTCTTCCGCCGCCGCCAGAATACCCAGCAGGATGGGCAGATCGTACACCGTGCCCTCCTTGCGTCGGCCCGCCGGGGCCAGATTCACGGTGATGCGGCTGACGGGGTACTTGGCACCGCAGTTTTTCACCGCTGCCCGCACCCGCTCCCGGGCCTCCTTCACCGCCGTGTCCGGCAGACCCACGATGTCAAAGGCGGGCAGACCACCGGAGAGAAAGCACTCCACGCTGACCTCGTATCCGCTGATGCCGTTTAGGCCCAGAGACCGCGCCGTCACCACCATGCCAATCTACCCCCTTACTTACCAAATTACCCTCATATTACCACAAAAATTTGTTTCTTGAAACAAAATTATAAAAAAACTCACAACCTTGCGTAATAAATTTTGTGCAGGACAATGAAAGAGTATCACGGGAGGCGAAAGATACAAAAACAGCGTTTACAATTTGAAAGATTTGTGCTACTATGAACAATGCAAAAGATTCCGAAGAAACTGTCAAAAAATCGGATGAATAAATGGAAGGAGCAAACAACATGGTAAGAAAAATGAAGTCCATGGATGGCAATAACGCCGCGGCGCATGTATCCTATGCGTTCTCCGAAGTGGCAGCCATCTATCCCATCACTCCGTCGTCTCCCATGGCCGACTTTGTGGACCAATGGTCCGCCAACGGTCAGAAGAACATCTTCGGCACGCAGGTCAAGGTGGTGGAGATGCAGTCCGAGGCCGGCGCCGCCGGCGCCGTACACGGCTCTCTGGGTTCCGGCGCTCTGACCACCACATATACCGCCTCTCAGGGCCTGCTGCTGATGATTCCCAACATGTACAAGATCGCAGCCGAGCAGCTTCCCTGCGTGTTCCATGTGTCCGCCCGTACGGTGTCCACCCACGCCCTGAACATTTTCGGTGACCACTCCGACGTTATGGCTTGCCGCCAGACCGGCTTTGCCATGCTGTGCGAGGGCAATGTGCAGGAGGTCATGGACCTGTCCCCCGTGGCACATCTGGCCGCCCTTTCCGGCAAGGTCCCCTTCATCAACTTCTTCGACGGATTCCGTACCAGCCATGAGATCCAGAAGATCGCTGTCTGGGACTACGAAGATCTGAAGGATATGTGCGACATGGACGCCGTGGCCGAGTTCCGCCGCCACAGCCTGAACCCCGAGCATCCCAAAATGCGCGGCAGCCACGAAAACGGCGACATCTTCTTCCAGCACCGCGAGGCCTGCAACAAGTACTATGCAGAGCTGCCCGCCGTGGTGGAGAAGTACATGGACATGGTCAATGCCAAGCTGGGCACCGACTATAAGCTGTTTAACTACTACGGCGCCGCCGACGCTGACCGTGTCATCGTGGCCATGGGCTCCATCTGCGATGTGGCCGAGGAAGTCATCGATTATCTCAACGCCCACGGCGAGAAGGTTGGCCTGGTGAAGGTGCGTCTGTACCGTCCCTTCGCTCCTGAGAAGCTCATCGCCGCCATCCCCGCCACCTGCAAGAAGATCGCCGTTCTGGACCGCACCAAGGAGCCCGGCGCCATGGGCGAGCCTCTGTATCAGGATGTTGTCACCGCTCTTGCCAATGCCGGCATGAACGATGTGGCCGTCATCGGCGGCCGTTACGGTCTGGGCAGCAAGGATACGCCTCCCGCCTCTGTCTTTGCCGTGTATAACGAGCTGAAGAAGGACGAGATGAAGCGCCAGTTCACCATCGGCATCGTGGACGATGTGACCAATCTCTCTCTGCCTGAGGATGCCAACTGCCCCAACACCGCAGCTCCCGGCACCATCGAGTGCAAGTTCTGGGGTCTCGGTGGCGACGGCACCGTGGGCGCCAACAAGAACTCCATCAAGATCATCGGCGACCACACCGACAAGTATGTGCAGGCCTACTTCCAGTACGACTCCAAGAAGACCGGCGGCGTCACCATCAGCCATCTGCGCTTCGGTGATAAGCCCATCCGTTCTCCTTATTATATCAACAAGGCTGACTTCGTGGCCTGCCACAACCCCAGCTATATCACCAAGGGCTTTAAGATGGTCAATGATGTCAAGCCCGGCGGCGTGTTCATGATCAACTGCCAGTGGGATATGGACGAGCTGAACCACCACCTGAAGGCCGATGCCAAGCGCTATATCGCTCAGAACAACATCCAGCTCTACACCATCAACGCCATTGATCTGGCTCTCGAGATCGGCATGGGCAAGCGCAACAACACCATCCTTCAGTCCGCGTTCTTCACTCTGGCCAAGGTCATGCCCCAGGAGGACGCCATCCGCTACATGAAGGAGAAGGCCACCGCCTCCTATCTGAAGAAGGGCCAGGATATTGTGGACATGAACCACAAGGCCATCGACCTGGGCGCCACCGCCTTCAAGAAGATCGACATTCCCGCCGACTGGGCCAACGCCGTGGACGAGCCGGATACCCGCGTTCTGGAGGGCAAGCCCGAGCTGGTAAAGATGGTCAAGGAGATCCTGGAGCCCGTGGGCAAGATGGACGGCGACAGCCTGCCCGTGTCCGCCTTTGTGGACCATGTGGACGGCCAGTTTGAGCTGGGCGCCTCCGCCTATGAAAAGCGCGGCGTAGCCGTCTCCGTCCCCACCTGGGACAGCACCAAGTGCATCCAGTGCAACCAGTGCGCCTATGTCTGCCCCCACGCCACCATCCGTCCCTTCGCCCTGACTGCCGAGGAAGCCGCTGCCGCCCCCGCCGCCGCCAAGATCGTGGATGTGAAGGCCGGCAAGGGCAAGGGCGTGTATCAGTACACCATGACCGTTTCCCCGTTGGACTGCATGGGCTGCGGCGTCTGCGTCGGGGTGTGCCCGGTGAGCGCTCTGTCCATGGTTTCCCAGGAGGGCGAGCTTGCGCAGCAGGATGTGTTCAACTACTGCGTCAGCAAGGTCACCGAGAAGAAGGATATGCAGGACAATTCCGTCAAGGGCAGCCAGTTCAAGCAGCCCATGCTGGAGTTCTCCGGCTCCTGCGCCGGCTGCGCCGAGACCAGCTATGCCCGTCTGGTGACCCAGCTCTTCGGTGAGCGTATGTATGTTTCCAACGCCACCGGCTGCTCCTCTATCTGGGGCGGTCCCGCTGCCACCTCTCCCTACTGCACCAATAAGGAGGGCCACGGTCCCGCATGGTGCAACTCCCTGTTCGAGGACAACGCGGAGCACGGCCTGGGTATGTTTGTCGGCCAGAACAAGATCCGTGAGGATCTGGTCGCTGCCACCCGCAAGCTCATCGCCATTGACTATGCCCGTCCCGAGCTGAAGGCCGCTGCCCAGGCTTGGCTGGACACCAAGGACGACGGCAACGCCAATGCCGAGGCTGCCCGTGCCTATGTCAAGGCGTTGGAGGAGAACATCGCCACCACCAAGGAGTCTCTGGCGTTCTTCAAGAGCGAGAAGGCCAAGGAGATGTACGGCGAGAAGGTCAAGGACATGATCGCCATCGAGGAGGATAAGCTGGCCAAGGGCATCCCCTACTGCGGCTGCGAGGCCTGCACGCTGGCGGCTGAGATCCTCGGCAAGAAGGAGTACCTGGCCAAGAAGTCCATGTGGATCTTCGGCGGCGACGGTTGGGCCTACGACATTGGCTACGGCGGACTGGACCATGTCATCGCCTCCAAGCAGGATGTGAACATCTTCGTCTTCGATACCGAGGTCTATTCCAACACCGGCGGCCAGGCCTCCAAGGCCTCCAACATCGGCCAGGTGGCACAGTTTGCCGCTGCCGGTAAGGAAGTGAAAAAGAAGAGCCTTGCCGAGATCGCCATGCAGTACGGCTATGTGTATGTAGCACAGGTGGCTATGGGCGCCAATCCCGCTCAGACCATCAAGGCCATCACCGAGGCCGAGGCCTATCACGGCCCGTCCCTGATCATCGGCTACAGCCCCTGCGAGATGCATTCCATCAAGGGCGGCATGATGAACTGCCAGAAGGAAATGAAGAAGGCTGTGGATTGCGGTTACTGGAACCTGTTCCGCTACAATCCCGAGGCCGAGAAGAAATTCACTCTGGATTCCAAGGCGCCCGCCGGCGGCTATCAGGAGTTCCTGATGAACGAGGCCCGCTACTCCCGTCTGACCCGCGAGTTCCCGGATCGCGCCGGTGAGCTCTTCCGTCGCAACGAGGAGGAGGCCAAGGCCCGCTACGAGCATCTGCTCAAGCTCATCGAGATGTACAACAAGTAATCCTTACGGCTGAAATATTGAAGAGGGACACGCTTCCGGCGTGTCCCTCTTCATATTATAAGGATCACTTGATCCCCAGCAGTTCCTTGTAATAGGGCCACAGGCCGCGCTTTTCCGGATAAAACGGTGCAAGCTGGCACAGGTCCGTGCCGGGACACTCGTTGCCCTCGATGATGGCGGGGCCGTCGGGGGTGATGGCCATATCCCATCCCACATGGCCCACCTGCGGGATTTCCCGGGCGGCCTCCTTGGCCAGGGCGATAGCCTGGGGCACCATGGGAAGCTGATAGCCCTGCAGTACAATGCCGGTGTCCGGGTGCTTTTCATAGACATTAAAATAATCGTCCGTGGCAGGAGAGCAGATCTTACCCGTCTGCGTGTCCACCCGGCACAGGATGCCTCCCTGGCCGGAGTTGTCGCACACACCGCCTCCCCGGCCCATTTTCACGGTGATGTAGGCCACATGTACCTGCCCGTCCACCAGATCCGTCAGGATGCGCATGGTGTTTACCGACGAGGGGTGGAGCCGGGTCATGTCTTCGTGCTGGGGCAGCACATGCTCCAGCACCGACAGATTGTTTTCCCTGATATAGTCCAGCATGACGGCAGGACCCTCAAAGTCCTTCACATACAGCTTGTGCACGCCCCGGCCGCAGTCACCGTGGTTGATCTTGGCAAAGATAGCCTCCTGGCCCTCCAGAAACGCCGTCAGTTCCTCCACCGTGGCGGTCTCTGCATTGAGGGTCTTGCGGCCCAGATATTTGGCAAAGCGTTGGTTAAAGCGCAGCTTGTCGTCAAATTCATCTCCGTAGGCAGGATCGTTCATCAGATCCATGACCTTCTTGTTGCGCACCCGGGTCAGGTAGGTGTCCCGCTGGCGGCCGTTCATGTCGTAAAATCCGAACATCAGGTAGTCATAGTATCCGGCTCCGTATCTGGCGACGCAGATCAAAATATCAAAAAAGGTAAACACTTTACTCTGCCCGCTTTTTTCCTTCACCTTTTCCAGCACCCGGTTCAGCTTGTCAAAGCGCACGCCGCTGATGACCCGGGTGAGATAGCGCAGTTTTCCCATAATCCACCTCCGTCAGTGGGAATTCTTGTTGGCATCGGGACGGCTCAATTCCTCCAGACGCATACGGTAGGCCTCCTCCTCATAGGGCAGGGGCGCAAACTCCGCCTCCGGAGCAATTTGCCGCAGCACAGACCGGGCAAATTGCGGGTTCAGCGGCAGTAGCGGACCCAGGAGATAGGTGGCGATGAAATTCCCGCGGCGAAAGCCCTCCGCCTTTGTCTCCGGGTTCAGGCCCGTGCCGGTTTCCATAGTGAGAAAGGGGCTGCCTGTCTCGCCGAAGCTGTGGGAGAGCTGATTTTTAAATCCAACGAGCTTGTCCTCACCGCTTACGCCCAGACACAGCGCATTATAACGGAGATCTGAAAACCGCTTTGCCGTGGTGGAATAAAAGCCCAGACCATCTATTTCCCGTCCGTCCTCGCAGAGAATGGCCTTACCGAACAGCTCAAAGGCGTTGCCTGTGGCCAGGGTGACGGCATCTCTCTCCATGCGCTGGCGCAGGGCATCGGCGTAGGGGCGCAGATGGGCAAGCTCCTGTTCCTGCTGGCTCTCGGTGCAGGGCCCGATGTAGAGGAAGTCTACGGGCCTGTCTGCGAAGGCCGGCCGGTCGAACAGGTGGGTCTGTACCAATTCCACCTCTGCTCCCGCCCGGCGGAGCTTCTCCTGCACATAGAGGAGATTGCCCCGGTCACCGTACAGGTTGCTGTACTCGCCGTACAGGGCTTCTATCACGATTTTTTTCATGCCTGCACCTCCTCACCGGCCCGCTCCAGCAGCGCTTTGCGTATCCCCATGGCAATAGGCTTGGCGTACAGCTCGAAGAAAATGGCCACTGTGCCCTCCTTGGGCGCTTGCGCCAGCAGCGTCTGTTCCAGTTCACCGTAATCGGTGAAAAGCCGCAGCTTCTCCTCCGGCACACCCCCCAGGATCAGCCGCAGGGCCAGATCGTAGCACCGCCTGCCGCCGATATACACCGATTCCACGGACGCATCCTTCAGCGCGTCAAAATCTGTGTCGTACAGCCAGGAGATATCCTCATGGCCGTGCAGCTTATCCAGAGAATCCGTGATGGTCAGCACCACGGTTTTCTCCCCTGCCATATGGGAAAGCTGTGCAATACTCTGGGTGCTGGAGATGGGATTCTGGTTTTTGCTCAGCATGGTTACGATCTCCAGCTTGCCTGCCTGTCTGCGTTCAAAGCGACCCGTCTGGACTGGGGGTGCTTCCACGGCCTGCGCAATGTCCTCCCCGGCCAGACCCAGCATCCGGCAGCAGCCCACGGCGGCGGTGACATTAAACACGCTGAACAGATTCCCCTGTTTGGAATGCAGATGGAGATCTGCCTGTCCCGGCTCCCGGAAGGTGAAGCAGCCCTTGTCAAAGTCCACTTCTGCCGCCTCAAAGGTGGCCTCCGGCAGGGAAAAGCCGCAGTGGAGACAGTGGGCTTTGCCGATGTGGTGGTAGTGGTAATAGTCAAACTGCAGCAGATGTCCGCAGTGGGGGCAGGCTGACCGATCACAGGCGGTGTTGGGGCAGCCGTCGGTGGAGCGTGTCGTCCGTGCCACCCGGTAAAAGGTGCGGGGATTGACTCCCTCACCCAAAAGACCGGAGATCATGTCGTCGCCGTTTAAAAGCAGCCGGGTCTTGGCAGGCAGGGCCTGGGCGATCTTGCCGAAGATGAACTCGCTGTGTCCGTTGCGCTTGATAGAGTCCCGGTACAGGTTGGTCACCACCAGCACATCCGGTTGGATGAAGGGGTAGATCCGGGGGCTGGAGCGCTCGTCCACCTCCAAAACAGCGATGTCATAGCCCTTGCGCAGCTTACCGCCCAAATTGCAGCCGAGCAGTAGCGTGGTGGCGATGCCGGACCACATATTGGAGCCCGCCCGGTTGCTGAGGACCCTTTTTCCGTTCATCTCCAGAATGTCCGCAATGGTGTTGGTGACGGTGGTTTTACCGTTGGTGCCGGTGACGGCCACAATGGTCCCGGGCCTGCCAATATACCGCAGAAAATCCGGACACAGCCTGCAGGCCAAGGAGCCGGGGAAATCCGTGCCGTCGTGATGTGTGATCTTCAGCGCCGGGACGGAAAGCTTGGCCATCCACAGCGCAAATAAAAACCGTAGCCTACCCATATGAGTCATTCCTCCTCCGTTATCGCCACCGCCCGGCAGGAACAGCCGTCGGCGTTTTCAAATTTCAGCGGCAGCGTCACAAAGGTAAAGGGCCTGCCGATGAGTTGATCCAAATCCTTCAAATTTTCCGTATTCAGAAAATTTCTGCCCAGCAGGGTCATGTGGTTGGGAAACCTCACGCTGTCGCAGGGGTCCAGCGAAATGGAATCCTCCCCCACGCCTTTGAGGGGGAGGGATGCCACAAAGGCCGCCGCCTCCGCTGTCAGACAGGGGAAATCCTCAAAATATCGCGCCTGCCCCCAGAATTTATCCCATCCGGTGCAAAAGAGCAAAAAGTCAACCTGCCGGATGGCCTCCTCATGCTGCCGCAGCAGCTCCGGAGAAATCTCGCCCTGCCCCCGGCAGTCCAGCACGAAGCCGCGCCCCACAAAGGCCTCCGCCGGAAAAGCGTCCAGGGGCTTGCCGCCTTCGATCATGTGCGCCGGAGCATCCATGTGCGTCCCGGTGTGGGAGTACATATGCAGCAGCGTCTCCCGGTAGCCCGTCTTCTCAATGGTGCAGGCGGTGGTGAGAACCGGCTGTCCCGTGCCGGGGTAGACAGGCATAGTGTTTGTAATGGTGTGTGTCAATTCATGTACTGTCATTTTATCTTCTCCAGATAGATCATCAGCGCGCCCATGTCCGCCGGGGATACGCCGGATATGCGGCTGGCCTGCCCCAGATTCACCGGACGCACAGCCGCCAGCTTCTCTCGCGCCTCCAACCGCAGACCCTGAATACCGCTGTAATCCAGGTCTGCCGGGAGGGCGTGCTGCTCCAGCTTCTCAAATTCCTCCACCTGGCTGAGCTGCCGCCGGATGTATCCCTCATACTTCACCGAGATCTCCACCTGCTCCCGCACCGCCTTGGGAAGCGCGGGCGCGTCTGGGTCGAAGGTCATCAGCTCGTCGTAAGTCATCTGGGGTCGCCGCAGCAGGTCGATGAGCCGCGCGCCGTCGGTCACAGGGGCAGAGCCCCTATCCGTAAGCAGGCGGTTCAGTGCTTCGCACCCGGCAATGCCCGTGTGCTCCAGCCGCTTGACCTCCGCCTCCACGGCAGCGTATTTTTCCTCCACGGCCCGCATCCGTTCCCCGCTTATCAAACCCAGCTTATACCCGATGGGCGTCAGGCGCTTGTCGGCGTTATCCTGCCGCAGCAGCAGCCGGTACTCCGACCGGCTGGTCATCATGCGGTAGGGCTCCTGGGTACCCTTTGTCACCAGGTCGTCGATGAGAGTGCCGATATAGCTCTCGCTGCGCTTGAGGATCATCGGCTCCTGGCCCTTGAGCTTCAGCGCTGCGTTCACACCGGCCACAAAGCCCTGCACCGCCGCCTCCTCGTAGCCGGAGGAACCGTTGAACTGCCCCGCGCCGTACAGTCCCTCAATGGATTTTACCTCCAGGGTGGGCCGCAGGGCGTAGGCCGGGCGCATCATCACGGCGTTTTCCAGACCCGGCACGGAGCGCAGCATCCGAAGCTGCACCTCCTCCGGCATGGAGGAGGAGAAGCCCTGAATATACATCTCCTCTGTGTCCAGGCCCATGGGCTCAATGAAGAGCTGGTGCCGGGGCTTATCCCGAAACCGCACGATCTTCGTTTCGATGGACGGGCAGTATCTGGGGCCGACACCCTCAATAACCCCGGAGTAAATGGGACTTCTGTTCAGGTTCTCCAGAATGATCCGGTGGGTTTCCTCCGTGGTGTAGGTAAGCCAGCACACAGCCCGGTTTTCCCGCACCTCCTCCGTGGAAAAGCTGAAGGGCAGCGGGTCTTTGTCCCCGGCCTGCACCTCCATTTTGGAGAAATCAATACTCCTGGCATTCACTCTCGGGGGCGTTCCGGTCTTAAACCGCCGCAGGGGCAACCCCTCCCGCAGCAGCGCCTCCGTCAGTTCTCCCGCGGCGTGCATCCCGTCGGGGCCGGAGTCCTCCACGCACTCGCCCACAATAGTGCGTCCCCGCAAATAGGTTCCTGTGCAGAGGATGACGGCCCGCACCGCAAACACGGCTCCGGTGCGCAGCACCACCTGCTTCACCCTTCCGTTTTCCGTCCGCAGGTCGACAATTTCTCCCTGCCGCACGGTGAGGCGCTCCTGCCGCTCCAGCGTATGCTTCATCACCTGCTGATACTTCCGCCGATCCGCCTGCGCCCGGAGAGAATGCACCGCCGGCCCCTTGCCCCGGTTGAGCATCCGGTACTGGATGCAGGCCGCGTCTGCCGCCTTGCCCATCTCGCCGCCCAGAGCGTCCAGCTCCCGGACCAGATGACCCTTGCCCGTGCCGCCGATGGCCGGGTTGCAGGGCATATTGCCCACGGCGTCCAGATTAATGGTGAAGATGACCGTCTCCAGCCCCATCCGTGCCGCCGCCAGCGCCGCCTCGATGCCGGCGTGTCCGGCGCCGATGACAGCTATATCAAATTTTCCCGCCAAAAACTCCTGCATGGCCAAAACCTCGATATCTTTGTAAAAACAAACAAATATATTTGTTAAATTTGTGTAAAGCCTCCAAAAAGCTCTTGCATTCTGCTTGCGACGGTGCTATACTGCCTATGGAATGAAAGAGAAGAAAGGAGGGCGATAGTACTATGCTGAACAACTGGATCTTGGGCGATCTGGACGATATGATCTTCGCCGACTGCGATTGGCAGCCCAGCGAGCGGTAAGTCCGGTCCCGAAACAGACCCCCACGCCGAGGCGTGGCGATTTTTTTTGCAAAGGCGCCGATCAGAGCGCTTTCTTTTTTTGCTTTCGCCCGGTCAGTACCAGCCACAGGCACAGACCCAGCAGGGTCACGCCGATGGCGATGGCGCAGTTACGAAAGAATGCCTCCGGCAGCAGCACGATCACCGGGTCTGTAGCCGGATCAAAGAGCCAGTTCTCTTTCCCCGGAAAAAAGATCCGGTGAAACATGGTAAAGGCCCGGTCAAAGTCCGTGGCAGCCAGTGCGCCGACAGTCAGGCTCAGACCACCCAGAACGCAGGCCGCCCAGAAGCCCGGTGTACGCCCGTTCAAACGGGGCAGCGCTGTGTGTCGCCGGCGGCAGGCGAGCTTCAGCCCCAGCAGAAGAAGCAGCGTTCCCGCCAAAACGGCCAGATTCAAAAGAAACAGCATCCGCACATCGGCAAAGTGGCTGGCGCCCTCCGCCGAGAAGGGCAGCACACCCGCGGCAAAGTCTGGCCGCAGGCCCAGACAGTAGTCCATCACATCCCCATAGGCGGCACGCACCTGTTCTGCGGTCAGCCCACTGGCGGCGCAGACGCCTAACGGCCCGATCTGCACATAATAAAACGCCCGTACCAGCAGCACCCAGGCAATAGAGCCGGTGAAAACCGCCAGCGCCGTGGCGGGAACCGCCACATAAGACCAGAGCTTCTTCATGCGCTCATACCTCCCACAGGGACTCATCGGAGGTGGATACGCACATAGATCCCGCCTGCAGAGCAGAGAGGATGTCCCCCTTATCCGCCATCAGACCTCCGGCGATGAGCGGGATGGACAGATTTTTTGAGAGCTTTTCAATGACTTTGGGCAGCGTACCCGGCAGAATTTCAATGACATCCGGGGTGACCATCTCTGTTTCCTTCTGTAGGTTGCCCACGGCCTTGGAGTCGATGGCAAACACCCGCAGCACAGTTAGCATTTTCAGCTCCCTGCCCCGGCGGATGAGATGGGGCCGGGTGGAGATGATGCCGTCGGCTCCTTGCTGCCGCAGCCAGTCCACGGCCACCTCCTTGGGAGCAAGACCGGCCACCAGATCCAGATGCACCACGGCCTGCTTTCCCGCCTCATGGGTCATGGCGACCCATTGCCCGATGGTCAGCAGGTCGCCGCCCAGCAAAAATACTGCCCGGCTCTCGCACTTGAGCGCGCGGCGCAGAGCGTCCTCATCCTTGGCTGCCGGCAAAACCGGCGACTGCTCCAGCAGGTCAATGAGCTTATGGCGCATAGGGCGGCCTCCTTCCGCAAAAGAAATATCCTCCTGCCTATCATACCACGGGCGGGAGGATATTTACAATGAAAATCTGCTATTTTGCGTTTTTTGTGGCCACCACATCCACCCCGGTGCCGCACACATCGGCAATGACCACATCGCCGGCGGATACGGGCAGCTTTACAAGGGTGGTATTGAGAGCGTGGGCAACGGAGAACACCTTTTCCTTGGGCACCTCACCCGCGGTGCGCACGGACACCACCGGAGCGGTGCCGCCGGTGCAGCGAACGGTGCCTGTGACGGTGCGTACCGGTGCGACGCACTCCTTCCGGGCGTAGCTGTCACCCCGCTTGCAGGTGTTGCCCGCCACGGCGGTGACGGCGCCGTTTTCCATGGTGGCGGTGAGCTGACAGCCCATGGGACAGCCGATGCAGATCAGTTGGCGCTGTGTCATTTTGCCACCTCCTCAACGGTAAAGGTAATGTTCCGGCAGCCGGCGGGAAGCTCCTCCCTGCGCAGGGGGAATTGTTCCATTTCGCCGGGGGTCAGGATGCGCTTGGAGATGCGTCGAAGGAGCGTGCCGTCGACCCAGGCGCACAGGGCGGCATCCCGGTAGGGCTGCCCCACCCGGAACCGCACGGTGACGGTATCGTCCATGCTTTCCGGATCAATGTACTGGGGCACGGTATAGCGCACGCCGTTTTTTCCCTCCAGCCGCACAAGCTCCGCGGAGTTCCTGCTGCATTTGAGATACAGGGCGGCATTCCGGCCGGCCTTTTTGGCCTCCTGGCTCACGAAATCCACCAGATCATGGACATGGAGCACATTGCCGCAGGCGAATACGCCGGGCAGGGAGGTAGCCAGCCGGTCTGTCACCTCCGGGCCGCCGGTGATGCCGCTGAGCTTCACTCCGGCGGCGGAGGACAGCTCATTTTCCGGCAGCAGACCCACGGACAGCAGCAGCGTGTCACAGGGGATATACCGTTCCGTGCCGGGGATGGGTTTGCGCTTTTCGTCCACCTGCGCCAATGTCACGCCCTCCAGCCGCTCCCGGCCGTGGATGTCCACCACGGTGGTGGACAGATACAGGGGGATGTCAAAATCCTCCAGACACTGCACGATGTTGCGCTTGAGGCCGCCGGAGTAGGGGAGAACTTCCGCCACGGCGTGAACCCTCGCACCCTCCAGGGTCATGCGGCGGGCCATAATGAGGCCAATGTCGCCGCTGCCCAGAATGACCACATTTTTCCCGGGCATAAAGCCCTCCATATTCACAAGCCGCTGGGCGGTTCCGGCGGAGTAGATGCCCGCCGGGCGGTAGCCGGGGATGTTCAGGGCGCCCCGGGGCCGTTCCCGGCAGCCCATAGCCAGGATCACAGCCTGTGCCCGGATCTGGGCCAGTCCTGTCTCCGGGCCGGTGACGGTGAGCACACGCTCCGGTGACAGATCCAGAACCATAGTCCGCAGCAGATAGGGAATGTGCATCTGTTCTACCTGTTCAATAAAGCGACTTGCGTACTCTGGCCCGGTCAGCTCCTGACCGAAGGTGTGCAGGCCGAAGCCCGCGTGGATACACTGGTTGAGGATGCCGCCCAGCTCCTTATCCCGCTCGATGATGAGAATGTCTTCTACGCCGTTCTCTCTGGCGGCGATGGCGGCGGCCAGCCCCGCGGGGCCTCCGCCGATGATGGCAAGCTGCACTTGTTTCATGCTTGTACCTCCTTGGTATAGCCGGTGAGGAGTTTGCTCTCCCCGCCGGACTTGGTCAGTTCCGTCTGAGGTCTGTTCAGCTCACGGGAGAGAATATCCATAACTCTGGGAGAGCAGAAGCCGCCCTGGCAGCGGCCCATGCCGGCCCGCACCCGGCGCTTCACGCCGTCCAGAGACTTTGCACCGGGGACGCGATGGATGGCGTCCACGATCTCTCCCTCGCTGATCTGCTCGCAGCGGCAGATAATGTTGCCGTAGGCGGGGTTTTCCCGCACCAGCGCCTGACGCTCCTCCAAGGGCAGTTCCCGCAGATGGGGAATATCCCGGCGGGTGGCGGCGAAGTCCTTCTTCTCGGCGGCGCCCAGCTTGCCGGCGATCAGCTCCGCCAGATACACTCCGATGGCCGGAGCGGAGGACAGGCCCGGGGACTCGATGCCCGCGGCGTCAAAGAAGCCGTCGGCGCTCTCCCCGACGACAAAGTCATCGCTGCCGCCAACCAGGTGCGCCCGCACGCCGCAGAAGCTGGTAATGGTGTCCCGCATGGGCAGGTCAGGCACGCTGAGTCCCGCCATTTTAGCGGCGTAATCCAGCCCCTCGGCGGTGGTGTTGGTAGCCTCCTTGTCCGCCTGATCCGTGGCGGTGGGGCCGATGAGAAGGTTGCCGTGGACCGTGGGGGTCACCAGCACGCCCTTGCCCAGCTTGCCGGGGAGCTGGAAGATGGTCCGATCCACCAACTGCCCGTCCCTTTTGTCCAGCAGGCAGTACTCGCCGCTGCGGGGCTGGATGGTCAGCTTGTCCCCGCAAACCAGGTTGTGTATTTCGTCGCTGTACACGCCGGCGGCATTCACCACCGTACGGGCTTTCAAAACCCTGCCTCCGGCGGTGACCTCATACAGCCCATCCCGGCGGCAGATGGCGGTGACGCGAGAATAGAAGAAGAACTCTGCCCCGTTGGCGGCGGCATTCTCCGCCAGTGCGATGGTCATGCCGAAGGGGCAGACGATGGCGCTGGTGGGGGCGTACAGCGCCGCCACGGCGGCAGGGGACAGGGCCGGCTCCAGCCGGTGCAGCTCTTCACCCGCTACGATCCGAAGACCCTCCACACCGTTTGCAATGCCGCGGCGCAGCAGCTCCTCCAGAATTGGCATGGCCTTTTCATCAAAGCATAGCACCAGCGCACCGTTGCGGCGGTAGGAGAAATCCAGCTCCCGGCTGAGCTTTTCCATCATGCGGCTGCCGAGAACATTGAACCGCGCCTTATTTGTGCCGGGCATAGCGTCAAACCCGGCGTGGACGATGGCGGAATTGGCTTTGCTGGTGCCCACGCACACATCCTCTCCCTTTTCACACAGGGCGATGCGCAGGTCATAGCGGCTCAGCTCCCGGGCGGCGGCGCATCCCACGGCGCCGCCGCCAATGACAATAGCGTCATAGATCATGTTTCCCACTCTCCTTTTCACAACAAAAAGCCACGCAAAGCTGCGCGCAGAACTTCTGCGCGACATTTTGCATGACTCAAATTCTCATTGCACTATATATTATTATATATGTATAATAGCAGGGACGGCATCCGTTGTCAAGAGGAAGCGGCTGCCAGTCCGCCTTAACAATTTCTTGGCGTTTTTTTAACGGAAAGATATGCTATACTGATTCAAAATGGGGAGAGGGTACTTATGAGAAAGCGGTTTCATATTTCGTGGCCGGAGGAGTGGAAAAAGAAAACTGCTTTGATCCGGCAGGGCAACAATCTGATCTATTCGCCCAAGGACTTCGTTGTTTCCTTCTGTCTGTATCTGGCCACGGTCATCGCCTGCCTGCTGCTGCGTTCCCTGGACAAGACTGGGGACACCAGCTATGTGGCCATGCTGTTTTTGACAGATGTGTTTCTGACGGCGGTGCTGACGGAGGGATATTTGTTCAGCTTTTTTTGCGCTGTGCTGGGTGTTTTGAGCGTGGACTATATTTTCACCGAGCCCTACTGGCAAATCAGCTTCACTCTGGCGGGCTTTCCCCTGACCTTTCTGGTGATGATGACTATTTCCGTCCTGGCCGGCGCTCTGGCCAGCCGGGCAAAGCAGGTGGAGGTCACCCAGCGGCAGATACAGCGGGAGAAAGTGCGGGGCAACCTGCTTCGGGGCATGAGCCATGACATCCGCACGCCTCTGACGGGGATCGTGGGGGCGACGGATGTGCTGCTGTCGCAGGAGGAGAGTCTCACACCCCAGCAGCGCCGGGAGCTGTTACACTCGGTAAACGAGGAGGCCCGCTGGCTCATGCGGGTCACGGAGAACCTGCTGTCCATCACCCGGATCGACGGGGAGAATGCTGCGGTGAGGAAGACCCCGGAGTTGATGGAGGAGGTCATGGAGGGCGCCGTGTCCAAGTTCCGGCGGCACTACAGGAATATCTCGGTGCAGGTGCATCTGCCGGAGGAGGCATTGCTGGTGCCCATGGATCCGCTGCTGATGCAGCAGGTGCTTTTTAACCTCATGGAAAACGCCGCCCGCCATGGTGAAACGGTGACGAGGATCGAACTCACTCTGACCCGTCAGGAGGAGCAGAGTGTGCTGGAGGTGGCGGATAACGGCGTGGGCATCGCCCCCGACCGGCTGGAAACACTGTTCGACGGTACCCTGCACCAGGATGAGGGCCGGGAGGACGCCCGGCGTGACATGGGCATCGGGCTGTCGGTCTGCCGCACCATCGTGGCGGCTCACGGCGGCACCATCACGGCGGAAAACCGTAAAAATGGCGGGGCACTGTTTCGCATCACTCTGCCTGTTGAATAAGGAGGAAGAATATGAAAATCAAGGACAAGGTGCTCATTGTGGAGGATGAGAAGAGTATCAGCAATTTCATTTCCATGATCCTGCAGGCCAACGGCTTCGATACTATTGTAGTGCGGACCGGAGAGGAGGCGCTGACCATGATCTCCTCCCACTGTCCGGATCTTATCCTGCTGGATCTGGGCTTGCCGGATATGGAGGGCATGGAGGTGCTGAAGTCCGTGCGCAAGTGGTCCAATCTCCCGGTGGTGGTGGTCTCTGCCCGGAACCATGAGCATGACAAGGTGGAGGCGCTGGACTACGGAGCCGACGATTATCTGGTCAAGCCCTTCGGCACCTCCGAGCTGCTGGCCCGCATCCGCACGGCCATCCGCCACACCCGCACGGCCCTGCCCAACGGGGATATTGCCCAGTCCGGCAAATTTACCACCGGTGACCTGACCATCGACTATGACAAGCATCAGGTGCTGCTGCGGGGAGAGAACGCCAGACTCACGGTGAACGAGTATAAGATCGTGGCCCTGCTGGGCAAGTACGCCGGCAAGGTGCTGACCTACGACTTTATCATCCGGGAGCTGTGGGGGCCCAAGGCCAAGACCGACAACCAGATCCTCCGGGTGAACATGGCCAATATCCGCCGCAAGATCGAGAAGAATCCCGGCCAGCCGGAGTATATTTTCACCGAGGTGGGCGTGGGCTACCGTATGCGTGAGGACGAGTGATGCCGCATATTACAAAGGACCTACCGGAGATCGCCGCCAGGTACACCAAAACCACACCCTATTTGCATGTTTAACGCCACTACTATGTATAAAAAAGGACGGACAAAAGCATCGTACCCTTAAGGACAATAACTTAAAGGTACGGGCATTGCGAAGGGCAAGATAAAAGAGAGAAGTTTCGGCTTCTCTCTTTTTTCTTGCTCTTTTTCTGTTTATGGCGGTACATTCGACTATCAAACCACTTTTGAGTACAATTATGGTAGATAATCAAAGGAGGTTACGATATGCGAAATAAAAAGTATTACATAGCATTGGATGATTTTGAGCGCAGAATAGTTGTGAACTGTCTGAACGAAATGCGGAACAATCTTATTGCCAACGGCAAGTACACCGATGTAGTGGACGAAGTTTTACTCAAAATCATTGATGCGAAGCAAAAGAAATTCAAGGTGATCTACAAGGAGGCGTGATTATGGAAAAGGTTATTTATGAGGAAAAGAACGGTCTGTGGTACGAATTGCAAGGTGACTATTACATTCCTTGCTTGAAGTTGCCGGAGGAAGAACAACTGCCGATTGGCGTATGGGGACAGCGGCATTTACGGTATATCAAACAAAATCGCAAGGTTTTATATCTTAATCTGCTGACAAACGGCAAGCTAAACGGATACCTTGCAGACATCGACAAGCAGGCAGAAGATATGTTTTTACGGCTCGTAAAGCAGATGGCTGAAAGTGAGGGCGTGACCGAACAGTTCAAAGCAGACAATCAAATGGAGTGGGTTGCCCGAATGAATAATATCCGCAGCCGAGCAATGGAAATTGTCAATTATGAATACATCTTTCAGTAATTTAAAGCACTCATACGATCTGATTTCGTATGAGTGCAATTTCATTCCAGTTCAAATAAAGAACTATTTATTATGTGTATATTTGTATCTTTGTTAAGTAAGTTGATAAAAAGCGTTTCCAAAACAAAAAGAGCAGCCATTGCAGAAATAAGATTTTCTAAGTTTGCACGGCAATATACCGTACCCTTTTACGGCTAAAATACACGTCGGTGTAATAGCCGGTTTGGATATAGTCTCTGCCCAGTCTGCTCAAGTCTTTGGTAATGACAAGATTGACCTTGCCATTGTCAATGTCCTCAAGCAATCTTGTAAATGCCGGTCTGTTAAAGTTTAATCCCGAATAACCGTCGTCCGCATAGATCTCGTAGACAGAGAATCCTCGTTCATGGCAAAAATCCGTCAACATCATTTTCTGTGTTTCAATACTGACGCTTTCGCCCGCCTGCTCGTCGTCCTTGCTGAGTCTGCAATAGACTGCTGCGCTGTAAATGGTTTGCTCATTCCTCACTTGTTCCATAATCTGCTCCTTTCCCGGAACAAAGTGAATCCTGAGATCGATCGGTCAATTCAATTATACTTGGCTTTGTACTTTCAGTCAATGCGGCGGCATTTGACAAAAACACCGCTGTAAAGACATCTTCTGAATTTTGCTTGCCTGTGAAACATTCGTGAACAATCAGCTTGACCTTTCTCATAGTTGCCTCCTTTTTCGTGAGAGTAACAGTTGAAGGGAGGTTAATCCCTCCAACTGTTTCCTCACTCAAAGGCAAAAATGCAACCCTCGTTTTTGAACGTTCACAAAATATTTACAGATAGGGAATGCAACTGTCCTATACCAGCAAGCATCGCGTTTGGTCACCCAAACACAGACTTGTCAGGAATATTCCTGACACCTTTTTATCTAATAATACCGTGACTAAAATGCGAACTGAAAACTATCGATGATAGAATCACATACTTTCACTTCAGCGCTTTTTCGTTCACTTTGATATGTAGCAAACACTATTTTCGGGTGTTTGGCAACAACCCACAATTTAATAAACCAACCATCAGATGTTGTGCCTGTTCCGTACAAAATTGTCTTGCCATCTCTGTTGAAAAGTATTAAAGGAGAATGCAGATTTATATTATTTTGATCAATAAATCTTTTGGCCAATATGCTTATCTGCTCATCTAAAGATTCTTTTGTTTTTAAAACATTGAAAAAAGATGTTGTTATCGCACCATTGCCGCTGGGATTATACAAAAGAAGATTATCAATATCCTCTTCGGCACACCAATTGTTAGGTAATGTATAATTCAAATATTCATTTACCAACCATACATACAGCCGTTGCTGCGGCCGCAAAACCGCCACAGGTAACTACTGTGGCGACTGCACAAGCAGCCACAACTGCTGCTCCAAGTGCCCAATGCCACCAAGCTTCTCCTATAGGATCAATTCTATTAACAGGATTATTGCCGCAGTAAGCAAACAAATTCATTCCTGTCAAATCACTACCTGTAGAGGGCTGATTATCCGCATTAATCCACCGACCGATCTCAGGATCGTAATAACGGGCCCCACGGGCCGTAGGTATAGGCAACCACTTTCGCCCCCGTGCTGTCCACCAGCCCGGTCACATCGCCCTGGGCGTTCTTGAGGTAGAAATACTCCGTACCGTTAAAGTTTACGGACAGCGGCCCAACAGCATCATAGGTGAAGTGCATCCGATTGGCACCCCAGGCCATTTCCACCAGTTGGTCGCCCAGATAGTGGTAGTTGTAGGTAGTGCCGTTGACGGTCTTGGAAATACGCTTGCCGCTGGCAGTGAATAGCTGCACCCCATCAAAGTATACCACATTTGCATTGCATTCGTAAACCAAAAGAATGCGCATGGAGGTATAGGCTGTTTTCGCCGCCACCCGCATGGACAGATACTGCCAATTACGGAAAGAGGGCACCGCGTAAGCCACGCGGTGCCCCCTTTTCGGATGAGTTGTCTGTTGCGTGTTTGCGGAATTACTAATGTTCCGTTAGCGTTGCCCTAAAAAATATTACAGCGAAAGTAATGTTATGAGAACTCTTTTTCTACAGCATAGGATTAACTAATACACCATTTGCAGTCAAAGCGTATTCGTCATCAAATTTGCTTATGTAGGCGTAGTAAGTGTAAAATGTTTTGCCCAGAGCGCTGGTTCCTTCTTCTAAACGCAGAAATGTGGAATTCTGCACATCAGATATATCTGCAGGTCCTCCTTGCATAACTTGTGCCGCGACAAAGTGTTCTCCTGTTTTTTTGTGCCTATACACTTGGATAGAGATTCCGTCAGATGTGGTCTGAATAACTTGTTCCATATCCACACCCAACCCCAATTTCCAGCCATGTGTTGCTTTTGGAATAATTGCGTACTCATATGCATCACCCTTTTTTCCTACTAAAAAGGATGACTTTTCGCCGTTTACTTCTAGCATTACAGTGCCGGAATGGTTATATTGGTACGATTTTTCAGCTGACGAAAAATTCACAATGGCATCTTCTACAGGAAAAAAGGCAGAGGCAGTTGCAAGTGCAATTGCTATTATAAAAGTGCGGATTATCCATGTGCGCTTGCGACATATGCGAGACTTTTTAATTAAGATAGAGCTAAACAGAAAGGCGATACCCCAAAATACAATTCTAACAAAACCAAATAACATTTAATGCCTCCAATTTAATTCCCATAAAAATATGACGGCGACTCATATGTTTGCCCAGTATTGAAAAGACAGTATGCGACAACAAAAGCCCATCCGCTTACATCAACATTGGCATAAGTTGTTTGGGTCATATCATCCCACATATAGGAAGTTGCACTTTCAAATCCGAGTTTTAACTCTGATAGATTGAGTTTTACCCCAAAGCTGTTAGTTGTATTTCCGTTTTTAATTGATCCCTTTATTCCTGAATTATCAAGGCCGAGACTAATGTCCAAGGAAACATTTCCTAAGTTAAACTTGATTCCCGCAGAAGAAGATTTGATAGGGTGGGATATATCTGTCTTGGTATATACGGAAATGGGCTTTGATGCATCTCCGTGTTTTGCAATAGTTTGTGTGGTTTTTACGCCCGTCTTTGCAGTAATAGGCAACGGATCAGGTATATGCACAACTTCTTTTTTTGCAGTTGTCATAAAGGATTGGCTTTCAGCACCAAAAAAAGATTTTGTGAAATTAGCAATGGCTGTCCCAATACCCTTGAAAAAGCTTCCTATTTTTTTCCAAAACATACCACTTGAGTCGGAATGATTAACCGGATTATTTCCACAATAGGCAAACATATTGTCGCCGGAAATGCCTTGACCAGTAGAAACAAAGCCGTCGGCATTGATAAACCTACCCCAAGTAGGATTATAGTACCGGCTATTGAGGTAATACAGTCCTGTCTCGGCTGGGTTCTGTTATGTACCCGGAGGGGTTGACCCCCTCCGGGATATTTTTTCGGAAGGTTACTTGCCGAAAAAGAAAATGGATCTGTTATGTACCAGCAAGCATCGCATTTGGTCACCCAAACGCAGACTTGTCAGGAATATTCCTGAAACCTTTAAGGGCTTGGGGTTCCCCCAACAACCTGCCTTTTGTCCCCAAAAGGCGATGCTTGCTGGTATGATCTCTTTACTCTTTAGGATTGCCTTTACTGTTTATGCAGAAGTAAACGCAAGTTGCTTTCCCAAACCTCATCCCTACACTTTTTTGCTTTTTCAATGCAAATATTAATTGCATTACAGATAGAATTGTTATCTGAGTATTTTTGCAACCTATTTAAGATGCAAAAAGCCCCCGGCCAATTCATATCTTGCAACCATTCTAACAATTCAACTAAATAAGGCTTAAGACTTTCGTCGCTTTTCTCTGCTATGATTACAGCACAATTTTCCCATACATTTTTATTATGCTTTGGTGTTAACGGTTGTATAAATGGAATAATTGTTTCCGTATTTATTGCTAAGGATATTCCTTTGGATTGAATTTCAGAGGGCATATGCCAATCGAGCATATCCATAATTTCTGTAATATCTACCATTTTAATAGCCTCCATCCCATTTAATGACGACCGATTTAACCGCTTGTGTCCAAATTGAACCGGAACCTGCATTTATCCAGGCTTCCATTGGTGCACCTACAGGTCTTACACTTACGTGGGTAGGTCCGTCTTGAACAGCATAAACCACACCTGTCGCATTAAGTGCCTCAATTGTTGTCATTGCTGCATATCCCTGATATTGTAAGGATTTTATTTAGGAGATATTGTAGAGCCTCTGGCTGAGATAGAAACCTATGCCTATCGTATTCGCAGCCTCTTTCACGGTAAAACACATCGGTATATCCATAGTTGCTTATTACACAAAACACATCATCTTTTGCAGAGTCATTAAAACAAACAATGTTTGTATCAATGCCATATTCACAGAGCTTTTTTAGAAAGGCTGGCTTATCCATTGTTACTCTCCCATAATTTTTATACGCCGGTCGTTACTAATTGCATAGGTGTTAAATAGCTGCGCCCCATCAAAGTATACCACATGTGCATTGCATTCGTAAACCAAAATAATGCGCATGGAGGTATAGGCCGTTTTCGCCGCCACCCGCATGGATAGATACTGCCAGTTATAAAGGTGGGCACCGCGTAAGCCACGCGGTGCCCTCTGCTTAGTTATGCTGGGACTATAGGCCAGCCCACGATTTTATCCACCACTGGATTGTATCTCGATAGAAAAGCCATGCCCGTCCAAAGGGCGGTCCATATAGCCGTTCGTATCAGTCCGCTTATCATCATCGAGCCCATATCCGTGTTATATTTATATCTCTTAATAAAAATCGGGACAAATACGATTAAATCCAAGGACACCACTTCAAATAGAGTGGCTGAACTTGTAAGGACCCCGCCGAGCTCACCAACGATTAATGCAAGGCAGACCAGTACATACTTGAAATTTTTTGAAATTTCCCTTCGTTGTCTCTTCATAATTTGTGTGCCCCCTTGGTTGAACTAATTAAAGAGAGGAATAATGTTGTTTGCTGTGGTTCGAGTCACATCTATGCCTGCGCCAACCATGTTTGTTATTCTGAACCACGGCTTAGGTAGGGAAATGTAGGACTTTATTGGTGACATAGCACTTTGCGCCGAGTAGACATTATAAAACTTTGATTTTCTAAGCATGGAAAAAGAGGATTTGCTTATACTTGAAATCGTTTCAAGTTTAGCAGCCGTGTGATTGATTGCTTTTATTCCACCTCCAATCGAGTACACTGTGGATACTAAATCTGCGGCATCATACATTATTTCCGCTGTCTTTTGCCCTTTTTCTCCACCTATTACTTTCCCAAGTGCTTTTACCCCAGTTCGTATCCAGTTTTCTTCATGGACGCTATTTGTTCCCTTGGCGTAATTATATATTTGGGACCCACCGGATATTATTGTAGCCGCGCCATTCAAAATCATGCCAACTCCCACAGCAACTCCTATTCCCGTTGCGGCTGCTGCGGTAGCCATCGCAACCCCGGCAAGAATCTGCGTAACACCACTGGCAATATCCAGCAGTCCAGAGACCCATTTAGGCCAGTTCCCGCCGGGGTCACTCATGTTAACCGGGTTATTAAAGCAATATTCAAACAGATTGGATCCCCGCACATCTCCGCCAATGCCAGCCACTTCCGAATCCGCATTGATAAACCTACCCCAAGTAGGATTATAGTACCGGCTATTAAGGTAATACAGTCCTGTCTCAGTATCGTAGACATAGCCCCGGTAGCGGAGGGGATTCATAGCTCCCAAGGTGGACGCAAGTGTCCCGCTCACGCCCCATGCTTCGCCCCACGGACCGTAGGTATAGGCAACCACTTTCGTCCCTGTGCTGTCCACCAGCCCGGTCACATCGCCCTGGGCGTTCTTGAGGTAGAAATACTCCGTGCCGTTAAAGTTCACAGATAGCGGCCCAATGGCATCGTAGGTAAAGTGCATCCGATTGGCACCCCAGGCCATTTCCACCAGTTGGTCGCCCAGATAGTGGTAGTTGTAAGTAGTGCCGCCCACGGTTTTGGAAATACGCTGACCGCTGGCAGTGAATAGCTTTGCCCCATCAAAGTATACCACATTTGCATTGCATTCGTAGACCAAAATAATGCGCATGGAGGTATAGGCCATTTTCGCCGCCACCCGCATGGACAGATACTGCCAATTACGGAAAGAGGGCACCGCGTAAGCCACGCGGTGCTCTCTTTCGGCTAACATATTTGTTGTGGGTCAAGGCGCAGTAAGTGGCTATAAAATACAAATTTCTCTAACTATCAAAGCCTATACCAGTGCGAATAATGTGAGGTTTATCCGTTCCCGTCTCAAAAAAACGCCACATTTCGTTTTCTGTCGAGCCTGTGCAAAAAACCGAAATATTTAATGTGGTCAATTGAAGGGAAAGGTCGCCACAGGAGTTAACAGAGACACGAACCACAGATTCATCTGTAAAAAGTTCATGCAATAATTCCAACTTGTCATCAAATACACAGGTATTTTGCATTCCCAAATCCACAACATTTCCCGCAGAGGAGGAGCTTACAAACAAATCATCACTGCCAATTAAAATTCCACTCTGCCTTGTAATTCTAAATGGACATTGCAAATGGAGAGAGAGAGTTGCAACTTTAGTATCGTTTCCAAATCTGTTTCTTCTTGTGATGATATCGCCCAAGCCTAAGTCCACAAGCTCACAGCTTCGCGTAATATATCTTAAACGCTTGCCTGTTAGAGAAGCCTGCATATAATCTGCAATTCTGCTAAATTCCATGTAAATACTCACCTCTTTTCGGGGAAAAGGGATATCAATTCTTCTATTATTTCACTTCTCCCATATCCCTGCCCTGTAATTGAATCATGTAGTTGCCTTGCTTCGCTTTTTGTCAAATGATATTCTTTAATAATACTATCAAACTGCCGGTTTTGCGCTTGATTACTTCGTGGAGCATTCCCTTTTTGCTTGCCCATCCTTTGACATGCATTATGCACAAGTACGGCAGATTCGCCTACATAGTATGTGTGGAAATCCTCGACTTCAAAATTATAAACCGCAATCGGAGCTTCGAGAATCTCATGCTGGACTTTTTCAACTATTACATACTTGCCGCTCTGCAATACGAGAATATCTCCCGCTCGCAATTTGCAGGCAGCAGTCCAGCCCTTTACAGGAGAATAGAACGGATGCTCTGTTGTTGTGATAATCTCTTCGCCGTTTACGCAAACATGTATCAACTCGCTTGCCTCATTCACAAATGTTTGAACAACGGTTTTTAGTTCTTTCTCGCCAGTTTCGGGATTCTCTGCCCAAACCATATCGCCAGCCTCTATGGTTTCAATTGCCCTATTCCCGGTCACTGTGAGGACTGCTGTTCCTGCAATAAAACACTGACTCGGTGTACTTATAGCTTTGCCGGCATAGATATTTGCGGCAATTACGGCCCCATCATATAGAGCACCGGCAATCATAGCTCCAGTTGGTCCGCCGATGGCATTGCCTGCTGCCTGCACACCCGTTCTAATAATGTTGTCTTCTCGCAACACTCTCGAGCCGGAGACACTGTTTACAACTTGTCCAATACCTTGTGTGGCAGTTGCGGCACCATTGGCCATCAAGAACCCTGCCGCTACAGCGCCAATTCCAGTCCACCCTAAAGTCGTACCTACAGCTGCGCCAGCCACCATTTGAAGAACGCCGCTCACTGCATTTGCTGCACCCGTTAACCATTTAGGCCAGTTTCCGTCGGAATCAGACATGTTGACAGGATTGTTGTGGCAATAAGCGAAGAGGCTATATCCCTGTGTAGCTCCACCGATGCCAGCCATTTCCGAATCGGCATTGATAAACCTACCCCAAGTAGGATTATAGTACCGGCTATTGAGGTAATACAGCCCCGTCTCGTTATCGTAGACATAGCCCCGGTAACGGAGGAGATTCATAGCTCCCAAGGTGGAGGCAAGTGTCCCGCTCACGCCCCATGCTTCGCCCCACGGGCCGTAGGTATAGGCAACCACTTTCGCCCCCGTGCTGTCCACCAGCCCGGTCACATCGCCCTGGGCGTTCTTGAGGTAGAAATAC
>SFGJ01000100.1 GCA_004557655.1 Clostridiales bacterium | reverse complement strand
AAAGTCGATAGAGAGTGTCTTACCGGACAGCGTAAAACGGAATCTATACGGTGCGCCGGAAAGCCGCAGCTCTCCGCTGCCGTCCTCACGGAAGGTATAAACGCAGCTCTTGTCGGACATTGCAAAGCTGCCGTAGATGCTCTCGTTACGAGGGCTGCCCTCGGTGTGTCCACAGCCCCGGCACAGCAGCACGATGCCCGCTATGAGCAGCACCGCCGCAAGGCCGCAGGCGGTAAGAAAGAGCGTCCTTCTCCGTTGTTGCTTTTTGATCGCCGCACGGCGCAGCTCACGCCTGCGGAGTATTTCCGCCTCGGTCATGGGTCTCGGTATTCTGTTATCTTGCATTGCTTCACCTTACTATTACAATATTTTGACTTCATTTAGAAAGTCAAACAGCATCGGCAAACCGGTGCCGATGGGCGATTCGTCCTCCCACAGGCTCATCTCGCCGGTCAGCGTGACGCCGGGCTTGGTCATGCGAAAGAGGAAAAATCTGTCCGTAGCGGCGCGCTTCCGATAGAGCAGGGACACCTCTCCGTCGCCGTCCGGCCGGGGATACACGGTCAGAGTGTGGGTGTCGCTTGCCGCCTTTCGGTCAAATTCCTTCATCTCCGACTCAAAGTAATATCGTGAATGCCCGTCCTCACGGAAAATGAACAGCAGCTCCATGCCGTCGGTGGTGCGGCGGTCACAGCTGTAGGTGTACCCTTCTTGTAGGGGCAGCAGGAAGCCGCTGAAGGGAATTCTCTCTGAAACAGTCATGGCAACTTATCTCCTTTATCTTATCTGTAGTCCTTCCGAAAAGCGGCAACGCCGTCGTGGTTGCCGCCTTTCGGAAAGGGACTTGCTGCCAAGTCCGCTTTCGGGGAAGGAAGCGTCGGCTTATTCAGCCTCGGATTCCTTTCTCTTTTTGCCGCTTACGCCCAGCAGGGTCAGAACGCCGCCGCTGACGAACAGAGCAGCCAGCCAACCGATGAGGTTGCTGCTGTCACCGGTTTCCGGAGAACCGGAATCCTTGGGGATGACCGTATTCTCGCTGCGCTTGGCGCCGCAAACAGTGCATTCCTCGTGCTTGATGCCGGTGGCCTCCTTGGTAGCGGCTTTGTCAATCACCCACTGGAAGCTGTGTGCTGCCGTGTCGGCCTTGTCGCCGCAATCACACTCATGCCAGTGATTGGTGCCGTCATACTTCCACTCCGTGCCATAGCTGTGGGTATGGCTGGGAGACGCATCCTTATAGGTGGCCTCGAGCTTCACATCGTTACCGGGCATGGTGAAGGTGGTGGTGGCCTTGGTGGCGTCTGCCAGGGTGACATTGCCCTCCAGCACGACCCACTTGTCAAAGACCTTGCCGGTCTCCGGTGCGTCCGCCGTAACGGTCACAACGGTGTTCTGCGCGATATTGTCGGTGATGGGGGTGCCTGCGGCAACGGAGGCCGTGCCCTTGATAACCGTGAGTGTATACGCCTCTACGGGGTTTTCGGCGAACTCCGCCTCGATCGTTACATCGTTTGCGGGCATGATGAAGGTGGTGGTGGCGCTGGTCTCGTTAGCCAGTGTTACGCCGCCTGCCTTAACGACCCACTTGACGAAGTGCTTACCGCCAGGAGCCTGTGCCGTAACGGTGACCTCAACGCCCTCCATGGCGCGGGTGATGGGTGTGCCTGCGGCAACGGTTGCCGTGCCGCCGGTGACGGTAACGGCGTAATCCCGCAGGGCGGGAATCTCGGTGTTCTCGCTGCGCTTAGCAGGGCAGTCAACGCACTCTTCATGCTGCTTACCGGGCTGATTCAGCGCTGCCTCCTGATCCACTACCCATACCCAGGTGTGCTCGGCGGTTTCGGTGTAGGTGGAGCCGTCCGTCATCTTGCAGACGGTGCAGTGGCGGCTGTGTCCACCTTGAAATCGTCGCCTGCTGTGCAGGTCTGGATGTGCGTGCCGGGGTCCATGTATACCCAATCCTGCTTATCGGTATCGTGGGTATGGGCGATGGGCTTATACGTAGCGGCCACCGTCACATTATGGCTGGGCATGTTGAAGGTGTTGTCGGATGCGACCGTAACATTACCCACCCAATTGTCAAACACCTGCCCGGTGGGGGCGGTGTCCGCAGTCAGAGTAACCTTTGTGCCGGGGGCAACATCCGTGCTGTGGTCAGCACTGCCGTTGGTCACGGAGACGGAATAGGTCTTTGCGGGAGCATAGCCGCAGTACTTGCACACGCCATTTTCCATCGTATGGGTTTCCGTGATGCTGTCATCGCCAGCAGTGCAATACTTGGTGTGCTGGTCTTTATTAAGCTGTGCATAGGCGTAGGTATGCGTATGAGCCGCAGAAACATGGAAAGTGATATAGACGGTGCTTGTCTGGGTTTCTGTACCGACTGTGTTCTTAACACTCAGTTTAACATAGTAGGTATTAACCCCACTCGGAATCGTGAACGATGCATGAGCGTCCGTACCCAAAGAGGTGAAATCACCCGAAGTTGCCTCCCACGGGTTTTTTGTAGTTCCCTCCCACTCATAGCTGATGGTGCCAAGCACCGGCGTCTTTTGAATGTTGTTGTAGCTGTCATAGTAAATGTCATGACCATTCATGTTAAAGCCCGTCGGGATCGTAGAGAACGTTGCAACGCCGTTGAAGGTCTCGCCGGCGGTCACATTGTACTCAGCGGTCAGACTCAGCCAGCCGTTAGGCGTTACATCTTTATCCGGCCACAGTTCGGCAGGATCGGGCGCATCGCCATTGACGGCTGCCAGAAGGATTGCCGGAGTGAGGGACGAATCAGCGACCTCTGTCACTGTAACCGTCATCTCATTGGAGTATTCGGTTGCGCCATATTTGTCCGTTACCACGCAGCGGTAGGTATTTTCGCCAACATCGGTCGTGGGGGCGGCATAATCATAGTCTGTTTCACCGGAAATCGCTTCCCAAGTCTCGCCATTCTTGACCTGCCACTGATAGTTCACACCATGCCCTACTGCCTTAACAAACAGACGCGCGGTAGCGCCCTGCTTTACGGTCAGATCGCCGGACTGATTGGTAATAGACAGGCCGGGGGCGCTTACCGTTACCTCGAAGACATCACTGCTGATGGTCACACCGCCGCGTGTAGCTTCGAACCAGCACTCATAGCTGCCTGTTTCGGTAAATCTGAGGGGAGCGGAGAAACCTTCCGTCGAGGAAGCCGCAACGGTTGCGGATGCCTTGACCGTTTCCGTGCCGTCCTTTTTCGCAATCAGCTTATAGGTGATAGGTTTGCCGCTTTCGCCGCCCGTTGCCTTGGCATTGAGCGTCAGCGCGCTATCCCCGATGGTATAGGTCTGGTTAGTTTTATCAACGCTATCCCACTTGAGAGCAGAAACAGCCGTTCCCTTCACAATAAGGGTCAGAGAGGAACCGTCCTCTGCAACAGTAGAGCTGCCAACAATAGAATAATTCTCGTTGGGGTCATCGCAGAAGAACAGTGCGCTTGCAGAAGCCGCAAACTTATAGTTCGTTTTGGGCTTCAGGACGATTTTGCCATAGTAAGACGTTCCTGCAGAGAAGGAACTTGTCTGGTTATTGCATTCACTTTCTGTATACCAGTTGATGCTCTCCACGGTGTAGCCGCTGCCGACAGCCGTAGCGCTGGGAGCGGAAGTTCCGGGTGTCAGCGCCGCGCTCAGCTTAACGGGGGCACTGGAGATCTCCGTAACCACCGGCGCGGGATTCACCACCAGCTTGACGATATGCTCGTTGCTCATGATGCCGACGAAGCTGCCGTCCTTTTGCAGATTCAGCTGCAAATCATAGGAATAGACCTTGGGGTCTACGCCCGCAGGAATGGTGATCGTATGCGAGGTTTTATCGGCAGCGATGGTATCTGTCTGCTGTACTGCGGTAGAACCGGAGATATAATGCTCGCACTTGGTTTGATAGCTATAGCCCGCATTTACCAATTCACTCGCCAGAGGATACCACTCGAACTTGAGGGTATGCGCCTCGTCGTTGGTCAGATTCTCAACGGTGCCCTTCCAGTCCTTGAAGTAGTCGATGGGGTTGCCGTCCAGCGTGACGGACTTCATG
>SFGJ01000099.1 GCA_004557655.1 Clostridiales bacterium | reverse complement strand
TGGTGGCTGGGAGATATTGGCCGGGCATGGAATTTGGCTTCCGGCAGCGGTGAAGCGTATTATCACACCGCTATTCCGGTGATCTATTCGCCGGACTTTTATACTAAGCGCCATGCGTGGATGGAAAATCGAAAAAAACTGCTGATCTCGCTGTTTGAAAATCCGGATTTTATCGGCGCCATGCGTCGCCTGACGGACAGCTCCGAAAGCTATGATTTGCGGGACAGACTGGATCAGGTGCGGTGTCCTACTTTGGTGGTGTCCTGCCAAGAGGATTATCTCACCCCCCTGAAGGAGCAGGAGTATTTGGCCGCCCATATAAAGGACTGCCATCATGTGATCCTGCCGAATTGCGGTCATGCTTCCATGTACGAGCAGCCTGCGCTGTTTGCCTCGCTTATTGCGGGCTTTGCGGGACTGCCGCAAGCGAAGTTTGACATCTGAGGAGCAAAGCTATGAGTTTATCCTATCATACAATCACAACGCCACGGCTTACCACGGCTTATCTTTCAGCCGGCACACCCGGTAAGCCTCGCCTGCTGCTGCTCCACGGCAATGTTTCTTCCGCTGTTTTCTATGAGCATCTGATGGAGCGTTTGGCAGATGATTTTGAAATGCTGGCACCGGACTTCCGCTGCTTTGGCCATTCCTCTGCTCTGCCCATTGACGCCACCCGGGGAATGCGGGATTTTTCCGACGATATTGCCGAGTTTTTGCATGCTGTGGGCTGGGATCGCTTTCATCTTTTCGGCTGGTCCATGGGTGGAGGCGTGGCTATGCAGTATGCCATTGACCACCCCCGGCAGGTGCAGAGCCTGATCCTCCAGGCGCCGCTTTCGCCCTTCGGCTTTGGCGGCAGCTACGGGGAGGCGGGCGCTCCGGTGGAGCCTGCGGGACTGGGCAGCGGGGCGGCCTGCACAAACCAAGCCTTGCTGCAGGCTATCCGCACCGGTGACCGCACTCTGCCCGGTCAGGTCATTGACAGTGTGTATGTGGCCGCCGGGTATAAGCTCCCGGAAGCGCAGCGGGAAAAATACATTGACTCTATACTCCTGTGCAAGACGGGAGATGATATGTGCCAGGGCGACAGCATTCCCTGCGCCCAATGGCCATACGCTAAGAGCGGCGCCAAGGGCGTGTCCAACACAATGTCCGTGCAATACTGCGACCTTTCCGCCCTGGCGGATGTACAGCCCCAAATGCCTATTCTGTGGATTCGGGGCGACAAGGATGTGATGGTATCCGATCACAGTGTATGTGATGTGGCGGTATTGGGGCAAATGGGAGTCCTGCCCGGCTATCCCGGAGCGGATCAATTCCCCCCTCAACCCATGGTAGAACAGATGCGGTATGTGCTGGAGCGGTATCGCGCAGTTGGCGGCCGGTACGAGGAGCAGCTGATCTCCGGCAGCGGCCACGGCTGTATGTTGGATCACGAGGATCGGGTGGTGGCTCTGCTGCAGCAATTTATTCTCTGAACACAGGAGGAATACATATGTTATTTGAAAAGACTGCTATTGTTACCGGCGCTGCCAGCGGTATCGGCTATGCGGTGGCTCAGGCGCTGCGTCAGGAGGGCGCGCAGGTCGTCATGGCCGATGTGAACGAGGCTCTGCTTATTGAGTCTGCCCGCAAGCTGGGCGGCGTACCCTTTGTGGGGAACCTGACCCGGCGGGAGGATTGCCGCCGCCTGGTGGAGTTTACCGTGGAGCGTTTCGGCGGTGTGGACATTCTGGCCAATGTGGCGGGCGTGCAGCATGTGTGCCCCATTGAGGAGTTCCCGGAGGATAAGTGGGACTTCATCATCAGCCTTATGCTCACAGCACCTTTCCTGCTGACACGGTACTGCTGGCCCTATATGAAGGAAAAGGGCTGGGGACGCATTATCAATATGAGCTCTATCCACGGCCTGGTGGCCTCGGAATTCAAGAGCGCCTATGTGTCCGCCAAGCACGGGCTCGTCGGCTTTACCAAGACGGCAGCCATGGAAGGTGGCCCCCAGGGCATCACCTGCAATGCCATCTGCCCTGCCTATGTTATGACTCCCCTTGTGGAAAAGCAGATCGCAGCGCAGGCTCAGACCCACGGCATCCCCGAGGAAAAGGTCATTTCCGATATCATGCTCTCCAAGGCGGCCATTAAGAAGATGGTCCCGGCGGAAAATATCGGCGCTATTGTGAAGTTTCTTTG
>SFGJ01000098.1 GCA_004557655.1 Clostridiales bacterium | reverse complement strand
AAATATGCTCCGTCACATACCCTTCCGTGTCATACCGGCAGGCACCGGCTTTCATGGCACACAGATAGCTTTCTGAACGGGTGATGGCCTTCAGCGCCCTGCGCAGCTTTTTATGCGAGAGCGGGATATTCCGCTGTGCCACGTCTTCCAGTAACACGTTCCGGATACCGCAGGCCAGAAGCCGGGGCGTGTCACCGTCAAATAATCCCGGCCACCAGGGTTTCAGGGTGTTCACGGCCTCATCCAGCGTGGGCAGGTTCAGATAAATGGACAGCGCCTGTCTGGCCTGCGCTTTTTTTGCCGCCAGCTCCGCTTCCCGGGCTGCTTTCTCGGCCAGCTTCTGCTTTTTCACCTTCCATTTTGGTGGCGTGGTGACATTGATGATGGTTTTCCGGCTGCGGACAGGCGTCTCTCCTTCCGTTTTCCGCTTCAGTGTCAGTACCGGTCGTTTTTGCTCTGCCATGCTTACTCTGACCTTCGTGAAAATATGCCCTGCAGGCCGTTGAAACAACTCATCGTAACAGGAAGTTAATTTCAACGACCTTTAACGTATAAATACTGACAATTAAAGATATTGTTTAAACCATTGTGTCTGCACAGCTACTACACGTTCAAAAAACGCGCCCTCATAAATATCATAATGGCATGCATCAGCTTCCTCGTATAATTCCTTAGTACCAGAAGCAACAGCATCATATAATGCTCTTCCCTGTTCCGGTGGATTAACGCTATCCTGGCCGGCAATAACAACCAAAACTGGGCACTGGACGCTGGCTGCACTCTCTGCCGGTTTATATTGCAACGTTTCCATGACCGTAAGGAAAGGTATTTTTATATCCATTTCGGGATGCCGGGCTTTGATTTTCTCGAAGAATACCTTCGATTCATCATCACTTAGTACCCGTGTAACCCCCACAAACATCTCTTTCCCGGTGTTTTTCTTCTTCTCTGCCATTTTATTCAGCGTGGATAGAAAAGACGCTCTCTCCGATTCATTCATCTCTCCGGTAACCAGAACATCACCGTCAGCAAAAGCCAGCTGGCTGACAATACATTTTACGCGTTGGTCCTGCGCAGCTGCACTGAAGACATGCCCCCCTCCCAGCGATGTTCCCCATAACCCAATACGCTGATTATCAATACATTCCTGCTTTTCTGCCCAATTGATAACTGAAATAATATCTTCGGTCTGCATTGCAGGAACCAGACGCCCTCGTTCTCCATCACTCTCACCGAATCCTCGATAATCAAAAGTAATCGTTGCGAATCCTGCTTCTGTGAAGGCATTCGCAAAGCAAGGGAGCAGAACATTCCTGATACCGCAAAACCCATGGCATAAGATAATCAAAGGATGTTTTATATTTCCTTCAGGAACACGAAATGTCAGGGCAATACCTTCAGAGAGTTTGTGATCCGTAATTTTCATAAATATCCTGTGTTATGTTGTTTATTAATAAGCAGAATCAGCGTCAGTATCATACCAGTCACAACGCCAGAATGCCCAGCACAGCCAGATGACAGCCATAGAACGTCGGGAAAAAATCTCCGGGCCAGAAACGGGGTAATGATTTTCCTGCACGCGACACCAGACCAACGGTCAGCACCGTCATCACAAGACCAGCTACAGCCGCCGCATCACTGGAGGCAAGGTTAAGTGCCGGAATCACGGCCAGCAGGCATGCAACCAGCGCCAGACGTTCCGTTCTGTCTTCCGCCCGGTACAGCCGGTGACTGACTGCCAGCATCAGCAGCCCGGTAATGCCGTAACTGGTGCCGGACAAAGGCCCCCACAGTGCCATCAGGAGTATGGCCGCAGCAGTACGCCACAAGCTGCGCGTCTCACACCACGTCAGCACCTGTGCCGCCACTGCAAAGGCAAACAGGATATTCCCCTCATACCACGGAAAGCCGGCCAGATAATACGAGAACTGGGCAATCACTGCCCATCCCCACAGCCGGTTAATGGCCACCTGCCGGATATGCGCATGACGGGACAGATTCCGCCCCCACACCAGGGCAAACAGCGGAAAGGCTCCACGCCCGGCCAGAAACATCCACGTCTGGTCCAGATGCAGAATGCGGTTTGCATGGTCCAGTACCATCAGCACCAGTGCCACCGTTTTGATGATATCCCGCTGTCCGGGTGACCAGACCAGCAACGACTGCAACCAGGTATCGGTCCGGGCAGCCAGTGAA
>SFGJ01000097.1 GCA_004557655.1 Clostridiales bacterium | reverse complement strand
GTACTCCTGCGGCATCGCCTGCTCCTGTGAGGGCTGTCCCACCAAGGCGGGCAACTACCAGATCGACCTGCTGCTGGCCAATGTGTGCAAGCAGAACGTCACCCGCTTCCCCTATGAGATCGTGCGCCTTGCTGAGGACATCGCGGGCGGCCTGATGGTCACCATGCCCAGCGAGACGGACTTCAAGTCCGACACGGTGGTGGGCAACAACGGCGAGACCATCGGCGAGATCTGCAACAAGTACTTCGCCGCCCGCGAGGGCGTCAGCACTGAGGATCGCCAGCGGATCATGCGCTTCCTGGAAAATATGTGTCTGGGTGCTGCCGCTGTGGGCTACCGCACGGAGTCTATGCACGGCGCAGGCTCTCCCCAGGCACAGCGCATCATGATCGCCCGTCAGGGGAATATTCAGGAGAAGAAAAAGCTGGCAAAGAACATTGCCGGTATCCAGAAGTGAGAGGGCGGCATGGATAAGAAGCAAGTATGGCTCCAGCTGGTGCGGGAGAAGTCCGAGCACTATCTGAATCTGCACGACGGCGGCTTTGACGAGAAAATGCGGGCGCGTCTGGTGGACTGCGATTACGAGGAGCAGACTGTCACCTACGCCTTCCCCACCCAGGACTGGCAGATCAACGAGAAGGGCGGCATCCACGGCGGCGCTATCGCCGGGATGTTCGATACGGCCTTCGGCGTGGTAGCCAACTTCACCGCCGGAGACAACGAGGCCACCACCACGGACATGACGGTATCCTTCCTGCGGGGTGTGGATTTCGGCATGGAGCTGCACCTGAAGGTATTCATCGTCAAGGCGGGACGCAGCCTCATCCGTCAGCGGGCGGAGCTGACCGATGCCGCCACCGGCAAGCTGCTGGCCACCGCCAGCGGCAGCTGGATGCCGCTGTGACCACATCATACTTAGGACAAAATAAGGAGAACAAATATGGATTTCAATCTCAGCCGTGAGCATCAGCTGATCCGCAAGATGATGGCGGAGTTTACGGAAAAGGAAGTCAAGCCCATTGCGGCGGAGACCGACCGCACCTGCGAGTATCCCCGCGAGAACATCGAGAAGCTGTTTAATCTGGGCGTCATGGGTATGTGCGTCCCCAAGGAGTACGGCGGCGCGGGCGCCGATCCGCTGGCCAGTGCCATCTGCATCGAGGAGCTGAGCAAGCAGTGCGCCTCCACCGGCGACATCGTGGCCACCCACAACGGCCTGTGCTGCGATCCCATCATGAATTACGGTACCGCTGAGCAGAAGGCCAAGTACCTGCCCATGCTGACCAAGGGCCATCATGTGGGTGCATTTGCCCTTACCGAGCCGAATGCCGGCTCCGACGCCTCCAAGGGTCAGACCGAAGCCAAGCTGGAGGGCGACCACTATGTGATGAACGGCAGCAAGATATTCATCACCAACGGCTATGTGGCCGACGTGTTCGTGGTGTTCGCCATGACCGACAAGAGCCGCGGTACCAAGGGCATCTCCGCCTTCATCGTGGAGAGCAGCTTCCCCGGCTTCTCCGTGGGCAAGCACGAGGAGAAGCTGGGTCTCCACGGCAGCCCCACCGCCGAGATCGTATTCCAGGACTGCATCGTCCCCAAGGAGAATCTGCTGGGCGTGGAGGGCAAGGGCTTCTCCATCGCCATGGCGACCCTGGACGGCGGACGCATCGGCATCGCTGCCCAGTCCCTGGGCATCGCCGAGGGCGCGCTTCAGGAGGCCATCAACTACACCAAGGGCCGCGTCCAGTTCGGCAAGCCCATCAGCAAGTTCCAGAACACCCAGTTTACGCTGGCTGACATGGAGCTGGGCTGCGAGGCGGGCCGCCTGCTGACGTATCAGGCCGCCGTGGCCAAGGGCGAGGGCAAGCGCTACACCAAGCTGGCCGCCATGGCCAAGCTGTTCACCTCCGAGCACGCCATGAAGACCACCACCAAGGTGGTGCAGCTGTTCGGCGGCTACGGCTACACCAAGGATTACCCGGTAGAGCGCATGATGCGGGATGCCAAGATCACGGAGATTTATGAGGGCACCAGTGAAGTCCAGCGTATTGTGATCTCCGCCAACATGGGTCTGTAAGAGGAGGGAAGAGACAATGAAAATTCTCGTTACTGTTAAGCAGGTCCCCGATACCTCCGGTAAGGTGGCCGTGAATCCCGATGGTACTCTGGATCGTGCGTCCATGCAGACCATCATCAAC
>SFGJ01000027.1 GCA_004557655.1 Clostridiales bacterium | reverse complement strand
GTGGACTATGGCTTTGAGGGCGGCAAAATCACCGGGTAACACCTATCGGAAATCGGTAGGTGTTATTTTTATGCCCAAACGGAGGTGGAGATTATGAAATGGAGAATATACCCGTCCCAGCGAGGGCGGGTCAACAAACTGGTGCGCCGGCGATGCTGCTGCTATGACCACGGCAACTCCGGAGCGGCATCTACTGCAACTATTTCCGCCGGGCGGTGTTGCCGTCCGACAGTGAGCTGTACGCACAAATCAGAGATCAGAATAAATGAGGAGGATAAGGAAATGAAAACAATCCACAACACAAAAATCATCGGCATCGACCACGGGTACGGGAATATGAAAACGGCCAACTGCTGTTTTCCCACCGGCGTCACCGCCTATGACCACGAACCGCTGTTTACAGCAGATATACTGACCTACAACGGCAGGTATTATCTCATCGGCGAGGGGCACAAGGAGTTTGCACCGGACAAAATCAAGGACGAGGATTATTATGTGCTGACCCTTGCGGCGGTTGCCAAGGAGCTGAAAGCCGAAAATCTTACCGAGGCGCACATTGTGATTGCCGCCGGTCTGCCCCTGACCTGGACAAGCGGGCAAAAGGCAGACTTCAAGGCGTATCTGATGAAACACGCCGAGGTGGAGTTCACCTACAAAAAGGCGGACTACCACCTCTATATTGATGATGTGCGCATTTATCCGCAGGGCTACGCCGCCATTGCCAGCTTCGCTACCACGCTGAAAGGTGTCAATCTGATCGCCGACATCGGCAACGGTACAATGAACACGCTGTATATGATCAACGGCAAGCCGCAGCAGGGCAAGATGTTTACCGAGAAATTCGGGACTTATCAGTGTACTCTTGCTGTCCGTGAGGCGTTCATGCAGAAAACGCAGCGGGAAATCAACGACGCCATCATTGACGAGGTGCTGATCACCGGCACGGCAAATATTGCGCCTGCCGATCTGAAAATCATCAAGGGCATCGCCGCCGAGTATGTGCGGGACATCTTCCGCAGGCTGCGCGAGCACGGCTATGATGAGAATACAATGACCTTGTATGTGACCGGCGGAGGCGGTTGCCTTGTGAAGAACTTTTATAAGTTCAACGCTGATCGGGTGAAATTCATTGAGGACATCTGCGCCGCCGCAAAGGGATATGAGTATCTGGCCGAGGCGCAGATGAAAGCTGAGGCGAAGAAATGAGCAAGTATCGGATCAATGTGCGGTTTGATTTGGACAAGCCGATGGAGGCGAAAGCCGCACAGTATTTACAGTCGCTGGATAAATCCCGCAACGCTTTTATGGTAACGGCGGTTCTAAATGAAATGCAGCGGCAGACATCCGCAAGCGGGGTTTTGCTGGAGGACATTCGGCAGGTCATACGGGAGGAATTGCAGGAGGTGTCGTTTGCTGCGGCATTTCCTGTTTTTGAGCAGGTACAACCGGAGCTGACCGAGGAGCAGCAAGTCGAAAATGAAAAGAGTGTGCTGGATGACCTTGAAATGTTTGGCTGAGCCAAAACGCCGATATGTGGCTCAAATCGCAGTATTTGAAGCAGAACCAGTGCCACTTTGGCTCAAAGACAAGATACGCCCCAAGGGGCAAGAAAGCGGTTTGCGGCATCGTGCAGCGCAGAGATACGCTGAAATCTCTGTATCTGACAGCCGCTTTTCCTTATGCCCTGCGGGGTGCGTCTCACGATATAACAAGCCCGGCGACCGCGTGGCCGTGGAGGCCATCCACTCCTGCGTGAACTTCGGCGGCACCTGCCCCCGCTGCATGAGCGGCCAGTTCCACATGTGCGACGAGGGCATGACCCACATCGGCCTGCCCTATGTGCGTATGCTCCCCGGCGGCTACGGCGAATACTCCGCCGTTCACAAGGACAAGCTCCACAAAATTCCCGATAACGTATCCCTGGACGAGGCGGCGCTGCTGGACATCCTGGTGGTGAACGTACACGCCGTCCGGCTGGGCGACCCGCAGCTGGGCGAGTGCTGCGTGGTGTACGGCTGCGGCGTTGTGGGGCTGAGCATGATCCAGGTGCTGTACGCCAAGGGAATCCGCAACCTCATCGCCATTGCCAAGTACCCCTATCAGGCGGAGATCGCCAAAAAGTGCGGCGCCGCCCATGTGGTGCTCTATAAAAACAAGGAGCAGGTGGTGCAGGACGTCATGGCGCTCACCGGCGGCAACGGCGCCGACCAGACCTACGAATGCGTGGGCGGCTCCTCCGGCGCCATCAACGATGCCGCCGCCTTCACCACGCGGCAGGGTAAGATCGTGATGATGGGCATTTTTGCCGGCGTTCCGGAAACGGATCTGAACACCCTGTTCATGAAGGAGATCTCCCTCATCGCCTCCAACAGCTGCGGCATGAGCGGCTATCGGGATGAGTTTGCCATTGCGCTGGAGATGCTGGCCTATAAGCAGGTGGATCACAACCTGCTCATTTCCCACCGCTTCAAGCCCGAGCAGTATGTGGAGGCTATTGAGGCGGCGCGGGGCAAGGACAAGAGCGGCGCCGTGAAGGTTCTGTTTGAGCGGGACTGAGCCGGCGAATATGAAAAGGCACTTAGGCAGAGGTGCGGTACAATGCTCTGCCAAAATATAAATTTGGAGGAAAAAGAAGATGAAAAGAGCCCTGTCCCTTATTCTCGCGCTGGTTATGGCCCTGACGCTGGTTGCCTGCGGCAACAAAGACGGGGGGAAAGACGACTCCTTCGTGATCGGCATAACCACCTTCAGCACGTCCACCGTTTTCTCCCGCAATGCCCGTGAGGTTCTGAAAAAAGAGATCACTGCCCACGGCGGTACCTACATCGACAACGTGGCCACCGATATTCTGAGCCGTGACGACGCCATCAACAACTTCGTTTCCCAGGGTGTGAACGCCATCATCCTGCTGTCCGGCGACGTGAGCGAATGCGAGGAGAGCCTGCAGGCTGCCCACAAGGCCGGCATCCTCATCGGCTCCTGCGACGCAGGCTACATCGACTGCGTGGATATTTACACTTCGTCCGATAACTACGCCATCGGTGAGCAGGTCATGGGCGCTCTGTCCGAGGCCATGGGTGGCGAGGGCAAGGTCCTGCAGATCTACAACGACATCGGCTCCATGGATCGCAAGCGCAAGGGCGGCGCGGCCGACGTGGTGGCGCAGAACGATAAGCTGTCCATCGACTACGACATGGTCTACGCATGGCCTGATTACTACGACGACATCAAGTCCAAGATGGAAGCCATCATCCTCTCCGACGGCAGCAAAATCGGCGGCGTGTTCGCCACCTTTGACGGCGTGGGTCTGGCGGCTCTGCAGGCCGTCCGCGAAGCCAAGCTGGAGGCCTCCATGCCCATCGTGGGCGTTGACGGCGAGATCGAGGCGCTCAACGAGATCGCCAAACCCGACAGCGCCTACTATGCCACCGTGATCCAGAGCTGGGATGACTGCGGCGGCGTGTGCGTGAACGAGATCTTCAACGCCCTGAAGGGCGGCACCATCTCCTCCTCCCAGATCTATGTGCCCGGCATTCTGGTGACGAAGAAGAACGTGGCCGATATCCAGAGCCAGTACCCCGAGCTGTTTGAAAAGTAAGTAGTGGCATCCGCTGCGTCAGGTGCGCCTTCGGGCGCGCCTGACCGGCGGCGCAGGCGCAGGAAAGCGAGGTTTTTCTATGGACAAAAAGACCATCAGCGCATACAGGCAGAAGCTCAGCGACGGACTGTTCGGCGTCGTGCTGCCGTTTTGGAAAAAATACGGCGCAGACCCCGTGAACGGCGGCGTCCGCACTTGTCTGGATCGGGAGGGAAAGGTTTTTTCCGCCGAAAAGAGCGTGTGGATGCAGGGGCGGGGCGGCTGGCTGTTCAGCCATGTGTATAATGACTTCGGCCACGATAAACGGTGGCTGGACATGGCGGAAAGCTGCGTGAAATTTGCCAAAAAGCACTGCATTGACCCCGCAGACGGGAGGATGTATTTCATCGTCAGCGACGAGGGAGCGCCCTTCCGGAAAAGAAGATATACCTACAGCGAATTTTTCTACATCATGGCCTGCGCCGAATACTATCGCGCCACCGGCGACGAAGCGTATCTGCAGGAGGCGCGGAAATACTACCGCATGGTGCTGGACATCCATGATGATCCGAGCAAGGATCCCTACAAGATCACGCCGAAGTTTCTCCCTGCGGCGCCGGCTATGCGGGGACTGTGCGACGCAAGCGTCCTCACGCTTGTGAGCCGCACCCTGCGGCAGGCCGACCCCGCCCATGCATCGGAGTACATCACAAACGAAAAACGATTTATCGCCGACATCTATACCTATCATTTTAACGAGGAGCACGGCGCGCTGATGGAATGCGTCGGGCTGAACGGAGAGTACATCGGCCGTGTGTCCGGCGGCCGCATCACAAACCCGGGGCACTGCATGGAGGCGGCGTGGGGACTTCCGCGGGAGGCCGAGGAGCTGGACATGCCGGAACTGATCCCCTTTGTGGAAAAAGTCTATGAAGGCGCCATGCGCCACGGCTGGGACAAGGAGTTCGGCGGGCTGCTGTACTTCGTGGACGTGGAGGGCTATCCCCCGCAGGCTTATGAGCACGACATGAAGCTCTGGTGGGTGCACACCGAGGCGCTCATCGCCGCCATCAAGCTGTACAGAGTCACCGGCAAGGAGCGGTATTTTGAGGACTTTAAGAGGCTCATGGAATACTGCTTTGCCCACTTTAACGACCAGGAATACGGCGAGTGGTACGGGTATCTGCGGCGCGACGGCGCCCCCACGGAACCCAGAGCCAAGGGCAACGTGTTCAAAGGGCCGTTCCATGTGCCCCGTATGTACTGTGAGGTGATCCGGGAGCTGGAAAAGCTGGAGCAGATGTGAGGCGGCATGAAAAAGATCCTGTTTATGTCCGACGTGGACGGAACGCTGGTGGACGGCGGATACATCCATCCGAGGGTCGCGGAGGCGGCGCGGGAGTTTACCGCCCGGGGGCACCTGTTTGCCCTGGCCACCGGCCGGCATAAGTTCTCCATCGGGGCGCTGTGTGAGCAGCTGCCGGTAAACGCCCCCTGCATCATCCTTGCCGGAGCGGCTACCTACAACTCTGCCGCTGGAACCTGCGAAAACCTTTTTCCCATGGAGGAAGGAGTGAAGGCGGCTCTGGCGCGGATCCTGGCGGAATACCCTGCGGAGCTGGCCGTGCAGGTCTTCACGGCGCGGACGCAGTTTAACCTGCGGCTCAACGACTTCCTGCGGCGGCACGGCATTGCCGAGGAGGTGGGAAAGCCCGACGCGCCCCTCAGCGCGCTGCAGGGGGAGCAGATCCTCAAGCTGGGGTTTAACTGCGAGGACACGGCAGTGCTGGAGCGGTGCGCTGCGGAGTTTTTCTCGGATAAGAACCGCTATGAATGGCACTACTCCTTCCGCATCGGCATCGAGGTGTGTCACCCTATGGCCGGCAAGGGAAACGCCCTGCGCCGGCTGCTGGAGGCAGGGGACGTCCGAGCCGACTGCATCGCCGTGGCCGGCGACAGCGCCAATGACCTGCCCCTGTTTCCCTGCGCGGACGTGCGGTTTGCGCCGCGGGATGCGGCGGCGGAGGTGCTGGCGAGGGCAGACCATGTGGTGGCTGCGGCGCGGGAGGGCGGCGTGGCGGACGCACTGGAGCTGCTGCTGAAAAACGCATAAAAAAATCCGCAGGCGCGGCGGCCTGCGGAGAAAAGACGGTCAATCGTCGGCGTAGATCACCCGAGCGCCCAGCGCCCGATACTGCTCGGCCTCCTGGGGGGAAAGACCGCGGTCGGTGATGATGGTGTCGATCTCTGACACCTTGGCCACGGCCGTGAAGGCGGTGTGGCCGAAATTGGAGGAGTCGATCATGCAGATGATCCGGTCGGCGGTGGACATCAGCGCCCGCTTTGTGGAGCGGTCGCCGTAATAGTAGATCATCAGCCCGTCCTTGGGCGTGATGGTGCTGATGCCTAGAAACAGCTTGTTCACCCGATATTTTTTCACAAACTGGATGCAGTCCTCACCGTAGATGACGCAGGAGTTGCCGTCCCGCTTCACGCAGCCGCCGGCCACGAACAGCGTCACATTGGGCTTATACATCAGCTCATTGACGATCTGCAGGTCGTTGGTGAGCACGGTGATGGGGAAGCCCCCCAGCAGCTTGGCCAGCGCCAGGGAGGTGGAGCCGTCGTCCATGAAGATCACGTCGTGGGGCGCCAGCATGGTCAGCGCCTTGGCGGCGATGCGGGCCTTTTCCGCCTGATTTTTCTCCCGACTCTGTTCCATGGGGAAGGAGGAGGGCTGCTGCTTGGAGATCACGGCGCCGCCGTGTACGCGCTGCAGCAGATTCATCCCCTCCAGCCGCTCCAGATCCAGCCGGATGGTTTTCGGCGTAACGTGCAGCTGCGCTGCCAGATGCTGCACATCCACATACTGCTTTTGCTGGATCAGCTCCATGATCTCTTCCATTCGCTTGGTCTGCATCATAAAAAAATCCCTTTCCTTTCCGGAGGTAGTATTTGAATTGCTGGTCATAAAACGTCCGGATTTTTTAAAAGTTAAGCAAAAAAGTTCCACATCGAACGACGACGTACAATTTTAAGTTTATTTATACCCATTATAAACATTTGCTCTGCTGATTTCAAGAGGGTATTTCATTTTGCAGGGAGAGCCTCGTTGCAAGAGCGCGAGGAAGCCGAGGAAATACGGATAAACACAATATCATCAATCAAAGGAGAGAAGAGCATGAATAGTTTCCTGCAGGAAGTCATTACTCAGGGCGATTATCTGAAGAAGACTGCGGCCTACTACCGCTCCGAGGGGGCGGAGGCTATGCGGCAGATTACGGATCTGTTTCATGAAAAGAAAATGAATCGTGTGGTTCTCACGGGTATGGGCAGCTCGCTGTATGCGATGGATACGGTGCTGAGCTATCTGACCGGCCATGGGATCCCTGCGCTTTCCTATAGCTCCTTCGAGCTGTCCCGCTTCCAGTTCGGGCAGCTGGACGGGAGGACACTGGTCATTGCCGTGTCCCAGAGCGGCAATTCCGCCGAGGTCATCGAGCTGGTGGAGAAGGCCAAGGATGTCACCACGGTGGTGGGGATCTTCAACAACGAGAGCAGCAAACTGGCGCAGCTGGCCGACATCCGCCTGCCCATCGGCGGGGACAAGGAACTGTCCATCACCAGCAAGACATACGAGCTGACCATGCTGATCCTGAATATTCTGGCGCGGCACCTCACGGGCGAAGTCACCGAGGCATTCTGGGGGCAGGTGGCGCAGGCCGCCCAGTGGTGCTGCGACTGGTGCGCCCGCTGGGAGGAGAACTCCAGACCCCTGTACGACTTTGCTCAGGGCGTGGTGCTGTTTGACCTGCTGGCAAACGACACGTCGCTGGCCACGGCGCGCCAGCTGTCGCTGGCCTATCGGGAGGGGCTGCACAACTGCACCGCCGTGTGGGAATGCGCCGACTATGCCCACGGCCAGTACCACAGCGCCAAGATGGCGGAGAAGTATCTGGCGCAGATGTTTTTCCCCGTTCTGGAGCCGGACACGAAGGAGATGAAGATGCTGAACTTCATCCTCGACCACGGCGGAAAGGTCATTGTGTATACCACCACCGACCTGCCTCAGCGGGAGCGCCTGATGACGGTGAAAATGCCCGACCTGCCCAAGACCCTTATGCCGCTGGCGGAGAGCGTGGCCGCCGAAACCTTCCTGGCCATGCTGTTCGGCCCCACTTGGGTGAAGGATCACTGAGCCGACCTATCAAAATTCTTTTAAGGAGGAGTATATCATGATCATTGATGTATCCAATACCATCGGCCGCCACAAGTTCAAGGCCGAGATCACCGCGGAGTCCCTGCTGCAGCAGATGGACGCGGCGGGCATCGACAAGGCTGTGATCAGCTGCTACGCAGAGAGCCTTGACAACGAATCCGTCTATCGCGCTATTACGGCGTATCCCGATCGGTTCATCGGGCTTTACACCGTGAATCCGTGGGACAAAAACGCGGCGGCGGAGCTGGAGGATGCGCTGGCCAACAAGGGCTTCAAGGGCTTATATATGAATCCCATCCGCCATGGCTACATGCTCTGCGAGCACGAGGTGTTCTACCCGCTGCTGGACGTGTGCCGCAAGCATAAGGCCGTTGTGTGGTGCTACGGCGCCGCCGAGACCTTCTGCCTGCCTGTGTTTTTCACCGCCATTGCCCAGGACTACCCCGATGTAAACATCATTCTGGGGCGGCAGGGGCTGAACTATGATAACGCCAGTGCCGTGGAGATCGCCAGGAAAAACCCCAACGTCTATCTGGATACCTCCGCTTCCATGGACTTCAATGCCCGCCGCGCCATGAAGACCTCCGGCGTTGACAAGGTGCTGCTGGGCACCGGCACCCCCGACGCCGGCTACTATGAGCTGGAGCTGCTGAAGGTGCGCGGCGCCGCCGCCGAGTACCCGGGCGGCGAGGAGAAGGTGCTCTACAAGAACGCTGCGCGGATTTTCCGACTGGAGGAGGAATAAAAAATGATTATTGATCTGTTTTCTCACATCGGCCCCCGCAAGGGCGAGTTTTACAAGGTAGAATCCCTGCTGGAGTTGGAGGATCAGGCCGGCGTTGACAAGGTGATGATCTGCTCCCAGCTGGAAACCATCGACAACGGCTATATTTTCGACTGCACGCAGCGCTACCCCGACCGCACGCTGGGCTTCGGCGTTATCAATCCATGGGACATGGACGGCGAGGAGGAGCTGGAGCGGTGCTTCCGCGACTACAATTTTTATGGCGTGAAGATGAACCCCATCCGCTTCGGCTACAGCGCAGACCGCAAGAGTCTGCTGGGGCCATTCTTCGAGCTGTGCAGCAAGTACGGCAAGTGCATGGTGGTGCACGGCATGTCCGACATGTTCTCCGTGCCCGACAAGTGGGGCGAAATGGCGCGGGCGTACCCCGATGTGCCGGTGGTGCTGTATCACATCGGCGTGCCGCTGATGGTGGAGCGCTGCTGCGAGCTTGCGAAGACCCTGCCCAACTTCTATCTGAGCACCAGCGGCTCCTATGTGCCTGCCATCAAGGCCGCCTATGACGCCGTTGGCCCCGATAAGATTATCTTCTCCTCGGATGCCCCCTTCGGCAATCCGGCACAGGAGATCGAAAAGGTAAGATTTGTTGTGAAAAACGAGGCGCATCTGGACAAGATCCTCTGCCAGAACGCCAAGGACATCCTGCACCTGTGAGGCACGCGAGAAGATGAGCAGTATTATGTGGAGCTATATTGCCCAGGAGCAGGAGGCGCTGGGGAGGCTCATGGGCAGCGAGGCCGTGGAAGCTTTTGCCGCCCGCACGGGCGGCGGGCTGGAGGCGGTTTATATCGCCGCTCACGGCAGCTCCTTTAACGCCGCCACGGCTGTGGCCGATTTTCTGGCGCGGGTCGCCGGCCTGCGGGTATACGCCATGACGCCGGCCAACTTTTGCTGCAGCCATGCCGCACTCTGCGCAGAAGACCGCGGCAAGACCCTCGTGGCGGCCATCAGCCAGACGGGGACAAGCGCGGGCGTGATCGAGGCGCTGGAGCTGGCACAGAAATGGGGCTTTTCCACGTTGGGGATAACCGACGCGAGCGATTCGCCCGTTGCCCGAAAGGCTGATCACAGGCTGCCGCTTTTGTGCGGGGAGGAAAACAGCAACGCCAAAACCAAGGGATACAGCGCCACGCTGCTGCTGCTGATGCGGCTGGCGGTGGAGCTGGGATTGGTGCGGGGGACGATCACTGAGACCCGGGCAGAGGACATAAACGCCGAGCTTGCGGGCATGATCGAAAAAATTCCCGCCCTGCGGGATCGAACCGTCGCGTGGTGCGGCGAAAACGATTTCGGGGCGGCTATGAAGGATCTGTATGTGCTGGGCAGCGGCATGAATTTCGGAACGGCGCAGGAGGGACAGCTGAAGCTGATGGAAACCATGTGCATTCCCACCATGTTCAACGACATCGGGGAGTTTTCCCACGGGATGCACCGCTCCATTACGCCGTTGAGCAGCGTGCTGCTCCTGCGCAGCGAAAACGAATACGCCGGACTGACCGCGCAGATCTACCGCTACCTGCGGGGAATAACGGAGCACGTCTGGATGATCGACGCCACCGGCGAGCCGGCTATGGACGGGCACTGCCTCTGCGTGGAGCGCTTTGCGCAGACCCAGTCGCTGCTTTTGACAACGCTGGCGGTGCAGGCTCTCAGCGTGTACGCCCCTGAGCGGCAGGGACTGGATCCCAACCGCAACGCCCACGACGATTTCACGGAGGTGGTGGGCACCCGCGTTAAAGAAAAAGAAACGGAGGGACGGCCGTGTATCGGGTAGGCATTGACTTGGGCGGCACCAATATCGCCGTGGGTGTGGTGAACGAGGACTACGAAATTATCTCGTATACCACCGTGCCCACCGAGGCGCGGCGGCCTGCGGAGCAGGTGATCGCCACCATGGCGCAGGCGGTGAACACGGTGCTGGAGCAAGCGGGCATTCGGGTGGAAGACTGCGCCGGCATCGGCGTGGGCGCTCCGGGCACCTGCGACGAGAAAAACGGCGTGGTGTACCGCAGCTACAGCATGGACTGGACGGATCTGCCGCTGGCAAATATGCTGAAAGAATATTTTCCCGTTCCCGTGCTGGTTGATAACGACGCAAACTGCGCGGCGCTGGCGGAGGTGAAGGCCGGCGCGGCCAAGGGGCGGGAGAACATCGTCCTCGTGACCCTTGGCACAGGCATCGGCAGCGGCATCGTCCTCGGCGGCAGAATTTACTCCGGTCTGAAAGGCAACGGCGCCGAAATGGGGCACATGATGCTGCAGTTTGAGGGCAGCCGGCCGTGCTTCTGCGGGCGCAGAGGGTGCTGGGATGCGTATGCCTCCGCCACGGCGCTGGTTCATCAGGCAGAGGAGGCCGCGAGAGAGCATCCGGAGTCTCTGCTGAGCCGGCTGGATAAAATTGACGGCAAGAGCGTTTTTGACGCGGCGGATCGGGGCGACGTGACGGCGCAGGTCGTGCTGGAGCGGTACTGCCGCTATCTGGCGGTGGGCATATCCAATATCGTGAATGCTCTGGCGCCGGAGATGATCCTCGTGGGCGGCGGCATCAGCCGACAGGGTGACCGCATTCTGACGCCGGTGCGGGAGTATGTCGCGCAAAACTGCTTTGACAAGCGTCCGGAGGCGCTGCCCGTCATAGCCCCCGCGCAGATGGGCAACGAGGCCGGCATCGTGGGCGCGGCGGCGCTGGCAGAGTAGCGCATGATAAAACGGCAGAGGGCGATGGATACGCCCCTTTTGCCTGCGCAAATACAGGAAGGGGGGGATGAGATGCGCATATTTATAATGGAGGATTACGCGGCCATGAGCCGCAAAGCGGCGGAGCTGATGGCGGCGCAGATATTGCTGCATCCGGACAGCGTGCTGGGCCTTGCCACCGGCTCTACGCCCGTGGGGCTGTACCGGTGCCTAGTGGAGAGATTCAAGGCGGGGGAGTTGGATTTCAGCGGCGTGAAGAGCGTGAATCTGGACGAATATCTGGGGCTGCCCGCCGAAAACAGCCAGAGCTACCGGTACTTTATGAATCGGAATCTTTTTCAGCATGTGAACATCAACATGGCCAACACCCATGTGCCGGACGGCCTCACGGCGGATCCGGAGGCAGAGTGCGTGCGCTATGATGAGCTGATCCGGCGCATGGGCGGCATTGACATGCAGCTGCTGGGCATCGGCAGCAACGGCCACATCGGGTTCAATGAGCCGGCGGACAGCTTCCCTGTGGGGGCGCACTGCGTGGACTTGGCGGAGAGTACCATTCGGGCCAACGCCAGATTTTTTCCCGAATCCGGACAGGTGCCGAGGCAGGCGCTGACCATGGGGATCGGTCAGATCATGCAGGCGCGGCGGGTGCTGATCCTCGCCAGCGGGCGGGAAAAGAAGGCGGCGGTGCGCAGAGCCTTTTGGGGTCCCGTGACGCCGGAGGTGCCTGCCAGCATTCTGCAGCTGCATCCGGATCTGACGCTGGTGATGGATCGCGCAGCGGCGGGGTGATATGCGGCGCGTTTTTTATAACATTCAAAAAATAAGAGGAGGGGCTCCCCTGCGGGGAGTCCCTCCTCTGTTTTATTGCGCCTTTTGCTTTTGCCTAAGCCCGAGCGGTCAGCTGCGGCGCTTCTTGGTGAGCACCATGGCTGCGCCGGCCAGAGCCGTGACGGTCATCATGGACACCCACAGCACCATGTGCGCGCTGTCGCCGGTCTTGGGCGTGTCGCCGCCGCTCTCACCGCAGGTGCAGGCGGTGCAGACCACGTCTGCCCGATTGCTGATGCGGATGCGGGGCGCTATAGCGGTGCCGTCGGCCAGGACGAAGGTGTTGTCATAGGAGGCCAGACCGGTGGCCGCGATCTCGCAGCCCACCTTGAGATCCTTCACCTCGGTGTCGGAGCAGATGTAGCCGTCGATGAACACGCGGGCTACCTTGCCGTGGGCATCCTTCACGAGGATGGTCTGCACCTTGCCCTCGGCCATCTCGATGGCGGTGACGTGTCCCTTTAGGGTGATGAGCTGACCCAGCACGGAGAGGTCATTCACCTGGGTGGCGGTGACCACCTTGGGCTGCACGGGGGTGCCCTCGCCGATCTTCTCGATCTTGGTCACGGCCAGCTGCCGCTCGCCCTGATAGGAGCTGGTGGTGCCGGACACGCGGACGCGGTCGCCGATCTTGAAGTCCCCTGCCACGGGGAAGCAGTTGATGCCGCCGGTTTCATCCTGGATATAGATGCAATCGAAGAAGGCGGTATCCTTATCGTGGCCGGAGGCGTTGGAGGTGACGATGCCCTCCACGGTGTACTTGAAGCCCTCCTCGGGCTGCTGATGAATCTGGTCGATAGTGCTGAGCTGCACGGGGTTGAGATAGCTGACCAGATTCTCGCAGATGCGATAGTTGGAATAGTTCTTCTCAGCGCCGTTATCCAGCTGGGCCTGGACCTCGAAGTTGGACATGAAGGCCGCACCGGAGACCACGATGAGGCCCTTGCCCGCCAGCTGCTCGGTGGCCATGACCAGCAGGCGGTTGTCGTTTTCGGCATAGGTGTACTTGGGGGTGCCTGCGCCGCCCTTGCCGTCCTTATCCACATCCATTGAATAGGTGGTGGCGTGGCCGTAGACCACAGGGGAGACGGTGGAGGGCAGAGTGGAGGCGGGGTTGCCATTTGTGTCCACGGCATAGATGGAGGCGCCGCCGTAGTGGCTGAAGCGCTCGGTGTACAGCTTGTCGTAGGGGTGGTCAGCGTCCACGATGACGCCGCTTGTGAGGAAGTTATCCGTGTTATAGGTGCTGAAGTAGAGTCTCCACTTATCCACACCGTCGGCGGCGCTGCGAACATCATCGTAGGTAGCATCGTCGCTGATGCGGAGGCTGGAGCCCAGGGCCTTCAGCACATCGTTCTGGGTCTCGGCCATATGCTTGATGTCGGGATTCTTCTGAATGACCTCGTAGTTCTCATAGTTGTCGCTCCAGCCGGCCAGGATGACCGTTCCCCCGGCGGCGTTGAAGGCAGCCAGAGCCTTGAGCTCCGCATCGGAGTAGGTCTTGGGATTGGTCTGGGCATCCGCCAGGCGGCGGCTGGGGGCGGTGAGAATGAGAGCCTTATACTTGGGATTGGAGCAGGCAGCGATGAGATCCGCACCGGTGTTCAGCTGGACGGTACGGACGCTGTGGTCTGCGGCAAGATTGCCGAAGTTGCCCATGCTGTCCTTATAGTTGCCGTTGACATACTCGTTATAGTGGGAGGCGTCGATGCCGATGTAGACCAGGGAGTCGGCATTCAGAACATCCAGGCCGACGGTCTTGGTGAAGGTGTACTCGTTATTCCCCTGCTCCACCACGGCGGTGACCTGCACGGTAAAGACCCGGGCGGCGGTGGGGGTATACTTGAAGGGCACATCCAGGGTGCTGCTCTTGGCAATGGTATAGCCGGTCTTATCGGTGCCGATGACGGTGCCGCCGATGCTGTAGGTCAGGGACTTGATGGTGGCATCGCTGTCCTCACTATTGAAGAAAGTGGTGGTGAGAGTCAGCTCCTCGTCGGTGACGGGGGTGGCGGTACCGCAGACCATGTTGGAGATACCCAGCTTCAGGCTCTCGCCCACCCACACAGGGGAGGTGACGGCCAGGTCGCCGTCTTTCTGGGTGACACGGATGAAGTAGTAGCTGTAGCTGGGGTCCAGAGTGGCGGAGAGCTTGCCGCTCCTGAGCTGGGCGGCGTTATCCCAGGTGTAGGCCACCTTACCGGAGTTGGCCACCACCTCCACCTTGGCGATGGAGTCGGAGGCGTCGGGATCGTTGACGGTGACCTCGACATTCAGCTTATCGGGGATCTCGGTGATGCTGGAGCCCATCATAAGCCCGTTGACGGTGTAGGTCAACTCCAGATTCTTATCCTCGGTGGCATACATACGCAGAGCGCGGATGGCCTCGTAGATGCCCGCCTCGGAGAAGTCGTCGGTGATGATAACGTCGCGGGCGTCGTTGGCGTTGCCCCACTTGCCCTTGTGGTTATCCTGGTTGTTGGTGGGGGCCAGGTGCCAGCCCTTATCCAGCGCCATGATGTACTGCTCATAGCTGGGATAGTAGCCGCCGGCGCCGATGGCACCTTCGCCGTTACCCACCTCCACCATGTACATACGGCTGTCGATGACGGGATCCCAGTAGTTGAAATCCTTGAAGTTGCCGAAGGTGGTGCCGGGGTGGTTGAACTGGCTGATGGACTGAGCGCCCTCGGCCTGACTCAGCAGAGCGTAATAGGCCTTCATGCCCGCATCAGCGGTCTTATTATTCAGGGTCTTATTGTTGCGGGAGACGATGCCGGGGGTATTGAAGGTGTTGATATGGCCGGGGCCGCCGGACCACGTCATCTCAAAGCCGCCCAGTGCCAGCAGGGAGCTGCCGTTGACGGCGTTGAAGTCGGCAATGGCGCCCTTGTACTCGCTCCAGAGGCCGCGGCTGTACTCGGTGGCCTTGCTCATGTCGTACAGAGCGCCCTCCGGATTTGCCTCACCATTTTTATCGAAATAGTTGGAGTGGTCGGTGAAGGCCACGAACTGGATGTTGGCGCTGGCGGGCAGATTCTTGATGTGGGTCAGCGCGGAATCCAGCGTACCGGAGCCGTCGGAATACTGGGTGTGGCTGTGGAGCTGGCCAAAGTAGTGCTGATACTTGGTTTTGCCCACGGTGAAGAACCAGTTGAAGCTGGCTTCCTTGCTGTCGGTGCGGGTGGCTTTCACGGTGACCTCCGTGCGCCCGTCGGACAGATCGGCAGCGGGGGTGTAGGTGACCTTGCCGTTTGCGTAGGTGGGCTTCACGGGCTTACCTGCCACGGTCATGATGATGGTGGGGTTCTCGCCGGCGTTGGTCAGCTCCACGCTGATGGTGGGGCGCTTGTCGTCGCCGGTCTGGAAGCCCCGGGCGGGGGAGGGATTGGCAAGGACGGGCTCGTCCTTGACGGCTATATCAGCGGCGGCGGAGATGGGAATGTCCTTATTGTCCGTGCCACTGATGTTCACGGTGAGCTTATCGCCCGTGACGGAGGCGGCGGGGATGGTGACGGTGTAGGTGCCATCCTCGCCCAAAGTGACGCTGAGGGATGTGCCATTGAGCTTGGCGGACACGTCACCCTTGACGCCGAAGGGGGCGTCCACGGTGAAGGTGAAGGAATAGTCCGTGCCCACATAGGCATCGGGCAGGTCACCCAGGACCACGGCGGGGTTATTCACGACGCCGCCGATGGTGGCCACGGTATCCGCCACGGGATAGAAGTTAAAGGAGTAGATGGTGTAGTCGGTGACCTTGTTGGGATCCATAGAATACACCGTGAAGCCGTTGGCATAATACTCCATCCACTGGCTGTAGCCCTTAAATTTGGCGGTGCGGCTCTCCATCTCGTAGCCGCCCGCATTGCCGGAGCAGGTGCTGACGAGCCAGTCGGCGTTTTCGTCGGCGGTCATGGAATAGTACGCCTTGTTGCCGGTTCCGGTGCCGCTGGCGCTGAGATAGCCGTAGGTGTCGTTATAGAAGCGGTAGTATTGGCCGTTCTGCTGCACCTTGAAGATGGCGGCGCCGTTGCCGGAGAGGAGCTTGCCGTCCTTGATCTCCACGGCGCCGGACTGGCTGATGGAGCCGTTTCCGCCGTCGGCGGCCATAGCGGTCTTGGAATTGTTGTTATAAATGACCACCTTGCTGCCCACGGTGGGGAGACCGCCGGAGGGCTGGTTGGAGCCGCTCACAGGGATGAACTGCAGGGTATAGAGGTTATCGTTGACGAACCACTCCACATAATAGGTGGGGCGGTTGGCGTTAATGAGGTAGAAGCAGCCGTCGGTCTTGGCTTTTTCCACCTTCCAGGTGTCATTGACCTCGTCCAGGGGCAGACTATTGCGGTCTGCGTTCATGGACAGCTTCTTGCCATCGGAAGTGGTGATGGTGTAGATGCCGTCAGTGGAACTAACCGTCCAAATCAGGTCGGCGGAGGGATTATCCACCTTGCCATTGGTGACGGTGACATCCTTACCGGCCCGGTAATAGGTGCCGGTGGCATTGGCGGACATGGCCTTGCCGCTGCCGGGGTTGTTGACGAACCACTCCACATAATAGGTGGGGCGGTTGGCGTTAATGAGGTAGAAGCAGCCGTCGGTCTTGGCTTTTTCCACCTTCCAGGTGTCATTGACTTCGTCCAGGGGCAGACTATTGCGGTCTGCGTTCATGGACAGCTTCTTGCCATCGGAAGTGGTGATGGTGTAGACGCCGTTTTCGGAGGTGACCGTCCAAATGAGGTCCTCGGCGGGGTCTGTCACCTTGCCATTGGTAACGGTGACATCCTTACCGGCCCGGTAATAGGTGCCGGTGGCATTGGCGGACATGGCCTTGCCGCTATCGGGGTTATAGATGACATACTTGCCGTCCTTGATGAGGGCGGTGGGTCCCGGCTCGGGGTCGGGATCGGAGCCGCCTGCGTCGGTGACGAGGAACAGCTTCATGGCGCACAGAGCCTCATTGTCACCAATGCTGGCCAGGGTGCTGAAGTTGTTCTTGTCGGCAAACCACTCCAGATAATTGCCCCGCACGGCGTTCTTGATATAGAAGCAGCCCTCGGTAGCAGCGGCGGTGATGGTCCACTGGGTATTCACATCATCCAGAGGGATGCTGGCGAATTTGGCACCCATGGAGAGCTTCTTATTGTCAGCGGAGGTAAAGGTATACTTGCCGTCCTTGATGCCCACTGTCCAAAGCTCGGTGTCACCGTAGCCGGTGAGCTTATTGGCGGCATCCAGGGTCACATCCACACCGGCACGGTAATAAGTGGCTACCGCTGTGGCGGACATGGCCTTTTTGGCAGAGGGGTTGAATACGACCACCGTGTCGCCGTCCTGGAGGGTGGTCAGGTCCGTGACGATGCCGCTCTGGCGGGCGGGAGTAGTCTCCAGCTTCCAGAAGTTCAGAGTCTGACCGGCAATGTTATCGTGAAGCGTTTTGTAGCTGCGCCAATCCTGCTGATTATAGACGCCCACATAGCGCTTTTGTGCGACATTGAACAAATAGCCGGAGGTGGCGTCTACCTTCCAATCATGGCTTTCACCATTTCCCTGGCGGATGCCGTTGTTACTGGTTGTGGAGTACAGATACTTTGTGCTGTCCGAGGCGGAAATGAGCTGGAATGTGTCAGTTGATTTAATGACCTTCCAGCCGAACTGAGATTCACTTGTGGTAGTCAGCGTATCGCTGCTGACCGTACCGGTAATGGCCGAAGCGGCCTTTTGGGCAGTACCATCATTGGGCAGTACCCAAGTGGTTTTGTCCTTGGTCATGGTAATGGCAATGGTATCGTCTGCCGTAATATCGGCAAAAGCGATCTTTTTCCATGTACCGGGCGTCGGATCCGCTGCAAATACCACCTGCGGCAGCATGCTCAGCAGCATCACCAACGTCAGCAGGACGGACAGAAGCCGCCTGCTTAGTCCTTTCCTCTTCAAAATTTGATCCCTCCTGTTCATTTTGCACATCCGTTTCCGCCGGATCTGCCGCAAAGACAACAAAAGCCGCCCACCCCGCGCAGCGGGCAGGCGACCCTTCACAACCGTTTCGGGAATGCTGAGATGTCATCCGAGTGACCAGGACAGGGGGACTGTGAAGGATTTTCGGAGATCCGGAGCAAACTTTCTGTGTTGATATTTGGTATTATACCATACATGATACGGGATTGCTACCCCTCTTTTTTCGCAAAGGCGAAAATTATCCGCCGTTTTTTTGCCGAATTTGACAAAAATGGAACCGATTTTCCTGCGGCGTATGCTCTTGACATCAGAACGGGAACTTGATATGCTGAATGAAACCAAGATACGGAGGAACCTCTCCATGAAAAAATCCAAGAAAACCCCCACCCTGTCCGGCTTCGGCGCGTGGTGGCGCAAAAACCGCCTGAGCTGCATCGTGCTGCTGGCGTGCGTGGTGCTGTTTTTCATTCTGCGCGCGGCGGCCGCCACCATCGACCAGCCGCTGCCGCGGGGCGACGACTACGCCGAGTATGAGACCGCCGTCGTCACCGACGTTCTGGCGGACAACACCGAGGTGGACGAAGTGTCCGATGGCGCCAAGCGGGGCGAGCAGCTCCTGCTGACGGAGGTGAAGACCGGCCAGTACAAGGGCGAGGTCATGCAGGCGTATAACTACGTCGGCCCCCTCTACGGCCAGACGCTGAAAGCGGGGCAGAGGGCGGTGCTGGTCATCTCCACCTATGCCGACGGCACCCACACCGCCACGGTGTATGAGTACGACCGCACCGTGGGTCTGGCGGTGATCGTGGGCCTGTTTCTGCTGACCACGGTGGCCGTGGGCGGCAAGGTGGGTGCTAAGTCGCTGGTGGCGCTGGCGGTGACGCTGGTGTGCCTGTTCTTCATCCTCATCCCCCTGCTGATGAAGGGCGCCCCCACGCTGCTGACGGTGTTTTTGATCTGCGCCTATATCACCGTGGTGACGATGGTGATTTTGGGCGGCGTGACCCGCAAGACGGTCTGCGCCGCGCTGGGCACCGTGGCCGGCACGGCGCTGGCGCTGCTGTTCGGCCTGCTGGCGCAAAGCCTGCTGCACATCGACGGCATGCGCCTTACGGACGTGGAGGCGCTGCTGCAGCTGCGGCAGACGGGCACGCCCTTGGGCTTGAAGGGTCTGCTGGTGGCGGGTGTGGTCATCAGCGCGCTGGGTGCCGTGATGGACGTGGCCATGAGCATTTCCTCGGCGCTGACGGAGGTGCATACCGTGGCACCCGAGCGCACCGGCAAAGACCTTTTCCGCTCCGGCATGAATATCGGCCGCGACATGGTGGGCACCATGACCAACACGCTGATTTTGGCCTTCCTGGGCAGCGGCCTCACGTTTATTATTTATCTCATCTCCCTCGGCCTTGACCCGCGCCAGCTCATCAGCTCGGCCTATGTGGCCACGGAGGTCATCAGCGGCATCTCCAGCAGCATCGGCGTGATTTTGGCCGTGCCGCTGACGGCTCTCATCACCGCGTTCCTGCTCACCAAGGATAAAAAGACTGTTCCGGCTGCGAAAAAATAAGAAATAATAAGGAAGCCCGCCCGCAAGAGGAAAACCATCTTGCGGGCGGGCTTGCTTTATGAAAAAACGCCGACCCCGCCAACGGCACCCCTTGCCAAAATCTCTGTCATTGCGAACCAGCCCGCCGGCTGGTGTGGCAATCCGTATTCTCCTTGCACCGCACTCCCGCATGGGGAAGACGGATTCCCACGCCCCTACGCATACTCTATAATCCCCTTGTAGGGCGGCACCCGTGTGCGCCGCCGCTAACGCCTTTTCGGGTAAAAAAACAAGCACCCACCGAAGTGAGTGCTTGAAATAAGTTGAATCAGCGCTTGCTGAACTGAGGAGCGCGACGGGCGGCCTTCAGGCCGTACTTCTTGGGTTCTTACGCCCTCAAATCGTTGATATTACTGACTTTTTTGAGGATGATTTTCTGTGGTCACCCATGAGGCACCCATACAGGATCGGAAAAAATCCAACAGAATCTGAGCGAACTTCGAAGAAGCATCAGTTGGGGACGGCAAGTTGTCTAGAAATATCTGCGAGGATCTTTCTTTATAAATTTTGCTAATAGCAGTAAAGAAATAAGGAAGGAACGAAAGCTTCAAAAATAGGACCGCCGCATTCCGCGGCGGGCCTTCATGGAAAAGGATATCAATAATTCTCTGCGTGGATCTCAAAGAAACTCTGAGGATAATCGCAGGCAGCGCAGGTTTCGGGCGCACTGGTGCCAACCACGATATGGCCGCAGTTACGGCACTCCCACACCTTGACCTCGCTCTTGGAGAAGACTTCTGCCATCTCCACATTCTTCAGCAGAGCACGATAGCGCTCCTCGTGGTGCTTCTCAACAGCGGCGACCAGACGGAATCTGGCAGCCAGTTCGGGGAAGCCCTCGGTCTCAGCGGTCTTGGCAAAACCGTCATACATGTCGGTCCACTCGTAATTTTCGCCCTCGGCAGCGTGGAGTAGATTCTGAGCGGTATCACCGATGCCGTTCAGTTCCTTGAACCACATCTGTGCGTGAGAACGCTCATTTTCAGCGGTCTTCAGGAATAGGTCTGCGATCTGCTCAAAACCGGCGTTCTTGGCAACAGAGGCATAGAAGGTGTACTTGTTGCGGGCCATAGACTCACCTGCAAAGGCAGCTTCCAGATTCTTCTCGGTCTCGGTACCTGCGTACTTGCTTGCGCCGGCCTTGGTCTCTTCAATCTTTTCAAATGCACTGGCAGGCTGCTTGCACAGGGGACATGCGAAATCATCAGAGATAGGACCCTCGTGGATATAACCGCAGACTTTGCACTTTCATTTTTCCATTTTAGCAGTTCCTCCTTGTTTCAGATCGCTGCTGCGATCCTGATAGATCGTATGTAACATTTCTTCTGCCAATTCGCTCAATGGTTCTCCATAAAATTCCTTGTAAAGCTGCTGGATTTCAGGATTCTCATGGCTGGAACGCAGTTTCATTCCTGCATCACGCTGATACAAGCTGGCAATACGAGACTGGCGGCTTTCGTTGGCGTCTGCCATCAAATCACGGGGCTGACCGCCGCCGCCGATGCAGCCACCGGGACAGGTCATGACCTCAATAAAGTGGTACTCTTTTTCACCAGCCTTGATGCGCTCAATCATCTTCCGGGCGTTTGCAGTTCCGTAGACGACAGCCACATTGACGGTTATGCCGTTAATTTCCAGACTGGCTTCCCGCAGACCCTCGTAGCCGCGGACGGGTTGCAGATCCAGAAGGGTTTCAGGGGGCTGCTCCCCGGTGATATAGGCATAAGCGGTGCGCAGCGCAGCCTCCATCACGCCGCCGGTATTGCCGAAAATGACACCGGCGCCGGAAGCTTCGCCCATCAGGCGGTCGTAGGAACTGTCTTCCAAACATTCCAGATCGATACCGGCTTCCTTGGCCCACTTGGCAAGCTCACGGGTTGTGATAACGAGATCCATATCCCGCATTTCGGGAATGCCCAGCTTCTTGCCTGCTGCATTCATTTCCTCGCGTCGGATCTCAAACTTCTTGGCAGTGCAGGGGGTCAGAGCGACATTGACAATCTTAGTCGGATCGATGCCCATTTTCTGCGCAAAGTAGGTCTTGATAGTGGGACCCTGCATACCGATAGGGCTCTTGGCAGTGGAGATATGGGGTAGCAGTTCAGGGTAATAAGTTTCTGCGAACTTAACCCAGGCGGGGCAGCAGCTGGTGAACTGAGGCAGCGGCTTATCCTGTTTGGTGATGCGGCGAATCAGCTCGCTAGCCTCCTCTACAATGGTCAGGTCGGCGGAGAAATTGGTATCCAGCACATAATCCACGCCCAGTGCACGCAACAAGGCTACCATCTTGCCCTGAACAAAGGAGCCCTTTTCCATGCCGAACTCCTCGCCCAGTGCCACACGCACGGAAGGAGAGGTGCTGACAATCACGATTTTTTCCGGATCCTTGATGGCAGACTGCACATCAGGATATTCATAAACTTCCGTGATGCTGGCCGTGGGACAAACATTGGAACACTGACCACAGTTGATGCAGATGGCTTTTCCGCCGGTCTGTGTCAGCGTATAGGTGCCATGAACACCAATATCATTGGTGCATACTTCACGGCACTGACCGCATTTGACACAAAGATTCTCCACACGAAGAATGCTGGGGTTGTCTGCCTCGATTGGAACGCGTACAGACAAGGGCAAATGCTGGAACATGAAAATTACCTCCTTTAAGTTACTTTTATAATTTAAAATATTACACTATGACGCTTGTGCCTGTGTCAATGTAGTTGTGGTATACGATGCTTTTTGCGAAACAGATTGACGGTATCTGTTTTTGTCACCCATCCGGGCACCCATTTGGGTGTAGATATTTGGGGCTACCCCTATAAAACGGTTAGAAGCGGACAACATCTGCTAAAAACGGTTATTTTTCTGGAGTAGCTGAAAAAGAGAAAAAACTCTGCAACCATTCGGTTTTCGTTGATAAGGCAGTAAATCAAATTATCACCGCAGCTGAATCGGCAATGGGAGAAAAACCGAGTTGCAAAGCCATGGACTGAAAACGAAATGTTAAAAGGACTTAGTTGTCAGGCGTAGCAATGGCAAGGAAAATCACCGAGATCAGTCTATCACAGACTTTTCTCGGTGATTT
>SFGJ01000096.1 GCA_004557655.1 Clostridiales bacterium | reverse complement strand
CTGCTCCGGCGTGGCCTCGCCCTCACGAAAGCTCTGAATGCCGTGGTAGCCGACGACCTTTCCACGCAGACCGAATCGCCGCTGCACAGCGATCATCTCAGCGTAGGCGTTCTGCGCTGAGCAGTTGATGCCGCCGACGAATATCTTGCGGTCGGTTTTGTTATCGTTCTCTGCGTAGCGCAGGGCGGCGTACAGATCCTCGTCCAGATATTCCGGTGCGGTAGTCTTGTCGGGATTGTCGGCGTAGTCCAGCGTGGCCTTCAGATTTTTGAACACAGGCCAGAAGCCTGTAACAGCCATAGCGCATCACCCCTTCCCGGGAAGCAGAAACTCTGCTGTAATCTGTTTCAGTACCGTGTAAATTTCCTTGTCCAGCTCCGGTGAACTCGCCTTGTCCGCAAGCTCGCCCAGCATTTCAAGACAAACAAAAAGAGCGTCAGGCGGAACTGCTCTCGGCTCGTACCCCAACGCTCTTTGCTTCACATATTCAGTCGTACTCAGCCCGCACTTGCGGGCTTTGGACTGGATTTTCTCTTTTTCCTTTGCCGTCACACGGACGGCAATGCGTACATCTTTCCCCATACATATCTCTCCTTTCCGGGGGATTGGGGGCTGTGCTCCCAAAGAGTCAGCCGATTTCGGCTGTGATTGGGACTTTTGTGGCACACAAAGTCCCTGCTTGTTATACCGTGCGACGCACCCCGCAGGGCATAAAGAAAAGCGGCTGCCAGATACAGAGATTTCAGCGTATCTCTGCGCTGCCCAATACCGAAAACCACTTTCTTGCCCCTTGGGGCGTATCTTGTCTTTGAGCCAAAGTGGCACTGGCTCTGCTTCAAATACCGCGATTTGAGCCACATATCGGCGTTTTGGCTCAGCCGAACATTTCAAGATCATCCAGCACGCTCTTTTCGTTTTCGGCTTGCTGCTCCTTGGTCAGCTCCGGTTGTACCTGCTCAAAAACAGGAGGTGCCGCAGCAAACGACACCTCCTGCAGTTCCTCCCGTATGACCTGCCGAATATCCTCCAATAAAAAACCGCTTGCGGATGACTGCCGCTGCATTTCGTTTAAGACCGCCGTTACCACAAAAGCGTTGCGGGATTTATCCAGCGACTGTAAATACTGTGCGGCTTTCGCCTCTTTTGGCTTGTCCAAATCGAACCGCACATTGATCCGATATTTGCTCATTTCTTCGCCTCAGCTTTCATCTGCGCCTCGGCCAGATACTCATATCCCTTTGCGGCGGCGCAGATGTCCTCAACGAATTTCACACGGTCGGCGCTGAACTTATAAAAATTCTTTACAAGGCAGCCGCCTCCGCCGGTCACATACAAGGTCATCGTATTCTCATCATAGCCGTGCTCACGAAGTCTGCGGAAGATGTCCCGCACATACTCGGTGGCGACGCCCTTGATGATTTTCAGGTCGGTAGGCGCAATATTTGCCGTGCCGGTGATCAGCACCTCGTCGATGATGGCATCGTTGATTTCCCGCTGCGTTTTCTGCATAAACGCCTCCCGGACAGCAAGGGTACACTGGTAAGTCCCGAATTTCTCGGTGAACATCTTGCCCTGCTGCGGCTTGCCGTTGATCATATACAGGGTGTTCATTGTGCCGTTGCCGATGTCGGCAATCAGGTTGACGCCCTTCAGTGTGGTGGCAAAGCTCGCAATAGCGGCGTACCCCTGCGGATAGATGCGCACATCGTCGATGTAGAGGTGGTAGTTTCCCTTTTTGTAGGTGAACTCCACCTCGGCATTCTTCATCAGGTACACCCGGAACGCCGCTTTCTGTCCGCTTGTCCAGGTCAGCGGCAAACCGGAGGCAATCGCAATGTGCGCCTCGGTAAGATTTTCGGCTTTCAGCTCCTTGGCGATGGCCGCAAGGGTCAGCACATAATAATCCTCGTCCTTGATCTTGTCCGGTGCAAACTCTTTGTGCCCCTCGCCGATGAGATAATACCTGCCGCCGTAGACCAGCATATCCGCCGTGAACAGCGGCTCGTGGTCATAGGCGGTGATGCCGGTAGGAAAACAGCAGTTGGCCGTTTTCATATTCCCGTAGCCGTGGTCGATGCCGATGATTTTCGTGTTGTGGATTGTTTTCATAATAATTCCTTTCCTGCGCATAGCGCATTTTAAAATATTTCGGGCAGCAAAAAAGCCGCCGAGTGCGACCTCGACGGCTCGATGACTGCCTTCTGTATATTGAATGGGGGAAACGGCTGAAAAGGGTATGTTTATA
>SFGJ01000095.1 GCA_004557655.1 Clostridiales bacterium | reverse complement strand
CCTCCAGCATCCGCCCTTTGATCTCGGTCAGGATGCGCTGCTGCACGGCGGTGCGCTCTGCCAGAGACAGCGCGCTGAACGTCTCATCCAGCAGCAGACTGCGGATCAGCGCGTCCGCCTGCGCATAGCGGAGTCCCGGCTGTGCGATCGCCGTGCGGCTGGACTTCGTGCCGACATCCGGCAGGTGCAGCACGTCGATCTCCCGCGTTAAGTCCAGCAAATCCAGATACTCCTTGATCTCCGCCGCGTGAACATCGTCCAGCGCTACGGTCTGCTCTGCCCTGTTGCGGATCTCCAGCAGCTTCCGCAGACTGTCGGTGACAAGCGCAAGGTCGATGCGATCGAGGATGTCCGTCGGGTTCTTCCGATCCCGGCGCAGGTTGCTGGCGGAAATGCCAAGGTCGTGGGACTTCCAATCCTGCGACAGCACCTCCAGTGTGAAGCGGTGGTTGATGTCCTCCACCACCCGGTTGATGGTGCTGGTCAGCTCATTTTTGTCGTATAAATCCCGCAGATGGCGAAAATGTCCCTCATACTGATAGCAGCGCAGGGAGTGCTGGATGTTGCGGGCGATGGCGGTGTCCACGTATTCGTCGGTGCTTTCCTTGCTGGCAAAGGTAGAGGTCTCGTTGTAGTGGACGCCGCCGAGACTCATGGTACCGCCGTAGCGGATGTACTCGTCGATGCCGTGGATGCCGAGGACAGATTCAAACTCGCGGTAAGGGATGAATGTGGTGTGCAGCAGGATGCAGCGGTCATAAAGCTGCTCGTCCTCGGTAAAGAGGAAGCCCAGCGAGTCCGTGCCGGAGAGCACGATTTTCATGCCGCAGGCCGCAAACACGTCAGAAAACAGCGCTGCGCCCTCGATAAAATCCTCCATTAGAGTCACTTCGTCGAGGAACACATAGCGAAAGCCTTGCGCTTCCAATGCCTTGAGGTCGCGGTTCACGTCTGCCAGCGTGTCTTTTGCGGTGATCTGAATGAACGCAGCCTTGGCAAGCTGCGTGTCGCTCATCTCCGCGAAAATCTGGCGGATCATGGTGGTTTTCCCTGTCCGGCGCAGGCCGTAGAGAATGAACACCTTGTCCTGCGGCTCGCCATAGACAAAGTCGTGCAGCTGCCGGAAGCACTCGCGCCTGCGATAGCCGCGAACAGACGCCGCAAAGGAGCGCAGCGCCTCGCCGGTGCGGACATTGGTGGTAAACGCAGAAGGGTTCGCAGATTTCGCCTTGGGCAGCTGCTTTTTCAGCGCCTTCAGCTCCTGCTCCAGTTCCTTCCGCCGCTCGATCTGAGCACGGAAATTCTCCAATTCGTCAGCGGGAATATACTTCTCCCGCCGCTTCTTGTTCTCCGTCCAACGGTGGTAGAAATAGTCCTTGCCTCTGACGGTTTTCTTCGTAATGGAACCGGCAGGCAAAGCAGAAATTTGCTGTTCCAGCTCCGCCACGCGGGTTTGCATCTCAGATAAGTCCATAGCGCACCTCCTGTGAGATACTATTCTATGTAGAATTATACCCCATTATACCCGCGAAATCAAGGGTATAATGGGGTATAGCCATTTTCAACTGTTTAACCACTGATATTCTGAAGAACAGGAAATAAGTGCTGGCTCCTTATTATACTTTATCTCAATTAAATTTATAGCGAGTGTTCTTGGCCCTATGATTAGAATCTTGTTTTCAGGAAATGCTCTCCATAAATGCGCTGTACTGTTCGCTATCTTTTTGAAGAAGCTGCAGTATTTTTTTCGCCACAGGAATTGTCTCTGGATCTATCTCTGTTCTCAAACTGTTTTCTGGTGTTGGACCATGAGAGCCCTCATTAAGCAAGCGGTTAATTAATATCGGTGGAACATCCTCTGGGTCAAAAAATCTCTTCAATTTGGGGAGCAAATCCTCGTTGGTAGGATACTTAAAATACAAATACATTTCAAGAAATTTGTCAAAAAAATTAGTCGACAGTTGCTTTTCGACACCATCGACTAATTTCGACATTCTCTGCTACAGGGTAATCAGCGTGCTGTACCCCGCATTGCGAAGCCTGTTTTCCATCTTAAGAAAGATGGAGGAGTTCCCATCGTGGCGCAGTGGTTAACGAATCCGACTAGGAACCATGAGGTTGCGCGTTCGATCCCTGGCCTTGCTCAGTGGGTTAAGGATATGGCGTTGCCATGAGCTGTGGTGTGGGTCGCAGACATGGCTCGGATCCTGCATTGCTGTGGCTCTGGCGTAGGCTGGTGGCTACAGCTCCGATTAGACCCCTAGCCTTGGAACCTCCATATGCCACGGGAGCA
>SFGJ01000094.1 GCA_004557655.1 Clostridiales bacterium | reverse complement strand
GAGGAGACCGAGCGAGGTCTCATGCATTGGTATGATGAAGCCGACAGCGTTGACCGCAAGGTACGCTCCGCCGTCTTCACCGTGGAGAAGCGTGACCGGCAGCTCTGGGGCGTGGCGGAATGCCGTGTCGCCGGGGAATTATCCGACACAGAACTGGAAACCTTAAAGGAATATCTCACTGGACAGGCTTCGGATGGCTGGGGCGAGGGCTTTGAGCAGCGTGAGATTTCCATGGATGACGGCGGTGAATTGTATGTCCACTTTTGGAACTCGGACGAGTGGAGCATCCAAACGGAGCAGGAATTGTTCACCCCCAAGCTGGCGGAGGGGCTGCCGGAGTTGTGCTTCTCCACCCTCCCCGGCACCGGTGAACTCATCTGTATCAAGCGCGGTGAAAGCGGATACTACCCCAGCGACTGGTCTACGGATGATCCCGCCCAGAACCGTGAACTGGCCGATTATAACAATGAACGGCTTGGTGTGACGCAGGCACAGCGGCTGGCCATGGAGTGCGGCAGTATGCATGGCTGGGATGTCCCCGGTGCGGATCCCTCCGCCTACCAGCAGACCGAGCCGCAGATGGGAGGGATGAACCTTGGCTAAAAAGATATTTGGCGTCTATCTGGCAAAGCTGGATGCGCCCAACAGTGAGGCCCACGCAAGGCTGGAACTGCCCGCCTCTCCGTGGGAACTGCACGATGCAATGGACAAGGTGCAGCTTCAGGAGAACGAGGAGCTGTATCTGGAAATCGATGATTACTATGGCTTCGAGTATCTCGCTCCTCACTTGATGGAACTGGACGCCAGCCTCAATGAACTGAACGATCTTGCCGGTCGTCTGGCTGTGCTGGATGAAACGGAGCAGGAAGCGTTTGACGGCCTGCTCCGTCTGGAAATTCAGAGAAAGGTAGAATCCAACGGCAGTATTCTTACCATGCAGGACCTGAGAGATCTGGCAATCAGCGCCGGTGCGGATTGCTGCCATGTGGTCGGCGCGACCAGTGACGCAGAACTGGGCCGCTTCTATGCGGAAAACGGCTTCATGGAGGAACTGGACGGACTCTCCGACGATGTGTTCGAGATGCTGGACTTTGGCAAAATCGGCAAAGCCCTGCGTACCGGCGAAAACGGCACATTCACACGGAGCGGCTATGTGGTGCAGCACAGTGAACTGGTCACCGCACCACCCTGCGCCAAGGAACTTCCCGAAAAGCCGGAATATCTCTTCCGGCTCACCCTTGGCCTTCATCCCGACCTCGAAGATGACCGCACCGTCACGCTGGAATTGCCTGCGTCTGCTGAAGCATTGAGGGAAGTGCAGAAGCAGCTCGGAGCGGACGGCTGGGCGGGTGCTATGGTTCTCGACTATGACGGGATCATCCCACAGGCGGCAGAGTTTGCCGACCTGCCAATGGAGCTGGATGCCTTCAACGCTTTTACGGAATCCGTGAAGGCTATGCCTTCCCGTGAAAAGCAGCTCCCGAAGCTGAAAGCCCTGCTGGAGCATTTCGAGGTAACGGATCTGGCTGCCGCCGCAAGCCTTGTCGAGCATATTGGGGACTACATCCTCACGCCGGAGATCAGTTCGCCGCAGGAGGCGGCCATCGATGAACTGAACTTCACAATGGATGTCCACTCGGCGGAACTGCTTCTGCCCCATGTAAATCTCTTCGCCTACGGAAACGAGATCATCAAGGATGACAATGCCGCACTTACCTCCTACGGTCTGCTGCATCGGGAGGACTATCAGCCAATGCAGACACCGGTGCAGGAGCGTTTTGAAATGGATATGCAGTAACTGACATGATTCTATCCTGCCAAGCCAGCAGATAGAAAATACAACAAGGGGCCGTTTTCCCGGATGGGGAAAAGCGGCCCCTTCTTTTTTGCGCTCTTTTTGTCTCCTATTCCGGGATAACGGCTCCGGAAAGGAGGAACTGTGGCAATCAACGAAGCCCTTGCGGAATATCTTTCGCTTTACCACAAGGGTGAAGCAAATGCCGTCACCAGCCGGGAGTTGGAGTGCAGCTTCCAAATGCGTGGTTCTGAGCTGCGCCGGGAGATCAACGCCCTGCGCGGTGACGGCATTCCCATTTGCAGCTTTGAGGGCGGCTACTATTACGCCGCCACCGCCGAGGAGCTGGAGCGCACCATCCGGCAGCTCCGCAGTCGGATCAAGAAGATCGCATTTGCAGAGCGTGGTCTGTCCAGCGCTTTGCCGGACTATGTGGACACCGGTCAGCTGTCTCTCCCGCTGGATGGGGGTGATGCCCCTTGAACAGCTTTATTCCCTGGGTGGGAGGCAAGAGCA
>SFGJ01000093.1 GCA_004557655.1 Clostridiales bacterium | reverse complement strand
GATAACTGCACAAAACTCTGCCATTGCCTGCTGCTGATAGGCAGGCTCAATTTTGTCGCAGCCGTCCAGAAAATCAGACAGTGCCTTCGCTGTGTCCTGTACCTGCTTGACCTGCGAAAAATGGTGCTGCATTTGCGCCTGCTGCTGAATATAGTCATAGTTCCAAATGTTGTAGAATGGATTCATTTATACGACCTCCTTCTTGCCCGTCACATACTCGTAAATCAGGGACTTCTTGTAGTTTTCGATTTCGGTGAGGTATTGCTGCTTCTTGGCTATTAGTGCATCAATCTCATCACACCGAACATCCAAAAACGCTGCAATGCACTTCTGCTCAGCAAGCGGTGGGGCGCAGGTTTTGATTGCACCGAAGTCACTCTCTGTAAGCGAACTCCGAAGATTTTTTGACAAATGCACAAAAACTTTGTTATCATCTATCATTCTTAAAAGATAGTCATAATACGCATTATAGTAGCCGTCATGCATAACAAAGCGACTATACGCAGGACTAGTAACACCGTAGTCTCTAACCACACCAACACATCTTGGTGTTACATCTATATCAAAAAGGCAAAGCAACAAATCATTTGGTTCAACATATTGATAGCCATCAAATGATGTTGGCATTTTTCCGCCAGCAGTAAGGTCCCGTTTAACGACACCATTCACGGTAAGAGATATAATATCTTCCCCATTATACCGCTCACAGATTTCTTTAACCTTATGCATTATGCGCTTATGTGGAACTACCCCCCATTCCGCCGGAATTTCCCCTATCCATTCAATGCCGCTGTTCTTCATCGGCCTGTCGCCACGGATGCCCTTGGTGACAGCCTGCGTAATGACCGCCTGTTTCAGCTTTTTGTATTCTTCAATGGACGCACGGGTCTTTTCCAATACAGCGTCAATTTCGGCACACTCCGCATCCAAAAAGGCCGCAATGCGCTCCTGCTCGGCATATTCCGGGACAGGAACAGTAATAGATTTCATTTCCTGCCAGCGGGTCGTCCAAAGATCGGCTACAATTCCGTGCCCCCACTTATAAAACTCATCCGCAAACAATGTGGTATGAAAAAGCCAATTGTAATAGCCGGGATGCATAGCTGTCCTTGGCGTCAAGATAATGTTGATTAAAGAGACCGATCCGTCTAACGGAGAAATGCCGCAGGAACCACGACGGTCAGAGCGGCTGTTGATTGCAAAGTCTCCAACCCGCACCAGCTTTCTGTTGTCTCCGTCGTCCGTCTTTGCAGCGGTAGCAAGCTGCGGCAGAATGCCTTGCATTGTCACTGATAACGGCTGATAATCTTTGTCGGAAACCTTTTCATTTCTCTGCGTATATAGGCTTCCGATTTTTGAAAGCTGCCAATCCTGCGGTATGGTTCCAATCCAATCAATCCCGCTATCTCTCATTTTACGCATTGACGCTCACCTCAACGATCTGAGCGACAGCAAAAAATGCATAGCAAAGTACAGGGGTAGCCATATTGCGGATGATCAAATTGGCTTTTCCTTTGATGAGTATGTCATTAGCAACCAATAACACAGTTGTTATACCAACAACGATCCATATTGATGCGATATTGATAATCGCAGGGAAAGAAGTATGCAACAAGGCTAACAATGTAGAGATAATAACGCCGAGCCCAAAAGTGTTCCATATTTCTACAAATTTGCTGTCAGCCTCAACCTTGCTTTCATCTGCCGCCGGCGCGTATATTTTCATACAACGCAGCTCTCCGAAAATATAATAAATGATATTCAAGATTGCCGCCGTAAGCGCAGAGAGAAATCCGCAATATAACGGAAAGACATTATTTCCTGCCGATGTATAGGCGACAAACAGTGCTGCCCACAGTGCCACAGCGACATACAGAATTTTATAAACCAGCTTCAGCCGCTTTTCTCGCAATTCAAACTCAGCCTTAATGTCATCTGTCCGCTTTTCTTTCTCCAACACTTTTAGTCCACCGGCTCCGGCGGCTGATACTCATAGAAATAGCGGGTCATCGGAATTTCATAGCCCACCTTGGTCTTGCTCTTGTCGATCCACGCATCCGGGGCGTAGGGCAGGACTTCCCGTGCAAAATAAGCGTCAATGTCCTGCACCAGCGGCACATTTTCGGTGTCCCGCAGGGCGGTTTCCGCCACTGGCTTGCCCCGTTTCATCACGATCTCGCCGTTTTCATCCCGCTGCGGACGCTCCACAACGATTTTGTTGTAGCCGAACTCCTCACTGCCGAAAATCTTGCTCTCGCAATACACGCCGGACTTGTCCCCATACACGGCGTTGTTCCGGTATTCGCCGTAGGCCTGCACGATCAGCTCCCGGCAATGGTCGCTGATGTCGTTGCGCTTGGTGCCGATGGCTTTGCGGCGCTGTTCATAGCAGTGGGACGCATCAATAAGCTGCACCTTGCCGCAGCGGTAGGCGGGCTTGTCCTTGCACAGCACCCAGATATAGGTGGAAATGCCGGTGTTCATAAACTGGTCGGTGGAAAGCTGGACAATGGCGTCCAGCCAGTCATTTTCCAAGATATACTGGCGGATGTTGCTGGGGCCGCTCCCGGCATCGCCGGCAAACAGCGGCGAGCCGTTCTGAATGATCGCCATTTTGCCGCCCGGCGCCAGCTTAGACAGGCCGTTGAGCACAAAAAGCTGCTGGCCGTCGCTGATTTTCGGCAGACCGGGCGCAAAGCGCCCCAGCTCGCCCTTGGCGGCTTCGGCCTCCACCGCCTTCTGTTCCCGCTTCCAGTCGATGCCGAAGGGCGGATTGGAAATGCAGTACCGGAAGGTGAAGCCCGGAAACTGATCGTCGGAGAGCGTATCACCGAACCGCATATTATTGGGGTCGCCGCCCCGGATCATCATATCCGCCTTTGCAATGGCGAAGGTGGAGGGGTTAAACTCCTGCCCGAAGCAGGTCACCTCCACATCGCTGTTCAGCTCGTGGATGCGCTCCTCCATACAGGAAAGCATCTGCGAGGTGCCCATCGTCATGTCGTACACGGTCACATTGCCGTCATCCAGCTTGGCATCGCACAGCAGCAGGTCGGTCATCAGATAGATGATGTCCCGGCTGGTGAAGTGCGCTCCGGCCTCCTCGCCAAAGGACTCGGAAAAGCGCTTGACGAGATCCTCAAAGATATAGCCGCAGTCCACGGCGCTGATCTTATCCGGACCGAGGTAGCCCTTGGGGGAGCTGAACTCCTTGATGACCAGATACAGGCTGTTGCACTCCACCATACGGCGGATGATGTTGTCAAAATCGAACTTGGCCAGCACATCCTGCACATTGCCGGAGAACCCGGCCAGATAGTCCCGGAAATTCGCTTCAATGTTGTCCGGGTCGGCCAGCAGGCTCTCAAAAGTAAACCGGCTGGTGTTATAGAACTGATAGCCGGAGGCACGGGTCAGAAAGCCGTCGATAACTGCCAGCTTCTTGACCTTTTCATATTGCTCGATCACCGCATCGTGGGTGGGCAGCAGGCAGTCGTGAAACCGCTTGACCACCGTCATCGGTAGGATCACAAGGCCATATTCGTGGGGCTTGAAGTATCCGAACAATGCGTTTGCAATGTTCCAAATTACAGTTGCCTTTTCCTGTATATTCACGCCTACGGCGCTGCTTTTCTCATTGACCATTGGTCTCTCCTCCAATTTTGGGTGTAGTATAATATGCGTACATAACTGCACTGTTAAGATTGATTCAAACAATGAATGGTGTTGTATATTATGATAGCATATTTAGGCACAAAAAGCAAGAAAATGGTGGAATATCACGATTTTTATACAAAATAAAAACGATAAGGATTGCTCTTAAATTCCCTCGTGACGCTGACCTTGCGTCATAGTGCGTGGTGCCATAGCGTTTGTTGTGCAAGCCACTCGTGCAGGAAGTGGTTATTCTTTGCTTACAGCTGCTCAACTTTTGAGCCGCCACCCATGCAGAAACCACATGTATAGTAATCTCCCCACAAATACAACTTGATTTTATATCACTTTAGTGATATAATTTGCGCAGAGATACTTAGGAGGATGCGGAAATGGATCAGAAAATCACCCTATATCACGGCTCTGAACAGATCGTAGAGGCTCCCGCCTTTGGGTTGGGTAAGCATAACAACGACTTCGGGCTGGGCTTTTACTGCACGGAAAGCGAAGCGCTTGCCAAAGAATGGGCCGTATCCTCTTTGCGCAACGGCTTTGCCAATCGTTATAGCCTTGATACGGAATACCTAAAAATTCTGAATCTGAACAGTCCGGACTATACGATTCTGAACTGGATCGCCGTTTTGGTAGAGCACCGTCTGTTCTCT
>SFGJ01000092.1 GCA_004557655.1 Clostridiales bacterium | reverse complement strand
TCTCATGCACGGGGAGTTACCTTGTTGAGCGGTTATGAACTAAAATGTGCTGATGTAGTAGGTACAGACGGCAAGATTACGACCGCTGATGCGATACGCGTTAACGCACACGCTAAGGGTGCTTCTCTGCTTTGGTAAGTGCTATTCCTTGTCTTAATATCTATCTTCCTCCCTATACGCCTTATAGGGAGTGAAGGTCGATTTAAGAATACATTGGATAGAAATATCCCCACCGAATCATAACTAAGCGAGGCTATGAATAGGATGAACATTCCGCTTGTGTTTCAAACAGCAGCATGCTTTTCCCCGGAGGCCATACGCCGGAGGAAAGGCGGATACTTAGTATGGCATATATCACTTCTATTAAGGAGGTACTTTTATGAGCAACACAAAAAAAGCAAAACCGAAACGACTATTAAGCCTGTTTCTTGCACTGACCATGGTGCTGGGGATGCTACCGGCCATGAGCCTGACGGCATTTGCCTACAGCGGCAGCGGTACGGAGGGCGACCCCTACATAGTCACCGACTATGAAGAGCTGCTGGAGCTGATGAAGAGCACACCTGACAACACCACCCGCTATATCAAGCTGGGCAGCGACATCAGCTACAGCGCAAGCACCAACGGTACTGCACTGAACTTGTCCAATGCTTTACAGAGCGTGGATTTGGATTTGAACGGCTATACCGTCTCCCGGTCGGGCATCACCACGGACGCCGGCGTTGTTGACCTGCGCAAAGGTAACCTTACCATCCGGGACAGCAGCAGCGCCGGCACGGGCAAGATGACCAGCAGCGTGAGCGGCGGATCAGGACAGGCAACAGTCTATGTTTCCTCCAGCGGCAAACTGACCATTGAAAACGGCACCTTTGAAGTTACCAACGGCACATATCCCGAGGCAATATGGACACAAGGCGGCACCACTCAAATCAACGGCGGTACCTTCATCAACACGAAGGCAGGCGGTTCTGCGGCCACGTTCGAGCTGGGCAACGTCACAGTGGACGGAGGCACCTTTATCACAAGCGATGGCAGCCCGGACGCGGGCTTCGGAATTTACGTGGGCGGCAGTGCAAATGTGACATTCCACAGCTGCACGGCAATCGGCGGTCCCCGAGGCATCATTGCTCTTAACGGTACTAAAATCCCCGAGGGGTATTTCCTGTACTATACCACCATCGACGGCAGAGACGCTGCCATTGTCACCATGGCCGACGGCACCAAGGAGTACCCTTACTTCGTGACGAGTATCAGTGCATTGAGGAATCGTATTAAAAAAGTGCCTGCGGACGGCACCCCCTTTTATATCGCTTTGGCCGAAGATGATTCCGGTTACCATGGCAACTACTATAGTTCTATCACGATCAATGACGGACAGAATATCATTCTGGACCTGCGGGGACATGAATTTGGAGATTGTCTTTTCAGCACCTCGCTGATCAACGTTGCCGGCGGAACGCTGACCATCAATGACAGCGTGGGCGGCGGCAGCTTGGTGATCCCAGGTATAGAGTGGTGGACTGATACTGATACGATAGACGTGCTGAGCGTCAACGGCGGCACCCTCATCATCAACGGCGGCAGCTTCCAAAACCGGAAGACGGGTCGCTGCCTGAAGGTATACAGCGGCGAAGCCATCCTCAACGGCGGCGAGTTCCTGTCCACCGCCAAGCCCACCAAAGGTACCTATAACGTGGAGTGCGGCGCAGGCTCCATGACGATCAACTACGCCCATATCTATGATTCTCTGTATAACGCGCGTGAGGCAAACAGCTTCACCGTAAACGGACTTATTCTCCAGAGCTTCGGCGAACCCGGCGTTATCAAGCAGTCCACCAAGTCCTCCGGCCTGGGCAGTGTGTATCTTGAGGACCATATTAACCCCACCTCCTACGTAACGGTGGACGGCGAGACAGTTACGGACCTGCATGTTTCCTCTTTAGAGGGATATACCATAGAAATCACCCCCACCGCGAAAATAAGCTCCGTAACCATCGAAGGCATTGTCCCGCCGGTTGCCGGTGAAATTCCAAGCAACATTGTGGGCGGCGACACCGTGCTGGAGCATTGCAGCATCGACAAGTATATCGGCGGCGAACACGTGGGTGAAAACGTCGTTGAGTGGGTGGACTGCAACACCATGAACCCCGTGGAGACCTTTGAGGCAGGCAAGCTCTATATGGTAACTATCCGCCTGGCGGCCGATGAAGGCTTTTCGTTCTCCACAAAGGCCGCAGAGTATGAAACCCTGACGGTCAACGGCGATGACGACGCCTTTGTGTGGAAGGTGCAGAATAACGGCAAATACGCGTATATTGGCTATATCTTTGAAGCCGTCGCAGCGGGAGCTGCCGTAAAGACAGTTGATATCTCTGTCGACGATCATTTCACCGACT
>SFGJ01000091.1 GCA_004557655.1 Clostridiales bacterium | reverse complement strand
CTTCAGCATCTTTTCCTACGGAGATCGGGTCATTCGCTTCAAAGCGCCGTATTCATTAGAGCGATATACCGCCGTTAAGGAATGGGACAATGGGTATCTTGTGGTCATGGCCAAGTACCGCCACACCCCGCATCCCGAGGAGGAATACATTGGCCTCCTCCCGATATTAAACGGTCTGTATATCAAACGCCCAGGAGTTTTTGAAGCCGATCAAGGAGGTCGCGATTGCAAATGGTTGCTATTAAGCAGGTCGCCGATGATGCGGATGTTATCATCCTATAAATACCTACACATATAGATATTCTAAGGAGGTGCGGAGCTGTGACTTTACACCAGCTGCAATACTTCGCGGAGATTGTGCGTCAGCGCAGCTTCACCCGGGCTGCCCGGCAGCTTCATATCAGCCAGCCCGCACTGAGCAAAAGCGTACGCCTGCTGGAGCAGGAGTTTGAAGCCGAATTCATCGACCGAAACGCCAAGGACTTTGCGCTCACCGACAGCGGGGCCTTGTTTTACGAGTATGCGCAAAAGCTGCTGGCTTTTACAGACGCCCAAACCCGGGAGATCCGACAGCGCATTCAAAACGCCGCCGACACCCTGCACATCGGAATTCCTCCCACCTCCGGCTCCATTTACTATCACACCCTCATCAGCCAGTTTCAGGCAACCTACCCGGATATTGTTCTGCAGATCACGGAGGTACCGTCCCGGCGCATCCTCTCCCTTCTGGATGAAGGTCAGTTGGACCTGGGTGTGGTACTGGAGCCCATATCCCGGGAAGCGTATGTGACCCGGCCGGTGGTGCGGTCGGAGATCGTGGCGGTGGTCTCCCGGAATCACCCGCTGGCCGGCTGCGGAACGATCAGCCTGTCCCGGCTGCGGGATGAGCCTCTACTGATGATCTCCCAGGACTTCATGTTCAGCGGCGTGGTGGAGAGCCTGTGCCGTCAGGCGGACTTTGCGCCCCAAGTGGCCTTTGAAAGCTCCCAGTGGGATCTGCTCTATGAGATGGCTCTGGACGGCCGGGGCGTGGCTTTCTTCCCGAAAGCGCTTATGGACAAGCATCCCCGGTCAGAGGCCGTATGCTTGCATCTGCAGGACCCTGCCGCCCCCTGGATACTGTCGGTGGCGTATCGAAAGGAGCGGTTTCTATCGACCCCTATGCAGCTCTTTTTGGAGCTATGCAAATCATGAGCTCAGAAAACGGTCTCGGTATCGAGGCCGTTTTTTTTGCTTCATAAATTCAAGTTATAGGTAATAAATAACGGGTATTTTACAGACGAAGCAAAACCGGGTATTCTAAAAGGGACAAAACCCGATAAATTCTGCCAAGCAGGGAAAGGATCGCTTATGAACAGATATCAGGAAGAATACAACCGCAAAAAAATGTCCGCCCGGCAGGTGCTGGAGAACATTCAGCGCCGAGACTTTGTTTTCACGCCTATGGCCGCCTCCTGCCCGGACGCTCTGATGGGTGAGCTGCAGCATCTTAAGGACACCGGTGTAAAAGATGTCATTCTGCAGAGCTGCATCCCCTCGGTGGACTATCCCGTGTTTCACGACCCGGAAATGAAGGCTGTCATGGCACACCACGGCTGGTTCTTCACCGCAGGTCTGCGCAAGGCCAACGCCCAGCGTCTGGTAAGTGCCGTACCTCAGCACTCCACCAGCATCCTGCGTAAGACTCTGGATCGCATCCGCTATGAAGGCCGCCGCCCGGTGCTGCTTACAACCGTATCTCCCATGGACGCACGGGGCTATATGTCCCTTTCCATCAGCTCCATCTACGAAATGGATGTGGTGCGGGCCGGAGCTGTCCTTCTTGTGGAAGTAAACCCCAACTATCCCCGCACCTTCGGTGACACCATGGTGCACATCTCTCAGGTAACGGCACTGGTAGAGTCTGACCGCCCCATTCTCTGCGTAGACCCCGCCCCCTATACGGAGGTAGATGCCACCATCGGCAAATATGTGGCCTCCCTGGTAGAGGACGGCTCCACCATCCAGCTGGGCATCGGTAACATTCCCAACGCTGTTGCCAATGAGCTGAAGTCCAAAAAACATCTGGGCATCCACACAGAGATGTTCACCGAAACCATGGTGGACCTTATTGAGTGCGGTGCCGTGGACAACACCCAAAAGGGCTTTAATGACGGCGTGAGTATATGCTCCTTCACCATGGGCAGCCGCCGCCTGTATGACTTTTTGGATGATAACCCCATGGTGCTTTTCAAGTCCAGTACCTACTCCAATGACCCCTACACCATCGGCCGCAACAATAAATTCGTGTCCATCAATGCCACGCTGGAGATGGATCTAACCGGTCAGGCTGCCAGCGAATCCGTGGGCCCGGTGCAGTTCTCCGGCTCCGGCGGCCAGGCCGAGACCATTCAGGGCGCACAAATGTCCCCCGGCGGCAAGTC
>SFGJ01000090.1 GCA_004557655.1 Clostridiales bacterium | reverse complement strand
GACGGCGGCGAGTTGGTCACGCAGGGCCTTGTAGACCCTGGGATTGCCCTGCACCACCACGGCCCGGTCTAAGAGCCGCCGGGTGATGTAGTCCTGCTTCGTCAGGCCAGAGAGCCGCACAGCGGCGTCAATCTGCTTGTTTTCCTCCGGGGATACCCGGAAGGCCACGGTCTTGTTCCTCCAGCGGTTGTGAGTGTCCAAATTCTTAGCTGACATTACGCTCCCATCCTTTCAAAGTCCAATTTGTCTGCCATTTCCGTCTGCTTGGACGGAAACAGGTGGGCATAGCGATAGGTGATCTCGATACTCTCATGCCCCACACGGTCAGCAATCGCCACAGCGGAGAAGCCCATGTCAATCAGAAGTGAGATGTGCGAATGCCGGAGGTCGTGGATTCTGATACGCTTGACCCCTGCCGACTTCGCCCCTCTGTCCATCTCATGGTGGAGATAGCTTTTCGTGATGGTGAAAATGCGCTCCTTCTTCTTGATACCGTAGAGCATCCCCAGGTAATCCTTCATCTCGTCACAGAGGAAGTTGGGCATTTTAATGGTGCGGTTGCTTTTCTTCGTCTTTGGCGTGGTAATGACGTCCTTGCCGTGGAGCCGCTGATAGGACTTGCTGATTTTCACCGTCCCGGCCTCAAAGTCAAAGTCTGCCGGGGTCAGGGCCAGCAGTTCCCCCTCCCGAATACCACACCAGTAGAGCATTTCAAAGGCGTAGTAGGAAACGGGCTTGTCCATCATGGCATCTGCAAACTTCTGGTACTCCGCTTTCGTCCAGAACAGCATTTCCTTCCGTTCCTCTGACCCCATGTTCCCAGCCTTGGCGGCGGGATTGGAGCGCAGCTCATAGAAGCGGACAGCGTGATTGAAGATGGCGCTAAGCTGGTTGTGCAGGGTTTTGAGGTAGGTAGCCGAGTAGGGCTTGCGCTTCTCGTCCCGGTAGGCCAGCAACTCGTTCTGCCATGCGATCACGTCCTTGGTGGTGATCTCGCTAATCTTCCGCTTGCCAAAGTAGGGCAGAATTTTCTTCTGGATGATGTTCTCCTTGGTCAGCCAGGTGTTCTCCTTGAGCCGGGGTTTCATATCCTTGGTGTAAAGCTCGGTAAAGGCTTCAAAGGTCATATCCAGGTCGCCGGAGGTCTGCATCTGGAAACTGCGCTCCCACTCCTGGGCCTCCCGTTTGGTGGCAAAGCCACGCTTGCACTTCTGTTTGCGCTCCCCCGTCCAGTCCTGATACCGCACCATGACGTACCATGTTCCTCTTGCTTCGTCCTTAAAGACTGGCATTTAGTTCCCTTCCTTTCTGGCCCCGTAGAGCCGTTCGTTGAAATACTGGCGGTTGACCCGCCCTGCGATGGTGATGAAGCCCTTGTCCTTCAATTCTTCGTTGAGCTGCCGGATGAGTTTATAGGCGTAGGGCTTCGATACACCCAGCTCGTCCGCAACTTCTTCCGCCCGGATGAATCTGTTCTCCATATGGATTCCTCCTTTCTTTTGATTTAACGCTATTTGCTTAACGTAGTCCTATTATACTAACTCTATTCCGTTATGTCAAGACCTTCCAACGAGAAAATATAAACAAATTTATTTATTTTTCTCTTGACTGGTCTAAACATATCTGTTATACTTCAAGTGTCCCCATTACATAGATTGGAGTTGGCAGTTATGGCGATTGGTGAACGTATTCGTTTCTTCCGCAACATGAAGGGCATCACACAGAAGTATCTTGGCATGGTGGTGGGTTTCCCGGAACGCTCCGCCGATGTGCGTATGGCACAGTATGAAACCGGGAGCCGCACCCCCAAGGCCGACCTGACAAAGACCCTGGCTGACTTCTTTGATATTTCCCCTGATGCCCTGACCGTCCCTGACATAGATACCGACATCGGCCTGATGCACACCCTCTTTGCTTTGGAGGATATTCGGGGGCTGACTATTGGGGAGATTGACGGCGAGGTTTGTCTGCGTCTGGACAAATCCAAAGGCAAGACCTATGCCAATATGCTTGATATGCTGTCCGCCTGGGCGGAGCAGGCCAAGAAGCTGGAGGCCGGGGAGATCACCAGGGAGGACTATGACCGCTGGCGGTACAACTACCCCAAGTACGACACCACCCTGCGGTGGGCAAAAGTTCCCTCACAGGAATTGAGTGATTTCCTGGTGGATGCACTCAAAGATAGCCCCGATACTGATGAATAGACAGCAAAAGCCCTTACCGACGTTGCCATCGGTAAGGGCTTTCTAATATGGTTGTCCTCACTTATAAGCCGCAAAAGAACATTCTTTACCCGCAATCCACTGGGGATACAGAATGATACGGCCTATGGGGAGCGTTATCAAATCGTTATCAAAAGAGAGATATAAAACCGCAAAATCGTTGTGCCGCAACGGGTTCGGAGTTTCAAAAACTCACTCCCACTC
>SFGJ01000089.1 GCA_004557655.1 Clostridiales bacterium | reverse complement strand
GCCGGAGGCGGCGACGGCAAAATTGCTGTCGCCGCCTTTTCAATACCTTGAAAGGCTGTTCAGCCGGAACAGCCCTTTCTCCAAAGGAGCACAAGCGTATTTTGCTTTTTTGGAGAGAGAAAAAGAAAATGAACACGAAGATTTTTTGCAATTTTTTTTGAAAAAAGTGCAAAAACCTGTACTTAGGTACAGGGCGCAATCGTCCATTATAATGATTATGGTATAAATCTATGTTGTAGATTTTTAATTCTGAATCGGAGGTGATGCAAATGCGGAGAGTTGTTGTTGATATGCAGAATGCTTTGTTTGCCGACGCCATTGCAACGGCTCTGCAAAAATTTGATTCGGACTTTGATGTATGTCAAAGTGATAGCCCTGACAAAACCGCGGATCTATGCGTTTTTACGGAAGCGAATGTCCTGATTATGGAAGTTACAGCCTACACGCCGTGGAAGCTGGAGGAACGCATGAAAATTCGGGGTGAAGTGAAAGCACAGAATCCGAACTGCAAAATTGTACTGGTCGTGGACGAAAACACCGAAAAGAAGCTGGCGGACAAGGTGCGTCAGGCGAAGAAGGACGGGATTGTTGACAATTTCATCTACGGCTCTGTTTCTTCCGCCTATCTTTCGGCAGTTATCGATGCTTTGTAAGGAGGACGGGAGTGATGGAATGATATGATTGCATTTGACGCTCCTTCGTTCTCCGAACGGATGGGCAATGGCAGAAGCTCTCTTTGCCGTGTGGGAGAGCAGGTAAAACAAACCACACGGTCAAACAAATCGGCAAAATGCCGGAAAGAAACAAGGAGGAATTGCTTATGAAAGCAAAAATGAAACTTAAAAATCTGTTAAGCTTCCTGCTCGCCCTTGTGATGGTAGTGACGCTGCTGCCCGGCATGGGAATGACCGCGCTGGCGGCGGAGGACGGTGACGAAGAAACCGGCCCGCCCGCCGTGGAGGTCGTGGAGTCCGAGGACGGGAACAGCGGCTCGGATGAAACCGAGGGAACCCCGCTCCCGACCGAACCGGAGCCCCCAGCTCCGCCGAAGCCCACAGAAGGGAACGAAACCTCGGAGGGCGAGGGCGGTCGGTTCGGTAGCGTCAACGACCCTGACGCCGGGGACGACACCTGGCCGCAAGGCCGCATGAAATCACCGGCGGCGCCTGCCGCGACGGGAGATGCCGGCATCAAGGTGATCATGGACAACGGGCAGTCGCTCAATTTGTACCCCGGTAATGCCATCAGGAAGCATGCCAACGGCGATTACTACGCAGAAGAAGTGACCCACCTTCCCGGTATCTATGTGGCATACCTGACGAAAACTAACATGTACCAGTGGACGCTGACACTGAACGACTTTAACGGACAGTCCATCACCTATGTGCCGGGAGACAACCACGCCAATTCTGTCGTCATTTCGCTAAATGGCAATAACGTGCTTGCACCCAAGGACGGATACGCTGTGGATGCCAACCAGCACAACTACCGGGCCATTTCCTGCGGTAATCAACTCGGGGACGGCAGGCCGAAGGGGCTGTATTTCATCATAGACGGCAGCGGTTCGCTGGCCATTAACGCGAACGACCGCAATACCGCGTACCAGATGCTGACCGCCCAGTGTATCTTTGCCCAGGGCCTGACCATTAAGGGAGATGCAAAGGTATCGATCGATCTGAAGCTGCCCAGCTACCAAGACAGTGATTCTGATTCCCATACGATCTTTACGAGCAATCTCTATGTGTTCGATAACGCCAGCCTGGACATCAAGAGCTACAACCTCTCTGAAGTCGTGAAAGCGAATGCTCACGATAGGGGCGGACGATCTTTCATTAGCATTGATACCACCGGTACCGTGAATGTCGAGTTCGGGTGCGATGGTCTGGAGAGTACTTACCCGCGCGTTTTCTGCGGCTATCCCGATTCCACAATCTGCGTTTACTCGATCGATAAGGTGGGGTACATGAGTATCGCCCGCAATGGCTCCCGCACCGACAACTACAATGACCCCGATAGATTTGATTTTGTCGCGTACCCGGGCATCACCGTGAGCGAGGACGTTACCGTAAAGACATTCACGTCTGACAACATCAAGCGGATCCAGTATTTCCCACGCCTCGCCGCCGCCGTTAGGGTGCAGCTTTTTGACGGAAGGATCCAGGACGGGAAGTTTAAGCCCTATGATGAGCTGTGGGGGCCGTTGAAAGACAAGTCTGTCGACATCACCATTACCGCCCCGGAAAGCGCGGCTCCCTTTGATCGGTGGTCCACGATAACGGATGACCTCACCGCCGAGGATCCCGGTGCTGACCTTCCCGTTAATGGTCAGCCCGTTTCCAACGAAACGGTCACGCTGCATATTACCGGTGCAGGCAGATACCTGATACTGGCGAAGTACGATCCCTTTGGCGGCACCCCTAAATGGACA
>SFGJ01000088.1 GCA_004557655.1 Clostridiales bacterium | reverse complement strand
AATCTCCGCAAAGCTCATGCCCCGGATATACAGGCGCAGAATTTCAAGCTGTATCGGCTTAATTTCACTTGATAAGATATCTTCCAGCTCCACGGGCGGTGTTTCGTCGGGGAAGCTGCGTTCTCCGCTGAGAACGCGCTCAATGACCGCCATCACTTCATCGTCCCCGTGATCCTTATAGCACAACCCGTCGGCACAGCCCGTCTTTGCTTTGGAAAGCACCTCCGGGTCAACCAGTGAAGTCATAATCACCACCTTGGTATTGGGGCAGCTCTCCTTAATCCGCTTTCCGGCGGCAAGCCCCGAATGGCGGTGGAGGGTCTGCACATCCATCAGCACCAGGTCAATCCCTTTATTGCAAAGCTGCTCCGCTTCAAAGGCGTCCCGTACAGCGCCGACCAGATGAAAGCGCTCGTCGGCTGTAAACAGCTTGACAAAGTGCTCCTGTATGTATTTGTCATCCTCAACGATCAGGATATTGATCATAGATTGTCTTCCTCCTTCCTCGGAAGATACAGGGTAAGGGCAAACGCAGGGCGGTGAGAAATCTTCATATCACCGCCGGAAGCCTCTACACTCCTGCGCAGGGAGGAAAGGCCGCTGCCTTCCGTTATTTTATCCTTCGGCACTTCGCCGTTGTTTGTAATCTGTACTCGCAGTAAACCGACCTTCTCGGTGATCTTGACATTGACTCTGTCTCCCTTGGCGTGACGGATACAGTTGGTGACGCATTCCCGCACGGCAGCCGTTATGAGCTGCTCCGCCGTGGTGTCAGGCGGAATATAGCCGGAAAGCTCCACCTTGACGCCGAGCTGTTTGGCTTTCTGCTGTGCTTCCTCAAAGGTTCCTTTTGCAGTGGAACGGCTTGCCGAAAGCATCCCGACAGCCTCCTGCAAATCCTTCAGCTTTTGCTTTGTCTCGGTAGAGGAGCTGTTCTTGACATCTTGAATGGTGAGTAAGCTGCTTCCGAGGGTGTCGTGAAGCCAGACCTTCAGAGTTAGGCTTTCTTTTTCCCGCACCTCGTCCTCCATGCGCGCATACATCTTTTGTAGCCGGAGGTTTACCTTTTTCAGTTCCTCGTTATTCTCCCGCAGACGAACATTGCCTTCATAAAGCTCGGTCTCGTCATGGGCGGCAAGCTGGACATAACCTGAAAGTCCCTCACCGTCGAGTTCGCTGCGGCAAAAGCGGTAAATCCTGTCCTCCCAAGTTCTGTCGTCCCTAAAACGGTAGCAACCCGCTATATCCGTCATGGCCTCCACTTGGCTTTCCGATGGGGGCGAAGATAGGGCATCCGTCATGTCGCTGAGTGTCCGGGGAAGTCTATCTATCAGCAAGTGGGACAGTTCTGCCATCTTCCGGTTAATCAGAATGATATGTCCGTCTGCGTCCGCAAACAAAAGTCCCACCGGAAGATCGTCAATCGCTTCCTTGACCGACCATTCGTTGATTTCCCGTTTGCTGCGCCGCATTTCCGCGATAAGACTTATGACGGAATATGCAAAGGCGGCGACAAGGATACAAATCAGAGCCGGCACCGGCAGATGAAAATCACTTTGGGTAACATGCTGATTATACCGAACAAGGAAGCAAAGCAGCACAAGTAATCCGTACAGCAGAAATCCGTCCAGTACAGTATGTATTACCGACCGGCGGTGGGAAAACCGGTACAACGGCAAAACAAGCTGTGCCAGCACGCCAAGCCAAGTGATAATAATCACCGCCATCTGTGCGTAATGAGAAAGTTCGCAAAAGCAGGTCATCTTCCGGCACCTCCCCTCAGAGGCAGGATCAATTCCCACTCGTTCTCGTCCGACATCGCAACCGAAGCGTCCGGCCACTCTTTCCCGAGCGGACTCAGATCCTCCCTGCAGCCGACGGTTACACGGATACGAAGCACGCCTTCCACCACGCTCACCGATACCGCGCAGGAAGTGATGCTGCAAAGCGCCGCTTCCACCGCGTCCTCGAAGAAGTCATAGGCGGCGGACGCAATCTCGCCGGGCAAATAGTCCCGTTCCGCATCTACAAACACCACACAGTGCGCTCCCATGGCTTTCAGGTAGCGGACAGATTCCTCAATGGCGTTTTTCAGTTCGCCCTGGGGAACGTCAAACCCGTTCTGGATGGAAAGCGTCAGGTGCTTTTTACGTTTGACATAGCCGCCGAGCACGGCGATCTTGGACAGAATGGCGTTTCCTTTTTCCGCGTCCCCGTCCACCAGCTCGTACTCCTTCATCAGCCGCGCAATGCGGTCGATCTGTTTCTGCGTGGAGGCGGTCAGCAGGTCATACAGTCTGTTCTGCTCCGCAGTCACCTTTCTATCCTTTTCCAGCACATACTCATGCCTCAGCATGGCGGTGCGTTCTTCCAGTTCTTCCTTGGTCTCAGTCAGCTCACGGCGCAGATTGGTAAGTTCGGATATATCCTCCGTCCAGACCGTATATCCGCCGCCGATGGG
>SFGJ01000087.1 GCA_004557655.1 Clostridiales bacterium | reverse complement strand
GAGCAGTAGATGTCCGGAGTATCGTTTTCGGTTTCTTTGTCGCTGCCGTCACGGATTTCAAAAATAGAACCGATAAGGCCGGCATATTCGCTTTGATCGCTGCCGATGATCACATCACCGACTCGGTATGTGATGCCGTTATATAAGAATTCGGCACCGGGTTTGTTTATAAGCATATGAGTACCTCCTTACATGTGATAGTCTACGGAAACAAGAACATCTTCGCCGTCAAGATCATCAATATAAGTATCGATCTGTTCGTGCCAGTTACTGCTCTCTTTTCCGATGCTGATGTCATTTTTGCTGAGCCATTCGTCTGCATCGACGATATCAGATACGCCGATGGGATACTTCCACGATTTCGGTATTCCTATGCGGGCAAGGTATTCGTCCAAGGTTTCACCGGCTGCATAGGCGCACTTGCCGCAGCAAAAAAATCCGTTCTCTCGTAACTCACCATGGAACTCATCGGGTAATTTGCCACATTGGAACGCTTCCTTGAGTTTGGTGTATCGCTCCGTATCCTGAGCAATATACCAGCTCCGCATAATATCCCAGCAGATGTCTTTTTTCCTTGCTGCCGAAACCCACATATATCCTTCGGGTGCAGGGTATTTTTTGCTGTAGTTGCCCCAGCTTCGTTCCCCGAAAGAGTATTCCGTACAGTCTGCTTTTACAAGGAAAGTCACCGGCCATCTTCCGCCGATCTGATACCAGTCCCACATGGCATTGGGATTGCAATAAAATCCGTATCCCTTTTCTTCCTCGTTGTACTCATATCTGCGATAATCTTCGGCATATTTTTCAAAGGTCTTATACACCTTTTGCCGAGGACAATTCGGCAGGTACTGTATTTTTCGGGATTGCTTCGTGCGTCTGGTATGATGGAGAGTACCGACCTTGTTTTGGCTGACCTTCCCATCTACAATGCTGTACTTGCTGAAATACGGGTAACTTCCGCATTCAACGATCTTTCCGTTTGGAAGCTTCAGGCAGTCTACGGACTTTGCGTAGTCGGCTTTCAGCTCCTCGGTCATGTCAGCAAATTCCTTGTATTCTTCCGGCGGCTCGGTACTGTATGGCGTCATAACTTCTTCTACTGCGCCCACCAGTTGGCGTGCGAAATTCGTTGTCCTTCCCATAAGAGTGCACAGAGTCAGTTCCGCCATAATGTCCTTAGCCAAATCATCTTTTCTGGCCTGCAGCAAATCGATGGATTGTTCGACCGCAGCATTTTCGTGCGGATCTTCTTCCACAGTCGGCATGGTCACGGTCACCAGTGTTTTGAAATGCATAATGATGTTCCTTTCTGAAAACAGATGGGCAACCGTGTGTCATCACCAGCTGCCCATCGTTTTGTTATATCTTGATGTGTTTATACCCGAATATGACGCTTGACCACACCGGTCAGCTTCGTGGGCAGTTGATTTAAGTCAGTAATATCGAGGAAGGAATCCCCATAGATCCTCTCAATATTCTGCTTATCGTTGCCGATTGCGGCGGCAACAAAGAGTATGCCTTTGCGTTGATATTCCTGCTTGATCCCTCGCAGATCCTCCTCAGCGGCTGTGCCGTAGTAACCGGTATCGGCAGGTTGCCCGTCTGATACCAGGATAAGAAGCTTTACAGCCTCGGGTCGCTTGGAAAGCGCCTCCGCCACATAGCGAAGTGCAGCTCCGTCACGATTGCTGCCGCGGGCACTGATATCCATCAGCCTGTACTTATCGTCATTGTCAAAGCCGTTGAACTCGGCATAGGAGTAAAGCTCTACCGAATCTTTCCCGTCATAGTAATCGGTCGAGTGACCGTATACCATAACAGGGATCTCAAGGCTTTCGCAGAAATCATACAGAATAATGGCTGCCGCTCTGGCATAAGTGCAGCGGTCGCAGGAGCACATAGACCCGGACTCATCCAAAAGAAGTCCCACCGCAAGCTCAGGGATTTCATTGGGCAGGTTGTTCTTATAAAACACCTTGCCGTCATTCCGACACAAAGCATGCGCATCCAGACACCGCCCCATAATAAGGCCGGTCTGTTTGCCGCCGCGCCGGTTCTCCTTGAGCTGCCGCAGGAGACTTTTCTGAAGCTGCCGAGAAATGCTGATGAGCGGATTGCAGATCGCATCGTATTGTTCCACAAGCTCCGGATCAACGGATGCAATGCGGTTCACGCGGATATTGACGCCGCTGTGGATATTTCCGTAGGAAATACTCTGTGCAGCTTCATTCAGTTCCCGTATGCGTTCGCTCTCCAGCTCCTCGCAGGCAGCCTTTTCCGCCATATTGTCCAGGATCCGTTCGATATCCGAGGCTGCACGGTCATATTGCTCGCGCTGATACCCGGAATTTTTCGTGACGGAACCGCCGACAGGGGCGCTGACGCCGTCTGTCTGTTGGTGCGGAATTCTTCCTTTTTCGGATTCCGAGGTTTGCTGCTTTCCGGAGCCGGAACCTCCGCC
>SFGJ01000086.1 GCA_004557655.1 Clostridiales bacterium | reverse complement strand
TAAGTATTTACTCAGCATCTGGCACACGCCAGGCATTGTCCTGGGCCCTGGTGCAGAGTGAACAGACAGACGCAGCTCGTGTCTGTGGGGTGTCCAGCCTGTGGTGAGGCAGGGCAGCCAGTCTGTGACAGCCCTGAAGAGTGATGTTGGGACTGACTTTGGGGTCACATAAGGCTTCCTGGAGAAGGATCAGTTTAAGCACAGGGAGCTGTTTCCCCAAGAGAAATAATGAACAGAGGCCTGGAGAGGAGAACCCAGGACAGGTGGATTGTGGCTGGAAGGCAGGGGAGGAGGGCAGGGCCACCTGCCAATGGCAGGGATGGCATCAGAGCCTCTATCGGGTGTACCTGTCCTCCCCTCCTTGCCCTTGGCCCTCATACCCTGGTGAGTTCCCATGTCAGCAGTGCCTTCAGAGTGTACTGAGGCCAACCGACCCCTTCTCAGCTCCCTGCTGCTGTCCCAAGTCTAAGTCACCCCCCCGCCCCCACCCCATGGTAAGCTTCCCCTCCTGCCCATTCCCCTGGCGGAGAGGGGGATCTTGTCCAGGGAGGCTGTCACACCCTCCCCTGCAGGGCCCTCCTGTGGCTCCCTCTCAGAGGAGAAACTCAGGTCCTAGTGGCCCTCAGGCATCACACACTAGGGGCCATCCCCTTGGTGACCCTGGCAGCTCCCATTCCACTTGCTCTGGGGCCCCTCCATGTTCCTGGGCCTCACTCATTCATCCTTCAGGTCTCTTCTCAAGCACCACCTCCCGGGGGCTTCCCCTGCCCATCTTCAGGTCTGCAGCCTTTCCGCTGTTCCTCTTTCCTCCTCACTGTCCACCCCCCACAGCACTCATCATCCAATGTGCTCTTTCTCCTACTACTTTATATGATTTATTCCCCTACTCCTCTTTGCTCTGTTTGCTGCTGCATCCTGGGTCCCTGGAGCAGTGCTTGGGCAGCAAGCACTCAGAGGCTTGGAGTCAGCTGCACTGATGAGCAGAGGGAGGAAAGCCTCTTCAGGGCAATGTTGACATCTCCCCCTCAAAGGGAAGTGAGCTGAAGCTGGGATGGGGAGGTGACTGGTTTCCTTTTGCTGTCCCTTGCTTGCTGCCCTCAGGCCCTCCTGCACCAGTACTTCTTCACAGCTCCCCTGCCGGCCCACCCCTCGGAGCTGCCGATTCCCCACTGCCCAGGGGGACCTACCCCCAAGGCCCACCCAGGGTCTCCCCACGTCCATGACTTCCATGTGGACTGGCCTCTGGAGGAGTCGCTGTTGAACCCAGAGCTGATTTGGCCCTTCATCCTGGAGGGCTGAGATGCTGGGCCAGGCCCCGCCAGCGTGCTCCCCACCAGAACCACCCAGGCCTCTTGTTCCCCAGCTCTGTCCTGATTCAGCCACAGGCTGTACCTGGTCCTCCTCTCAGCTGGGTGATGAGGACATCCAGCCCCAGCAGAGGGCACCTGCGGCCTGCGCTGTCAGCTCCCATCTGTGTGCTGCTGACAGGTCCATCCAAGGAGGCAGTGAGTGCTGCTGCTGTGTCTGCCACCGTGCTGCTTCTCTAGCTGCCACCTTCTTGGTCAGGGACGGCCTCGGTAGAGCCATCTGGGGGAGCACTGAGTGTGAGATGTCAGAAACACAAGTGGGGAGGAAAGTGTGGTTTGATTTTGTTCTCAGAGACATTAAGCACTAGTTCAATTCTGAGATTTAGGATAAAACCCAAATAGTCCTACCTGATGTGTACCCCTCTTCTGCTCCTGTTGAGGGACATGCCTGAGGTAGCATGGTCTCCTGGCCCTTGCTTGTCTCTGGTCACTTGGAAAGTAGCCCCATTCATGGCCACCTTAGTCTTGGGGACTTTCTAGGTGCTTCATGTTTTGAAGCTCCCACTTGAAGGTGAGATGACAGAAGTCAAGGCCAGGGATGGCTCAAGTTGGGGACCCAATAAGTGAACCTCCACATCTTTTCTTTTTTTTCTTTTTTAGGGCTGAACCTGTGGCATATGGAAATTCCCAGGTGAGGGGTCAAATCACAGCTACTTATACCACAGCTCATGGCAAGACCGAATCCCCAACCCTCCAAGCAAGCTCAGGGGTTGAACCTGCATCCTGATGGATCCTAGTCAGGTTAATAACCCCTGAGCCATAAAGTGAACTCTGTGACCCTCCACATCTTAATCTGGTTACATCACCCTCAGGATAAGCATGAACCAGGACCACACGGGCCACCTCCTTAATCAGAGACACCAGGCAAATAGGACAGATCTTCCTGAAACTCATTTGTTAACTCAGTAAATCTCAATACAGTCTGAACTGGCTCTTGTTTTCTGTC
>SFGJ01000026.1 GCA_004557655.1 Clostridiales bacterium | reverse complement strand
TTCGCATACGCCTTCAGCTTGAAGCTGATTTCGTTCTCATCATAAAATTGCGACTCCAGCACACCGGAGTACATGCCGTTTTCGGCGGTTAATTTGATATCTCCGCCCTTGTTGGTGAATTCATACCCGGATTCGGCGTCGGTTGTGCCCTCCGGCAAAGTAAAGCTGAATTTGTAATCCTGCGTTATGCAAACCGTATCCGCACCGTTTATGGTAATGGTCGGAATATCCTTTTTCGCAGTTTCATCCCCGCAGAATTTGCACTTCTTCCAGTACTGTCCGTTTTCGCTCTGCCATTCATAGGTGTGTCCGTCATTTACCGTTACGGTAATTTCAGCAGATACATTGCCCGCCTTGTCGGTGGCAATGATTGTCTGTGTGCCCTCTGCCGGATGCAGTGTAAACTGATTGTTTGCATCGAGTGTAACCGCTGTGCCGTTTACTTTCACACTTTCAATATAGTCTTCTGTAACGGTAACCGTCTGTGCTTCGCAATAAACCTTGCCGTTTTCGATACCCGAGACGACAGGGGCGGTATTGTCCAGAATCCAATCGTTCTGTAACACACCGGTATCAGGGTCTAAGTAAAACCACTTACCCTCCCAACCGGGGATATCATTGCGCCAGCCGGTCTGCATCACGCCGGTGTTAAGGTCGAAGTAAAACCACTGGCCCTCCCAGCCGGGGATATCATTGTGCCAGCCGGTTCTCATCACACCGGTCACGCGGTCGAAGCAAAACCATTGTCCCTCATAGTAGGGGATATCGTCGTGCCAATCGGTGAACATCACACCGGTGTTTAGGTCAAAGTAAAACCATTTTCCCTCCCAGCCGGGGATATCATTGTGCCAGCCGGTTCTCATCACGCCGGTCACGCGGTCAAAGCACAGCCATTTGCCCTCCCAACCGGGAATGTCGCTGTGCCAGTCGGTGAACATCACACCGGTGTTAAGGTCGAAGTAAAACCACTTTCCCTCCCAGCCGGGGATATCATTGTGCCAACCGGTCTGCAACGCACCGGTGCTTCGATCAAAACAAAACCACTGGCCCTCCCAACCGGGGATGTCGTTGTGCCAGTCGGTCAGCTTGACACCGTCCTTGAGATAATACTTCTGCCCGTTTTCTTCCACCCAACCGTCCTTCTGCGGTTCAAGTTCTGTCATTTGAAGCGTCAAGGTGACTTCCTTCTGGATGTTGTAATCCGCCAATGTTCTTCCGTCCTCCAGAATTACACCGGCAAACATTAAAATCTGCTGCGTTACAGGATATCCGGTTTGGGCTTTGATCTTTTCCTTAACATTTTCAATGCTGTCACCGGATTCCACTTCTAGAGTCAATGTGGTCGCACCGGTGATATTCAAATCCACATAGATTTCCATAGCTTTTGCAGAAATCGGCAAGAGCATAAGCATTATACAAATGGTAAGGATTATACTTAAAATCCGTTTTTTCATTGTATTTTTCTCCTACTAATTTATGTTAGGTTTGTATTTCGGGTTGTATTTCATAACAAAGAGTTCGAGGGTTTCCTTCAGCGTTTCTATCTGAGATTTCATATAGAACTCATCCTCAAACAGTGCGTAGTGTACGCAAGCTCTTATCAGAATGAAAATCAGCGGTGTCAGCTTTTCGTGGGGAATACCCAGCTTTGGCTCTAAGCTCTTTGCGTATTCCGTATATCGTTCATCGACACCCTTAAAGAACTTCTGACCGTATTCCCTGTATTTCGGGTGGGTATAAACCTGATACATTAGCCGGTATTTCTTGCCGTGCTTTTTTGCCGTCCAATAGGGTATCTCGTCCATAAACCGCCACAGGGCCTCCACATCCGTAGGGGCTTTCGCCATAAACTCATCTTCCACCTTACTCATACAGTATTCGGTGGACTGAATGATAAGGTCATCGAGGTTGTCAAAATACTGATACAGGCTCGCACCACTACAGCCGCAGGCTTTTGCAATCGCTTTTACACCGACAGAGGTAAATCCATTCTCCGCATAGCAGTCAAAGCATTTTTCCATAATCTCGATTTGCTTTGCCCTGCGGGCTTCTTCGTTTACGGTGCGCAATGGATTTCCTCCTTCTCTGGCAATAAAGTAAATGGTCATTTATATTATACTGTTTTCGCTTTGCTGTGTCAACAGAGTACAGCGAAAATCATAGATGTTTTACATATATATGCCGAAAAGTTTCTCGATTTGGCTGATGCAGTGAATTTCGCCTTTCTCTATTTCAATACGGTAAAACGGTAAATATTTTTAGGTTTCGATGATTGACACAAAAGGGACACATAAGAAGAGCTTCCATGCCGACACTTACTGCTTCGATTCCATCCCGGAGAAGGAATGCTTCATGCAGTACATCACGAGCGCCAAGGTCGCAGAGGTGTATTTCACAGGAATGTTCACATCGAACCAGGGTGATCTCTCTGTCCACTACTACGACCCGGAGTCCGGCAGAATCCGTCAGTATTATCCCGATTTCCTTGCGAAGATGATGGACGGCTCTTATCAGCTTATAGAGGTCAAGGGAGACAACAAGATCGATGACACCGTGGTAAAAGCAAAGCAGGCAGCCGCCGAGGAGATGGCTGTAGCAAGCGGCGTAAAGTATCTGATGTACGCGGGAAGCAGAATTACGAGTTCTCACATCTTGGATGACATTCCGATGGAAATTCAGCAAGATACACTGCCCCTTGGCAGTTAATCATGAAGCATTGTGTTAGGTTAGGCAGAGTGGGTTCACTTTTCCCGGCGGCAGCGTTTGCACGGAAACTCCATAAACGAAAAAAGCGAGGCCGGTAGGTTCGTAAATGAACCCACTAACCTCGCTTTTGGCTTTATATCAAGGGATTTTCATAGGGAATAATTAAAAAGTACGGTAGCAATTTGTATCATTGCTACCGTACCTTTGTGGTCGGAGTGGGGGGACTTGAACCCCCGGCCTCTTGGTCCCGAACCAAGCGCGCTACCAGCTGCGCTACACCCCGTTTTTCACAGCTTAACCATTATATGTATTTTTCAGCCGTATGTCAAGTGTTTTGCCGGATTGCGAGATGTTCTGATTTCTCAGCCGTGGGCAATTCTGGCGGGAGCGATTCGTATCTTATGCAAAACAATCTGTGAAAATCGCCGTTCTTCGGCAAATGTTATCCTCCTGCCGTGCTATACTGCTCCATATCCGCAAAAAGGGAGGAGCGCACCCCATGTTGCCGGATCTGTGTGTACTGGCTCTTGCATTCATTCTGCTCGTCAGGCTCCGACGGAAGAAAGTACCCCGCAGTCGGTTTTTGCTTTCCTGTTTGCTGTATTTCTATTTCTCCGGGGTCCTTTCCCTGACATTGCTGCCTATACTCAGTAAGCTGCCGTATGTTACAGACCATACCTTTGCCTTTAATGTACGCCCTTTTCGGGATCTGCTCCACGGCTGGGGCGACAGTGTGGGCCAGATTCTGCTGAATATTCTCCTCTTTCTGCCTTTTGGCATCCTGATGCCTCACCGCACAGGAAAGGGCTTTTTTCTGACATTGCTGCAGGCTGCCGTCTGCAGCGCCGCCATTGAGTTGCTGCAGCCCTTTTTTGACCGCACCTGCGACATCACCGATTTCATTACCAATGTGGTGGGCTGCGCCTGGGGCTATCTGGTGGGCCTGCCCCTGCGTCAGCCTCTGCGGCAGCTGGGGAAATGGCTGGATTATTAAAAAAGTCCCGCAGAGTTTGCCGCCCATAGGCGGCAAGCCCTTTTTCTACAGTTTCAAAAAAAGTCTCTGCTCTCACGGGCAGAGACTTTTTTATATGTATGTGTGCGGGTTAAACAAATACTGCCTGCACCAGCACCATATACAGCACCGTGCCCACACCGATGGATAGCAGCCCATTCCGCTTCCACAGGTGCAGGAGCGTCAGCACCGCAATGGAGATCAGCTCCGGCAGACCGTGGGGCGCAGCGGCAAAGTCCACATTCCGCAGACAGTATACCAAAAGCAGACCCATCATTGCTGCCGGAAGGGTGCGGCCCAGGTATGTAACGATCTTGGGCACCGGCCGGCTGTCGGGAAACAGCAGAAAGGGGAGAAACCGAGTGACAATGGCTCCCGCTGTCACCGCCAAAGCGATGAGAAGCGCTTGCGTTGTGGTCAGAATCATAGCTTTTTCCTCCCTATGAGCAGCGCCGCCAGCACCAGGATCATGGCGGGGATCACCAGCCGGTCAGCGCCGAACAAAGCCAGAGCCGCCACGCTGCACCCGAGACCCACCACACCGCTGGCGCGGTTTTTTGGGTTTGACACCTGCTCGATAAACAGCACCACAAACAGTCCCGTCAGGGCGAAGTCCAGCCCTGTGGTGTCAAATCGGATAAACTGCCCTGCCAGAGATCCCAGCAGGGTGCCGCCCACCCAATAGAGGTAGTCCAGAACGGAAATGGCCAGATAAAAATTTCCGGGCCTGACTCCCTCCGGCGGTTCCACGGAGGAGATGATGGAGAATGTCTCATCGCAGAGCAGGTAGATCAGCACGGGCTTTGCGCTGCCTATTCCCCGGTATTTCTCCAGCAGGGAAACGCCGTAAAACAGGTGCCGCGCGTTGACCAGCAGACTCATGACAAAGGCCCCTAAGGGGTCAAAGGCAGATGTCAGCAGGGAGATAGCCGCAAATTGCATACTTCCGCAATAGGCAACTCCGCTCATCAGCAGGGCCCAGGGGGCGCCATACCCCTTGGACTGCATCAGCATGCCGTAGGCGATGCCCAGCACCAGGAATCCCGTCAGCACCGGAACCGTGTGGGGAAAGGCGGCAGCCACAGAGCCCTTGAAAGGGCGCGTTTCGTTGATGCGCATGGCCTTACCTCCGAAATGGGCGCTGCTTACACGCTGAACAGGATGTCGGCATAGGTGGGGTAGGGCCAGAACTCGGCGGAGGTATAGGTCTCCAGCTTGTTCACCAGATGGCTGGCCTTGTACTCCAAAGCGTACACCACATCCCGGTAATACCGGGCAGACGCAATGTCCCCATCGGAGGAGGGGGCGTCCTCCAGCGCTTTGGCCATAGCCTTGGCGGTTTCATACAGCTCGTCATTTAGGCCGGAAAGCTGCTGCAGCAGATCCGTTTCAGCGGCGCAGTCCAGATACAGGGCCTTTTTGCGCTGTACTGTTTTAGCCAGTTCTCCGGTATACCGGGACACGGCGGGGAAAATGCTGCGCCGGATCATGACCAGCAGGGTATTGGCTTCAATCGCTGTGATCTTGCAGTAGTTCTCCAGATGGATCCCGTACCGGGCGCGCATTTCCGCCTCAGAGAAAACGCCGTGGTCGGTAAAGAGCTTGATATTTTTGGAGTCAATATAGGCGGGCATGCTGTCCACGGTGTCCCGCAGATTGCTGAGCCCTCTGCGCTTAGCCTCCTCCGCCCAGGATTCATCGTAGCCGTTGCCGTTGAAGATGATCCGCTGGTGTGCCTTGAAGGTGTCGTGTAGCAGGGCCTGGAGGGCGGTGTTGAAATCCTCGGCCTTTTCCAGAATATCGGCAAACCGCCCCAGTTCCTCGGCCATAATGGTGTTGAGTACGGTGTTGGGGCTGGCGATGGACTGGGAGGAGCCCAGCATACGGAATTCAAACTTATTCCCGGTGAAGGCCAGAGGCGAGGTGCGGTTGCGGTCGGTGGTGTCCTGTGGGATTTCCGGCAGGGTGTCGATGCCGATGGCCAGCTTTTTCTTGGTCATATCCACATATTCCGTGCCCTGGATAATGGAGTCCAGCACGGCCGTCAGCTCGTCGCCCAGGAAAATGGAGATCACCGCCGGGGGCGCTTCATTGCCGCCCAGACGCAGGTCGTTGCCGGGATAAGACACACAGCAGCGCAGAATGTCCTGATACTCATCCACACCTTTGATAAACGCGGCTAAAAACAGCAGGAACTGGGCGTTCTGGCTGGGGGTCTTGCCGGGCTTGAGCAGGTTTTCCCCGGTGTCGGTAGCCAGGGACCAGTTATCGTGCTTGCCGCTGCCGTTCACGCCGGCAAAGGGCTTCTCATGGAGAAGGCACACCAATCCGTGGCGGTCGGCCACCTTTTTCAGCATGGCCATGGTGAGCTGATTGTGGTCTGTCGCGGTGTTGGCATCGGTATATACCGGTCGGTTTTGGCGAATACACCCAGCTTCCACAGTTCCAAGTCCAGATCATGCATGAATTGCGCTACCCGGGGCCGGATGGAGCCGTAGTAGTGGTCGTCCAGCTCTTGTCCCTTGGGAGGCCGGGCACCGAACAGCGTTCTGCCGCACAGCTTCAGATCCTCCCGCTTTTGATAGATCCCCTTATCAATAAGGAAATACTCCTGCTCCGGTCCCACCTGGGGGATCACATGCTTGGCCTCCGTGTTGCCGAACAGCCGCAGAATGCGGATGCTCTGCTGATCCAGCCGGCTCATGGAGCGCAGCAGGGGGGTCTTCTTATCCAGTACCTGCCCGCTGTAGGAGCAGAATACCGTGGGGATATACAGGGTCTTGTCCTTTACAAAGGCATAGGAGGTGGGATCCCAGGCGGTGTAGCCCCGGGCCTCAAAGGTGGCCCGCAGGCCGCCGGAGGGGAAGGAGGAGGCGTCCGCCTCACCCCGGGACAGCTCCTTGCCGGACAGCTCCATGATAACGGAATCCTTGCGATCGGGGGTGATAAAGCTGTCATGCTTTTCTGCGGTCACGCCTGTCATGGGCTGGAACCAGTGGGTGTAGTGGGTAGCACCCATTTCCGTGGCCCAGTCCTTCATGGCCGCGGCGATCTGGTCGGCAATGGAGCGCTGCAGGGTGGTGCCCTGGGTCATGCACTGCCTCCATGCTTCGTAAGCGTCGGCAGATAAACGCTGTCGCATTTTGTCCTCATTGAAGACCATGCAGCCGAACAATTCCGGGATAGTTTTGGTATTTTCGTCCATTGCAAACTCCTTTCGCCGCACAATGCGGCAATTGTATTATAACACCGCCTGAAATAAAGCGGGTGTCACATAGGATTCGATGACAGCGGCCACGATGACAAGGGGCAGGATCCAAAGGACCATTGTTTGTCCGCACCGTCCGATGGCGGCTCTGACGGCGCCCTTTTGCTTTTTCAGCAGGGCAGCAGACACCGCCCGGCACAGGTACAGTCCCGCAGCTACCGACAGCACCAGAGCCACCAGTTCAAAAATGCCGTGGGGCAGCACGGCTACCAGATACTTCCACAGGGGAATATTCTTATGCACATAATACCCGGCAAACAGGCCCAGAGTCGCGCCGTTTACACCCAATGTCAAAGCCGGCAGACGGATGAACGGAATCAGCCCGTAGGCAATGGCCATCAGCATGGCAAAGAGGTTATTGATCAGCAGAGCGGAAAACACGATGTTTCCGCTCTCGTCAGACATCCCGCTCTGCAGCAGCATCTGGGCAAACTGCTCCACGATGCCGTCGGCCTGCTCCGGAAACAGGATGCTGCCCACAAAACTCAGCACAACGATTCCCGCGAAGGCCCATCCCGCAGTAAAAACCATGCTGCCGAACTCCTGCCGGAAAAAGGCGATGCTGTCGGCGTAGTTCTCCTTTAATCTGTGCATTGTTTCAACATTTCAAGCCCTGCCCGCAGACGCCGCAGGGTCTCTTCCTTTCCGAGAATAGCGCAGATCTCCACGGCACCGCCGGGGGTCACCAGCTTGCCGGCGGCGGCGATGCGCACCGGCCACATGAGTTTGGCGTTCTTCACCTCCAGCTTTTCCGCCAGAGCGATGAGCCCGTCATGCACACTTTCCGCATCCCACTGTGGCAGAGCCTCCAGCATGGGGATGGCGGCCTCCAGCATGGCTCTGCATACCTCAGGATTGGTTTTTGCCTTTTTGTTGGTGAAAAATTCCACGTCGAATGCGGGGCGGACATCAAAAAAGTTCACCTTCTCCGGGATCTCTGTGAGCTTTTCACACCGTGCCTGCAGCAGAGCGGCAATGGCGGCTGTATCGAAATCACCGTGTACCGTTTGCCGAATGTAAGGCTCAGCCACCCTGGCAAAATCCTCCGGAGCCATGGAACGCAGGTAAACGGCGTTGAAATGGTCCAGCTTGGCGCGGTCAAAGATAGCCGGAGACTTGGAAATGCCGGTCATGTCAAAGGCTTTCACCAGCTCCTGCAGGGAGAAGATCTCCTGCTCTGCCAGCTCACCCTTGGGGCTCCAGCCCAGAAGTGCCACATAGTTAAGGATAGCCTCGGTGAGATAGCCCTCCGCCTTCAGATCCTCATAGGAGGGATCCCCGTGGCGCTTGGACATTTTGTTCTGTGCGTCCCGCATCACCGGGGAGCAGTGAACATAGGTGGGAATCTCCCAGCCGAAGGCCTGATACAGCAGATCGTACTTGGGGGCGGAGGACAGGTACTCGCTGCCCCGCACCACATGGGTGATACCCATGAGGTGATCGTCGACGACATTGGCGAAGTTATAGGTGGGCAGGCCGTCCCGCTTCAGGAGCACCTGATCGTCCAGAGTGCTGTTTTCCACCGTAATATCCCCGAAAATGGCGTCGTGGAAGGTGGTGGTGCCCTGGGTGGGGATTTTCTGCCGGATCACATAGGGCATACCCGCATCCAGCTTTTCCCGCACCTGCTCCGCTGTCAGGTCCCTGCAGGGATCGGCGGCACGGTTAAACTCACCGCTGTCCTCCTCGGACTCGGTTTTCTCGCAGAAGCAGTAATAGGCGGCACCCTTTTCCACCAGGAGCCGGGCGTATTTGCCGTAGGTATCCCGCCTCTGGGACTGGATATAGGGGGCTACCGGGCCGCCCAAATCGGGTCCTTCGTCGTGGGTCAGGCCGCACTCGGCCATGGTGCGGTAGATCACATCCACGGCGCCTTCCACCTGCCGGGTCTGGTCGGTGTCCTCAATGCGCAGGATGAAGGTGCCTCCGTGGGAGCGGGCGATGAGCCAGGTGTACAGTGCCGTACGCAAATTACCCACATGCATATAGCCGGTGGGGGAGGGGGCAAATCGGGTGCGCACCTTACCGTGGGGGATCTTGGCCTCCATCTCCTCGAAATAGCTGTGATCCAGTGTCATAGCGTAAAACCTCCGTGATCGATAGTAAAAAGCAAATACTATTCCACAATAAAAATATACCATATCATTATAAAGAAGCCTCCGAAAAAGTCAAGAATTAACCGTAAATCCGGTTGCATTTTTGTTAAAAAAGTGATACCATGGCGTTGCTTAGAATGAAAATGGGGTATAAGTGCATTGCGCGGCCCCGTTCGGAAGGAGAAGTGACCCAATGGAAACCACCGTTGAGAAAAAGAAACGAATATTCAGCGGCATCCAGCCCAGCGGTGAGCTGACCCTCGGCTCCTATATGGGTGCCATCCGCAATTGGGTGGCCCTGCAGGACGAGTATGACTGCCTGTACTGCATCGTGGATATGCACGCCATCACCGTGCGGCAGGACCCCGCCACCCTGCGCCGCCGCAGCGTGAACCAGCTGGCCCAGTATATCGCCTGCGGACTGGACCCGCAGAAAAACATCATGTTCATCCAGAGCCATGTGCCCCAGCATGCGGAGCTGAGCTGGATCCTTGGCTGCTATACCCAGTTCGGCGAGCTGAGCCGCATGACCCAGTTCAAGGCCAAGGCCAAGCAGCACGCCGATAACATCACCGCCGGCCTCTTCACTTATCCCGTCCTCATGGCGGCGGATATTCTGCTGTACCAGGCGGATCTGGTGCCTGTGGGGGAGGATCAGCGCCAGCATGTGGAGCTGACGAGAGACATCGGCCAGCGCTTTAACGGCGTGTACGGGGACACCTTTGTTCTGCCCGAGGCGTTCATCCCCAAGATGGGCGCCCGGGTTATGAGCTTGGCCAACCCCGAAAACAAGATGAGCAAGTCAGATCCCGACGGCTGCGTCTTCCTTCTGGATAAGCCCGAGGACATCATGCGCAAGTTCAAGCGCGCCGTCACCGACTGCGAGACCGCCGTGAAGTTTGACCGGGAGAATAAGGCCGGCATCTCCAACCTGCTGACCATCTACTGCGCCGCCACCGGCAAGACCATGGAGCAGGCGGAGGCGGACTTTGCCGGTCAGGGCTACGGTGTGTTTAAGCCCGCCGTGGGCGAGGCCGTGGTGGAGCTGCTGCGTCCTCTGCGGGAGGAGTCCGAGCGTATTATGAAGGATAAGGCCTATCTGGAGAGCGTCTATAAAGAGGGCGCCGCCCATGCCGCTTATCTGGCCAATAAGACCCTCAGTAAGGTCCACCGCAAGATCGGCTTTGTGGCCCGCTGATAAAAAAAACAGTATGATTCCTTGTAAACCTGCAAATCATCTGATATAATGCACGATCAAGGATGAAACATAAGACATCACAGAGAAAGGAATTGGCAACTATGATTTATACCAGCGAAGTACAGCATATGTGCCCCATCGCCAAGGGCGCTTATCACGGTCCGGCTCCCATTCCCGAGGAGGGCAAGTGGGTCCAGGCCAAGGAAATCTCCGACATCTCCGGCTTCACCCACGGCATCGGCTGGTGTGCGCCTCAGCAGGGTGCCTGCAAGCTGACGCTGAATGTGAAGAACGGCGTGATTGAGGAGGCACTGGTGGAGACCATTGGCTGCTCCGGTATGACCCACTCCGCCGCCATGGCATCGGAGATCCTCATCGGCAAGACCATCCTGGAGGCTCTGAACACCGACCTGGTGTGCGACGCCATCAATACCGCCATGCGTGAGCTGTTTTTGCAGATCGTGTACGGCCGTACCCAGTCTGCCTTCTCCGAGGGTGGTCTGGCCGTGGGCGCCTCTCTGGAGGATCTGGGCAAGGGCCTGCGCTCTCAGGTGGGCACCATGTTTGCCACCAGGGAGAAAGGCCCCCGTTATTTGGAAATGGCCGAGGGCTATGTCACCCGCGTGGCCTTGAACAAGGACGATGAGATCGTGGGTTATGAGTTCATCAGTCTGGGCAAGATGATGGACTTCATCAAGAAGGGCGACGACGCCAACACCGCCATGGAAAAGGCAAAGGGACACTACGGCCAGTTCGACAATGCCGCCAAGTATGTGGACCCCAGACACGAATAAGGAGGAGGACGAAATTATGGCACTGTTTGAAAGTTACGAAAGAAGAATCGACAAGATCAGCGGCGTCCTCTCTCAGTACGGTATCAGCTCCGTGGAGGAGTGCCGTGAGATCTGCAAGGCAAAGGGATTTGATCCCTATGAGATCGTCAAGGGGATCCAGCCCATCTGCTTTGAGAACGCCTGCTGGGCTTACACCGTGGGCGCTGCCATCGCCATTAAGGCCGGCGTAAAAACCGCTGCCGAGGCCGCCAAGATGATTGGCATGGGCCTGCAGTCCTTCTGCATTGACGGCTCTGTGGCCGAGGACCGCAAGGTGGGCCTGGGCCACGGCAATCTGGGCGCCATGCTCCTGAGTGAGGAGAGCAAGTGCTTCGCCTTCCTGGCCGGCCACGAGTCCTTTGCCGCCGCCGAGGGCGCCATCGGCATCGTGAAGAACGCCAACAAGGCCCGTAAGGAGCCTCTGCGTGTGATCCTCAACGGCTTGGGCAAGGACGCCGCCCAGATCATCAGCCGCATCAACGGCTTCACTTACGTCCAGACCCAGTTCGACTACTATTCCGGTGAGCTGAAGGTCGTCCGTGAGATCCGTTACTCCGAGGGCGAGCGGGCCAATGTCCGCTGCTATGGCGCTGATGATGTCCGGGAGGGCGTGGCCATCATGCATTTTGAGGGTGTGGATGTGTCCATCACCGGCAACTCCACCAACCCCACCCGCTTCCAGCATCCTGTGGCCGGCACTTACAAGAAGGAGTGCATCGAGCAGGGCAAGAAGTACTTCTCCGTGGCATCCGGCGGCGGTACCGGCCGCACGCTGCATCCGGATAACATGGCCGCCGGCCCCGCCAGCTATGGCATGACCGACACCATGGGCCGTATGCATTCCGACGCCCAGTTCGCCGGCTCCTCCTCCGTGCCCGCCCATGTGGAAATGATGGGCTTTTTGGGCATGGGCAACAACCCCATGGTCGGTGCCACCGTTGCCGTTGCCGTCGCGGTGGCGGAGAGTCTGAAGTAAACAAAACCGCCTGACAACAGCTTAAAATCGTGAAAAGAGTCTCTGATCCTGTGTGGATAGGGGCTCTTTCTCTTTCCTGTAAAAATGCTCAACTGGATGTTTTGTTCTGGTATAGGAGAGTTTTTTTAATATTGTCATCTTGTACGAACATATACATCTCCGGATACTGCAGGGAAATTGCTCATTTTGTTTCATATTGCGGTGCGAGCCGATATAGCTCGTACCGCAATTCTAATATTTTATTAGTCCTATAAAGATCCCGCCGGAAATCGGCGGGATCTTTATAGGATCAGCAGCAGGCCCAGGGCGATGAGCAGCTCCTCATCGGCCTTTTCCCGAAACAGCATGAACAGCAAAAGAAGTACCAGCAGGTCCCCGGCATCCAAATCGCCCAGGTGCAACTTCTCCAAAACCCGGTTCAGCACATCCCGCTCCGGCCGCTGGGGAAAGGGAGTGGAATGGAGGGCATTCGGAGAGGCAAACACATTTTTTCCCGGTGCGTTTTGCGGTGTGTTTCCCGGTGCGTTTTGCGGTGCGTTTTGCCCAAAACCCGTATGTTTTTTGGGGGGATCGGAGGAGGGTTCGCTCTGGGGCATCCGGGTGTATACTCCGGTATCGTTGCGTGTGTAGCGGTTATACATCCCCTCATCCCTCCCATTCCGTCAGGAATCTTTTGCCGATGGTGATGAGCCTTGCCAGCCGTGCCGCCCGCTCCACCTTGGATTGCTTTTCCTCCTTTAAGTACGGCTTCAGGGCGTTTAATAGCTGCATGGAGTTGCTCTGATCGGCGGAGAAAGCCTGCAGTATCGGCAGAAATTTGGAGATGGTTTTGGCGTCGATCCCGCCCAGTAAAGACCCCCAATTTCCTGAATTTGCTGGCTTTTCCGGCTCCGGCGGCTGCTGTGGAGCGCTTTGCCCCATGGAGGAGGAGAGCTGCTGAGCCAACTGCATCACCTGCGCCATGCCGGCGGGATCAGACAGGAGAGAGTTGAGTTTGTCTTCCAGTTCCGACATGGTCTTGCCTCCTTTTTATTTCTGCATCTGGCTGCCCAGTCGATTGATGATCGCCGCCCCCTCCGGGGACTGCATGATCTTTTTCAGCATTCCCACCATCTGGGCGGTGTTGCCGCCGTTGGCCGCCGATGTGGCCTGGTTCAGGGAATTTCCTCCGTCCGATCCGGTGAGCATCTGCATCAGCTTTTGCCCATCCGGGGAGGACATGATGCGCTGCACCATCTGGGGATCGTTTTTCACCTGCTGCAATACCTGCTGTATGTCCATAAGCCCTCATCCTTTCTGCTTCATTCAAGGCAGTATATGATTTTCACAAAAAAAAAGTACCGCCGGGCGGCGGTACTTGGAGGCTTTAATGCTTTGTACTCCCGGCGGAGCAAAGGGAACGGAGCGTGCAGCTTTCACAATGGGGACTGCGGGCGGTGCACACCGCCCGGCCGTGGAGCACCATGCGGTGGCAGAAATCGCTGGACTTTTCCGGGGGAAGGCAGAGCCGAAGCTGCTTTTCAACCTGGAGGGGATCCTTGCTGCCGTCGGTCAGGCCCAGGCGGCCCGTGATGCGGATGCAATGGGTGTCGCACACATAACCCTCCTGGCCGAAAATATCTCCCAGAATGAGGTTGGCCGTCTTACGGCCTACGCCGGGCAGACGCAGGAGATCGTCCATAGTGCCCGGCACCTTGCCGCTGTAGTCGGAAAGCAGCATTTTGGCGCAGGCCACCAAGTCTCTTGCCTTGGCCCGCCAGAACCCGCAGGAGTGGACATATTCGCCCACCTCCTCCTCACTGGCCCGGGCAAAGGACTCCAAGGTGGGGAAACGGGCAAACAGAGCCGGGGTCACCAGATTCACACGGGCATCGGTACATTGGGCGGACAGGCGAACGGCGAACAGAAGTTCATAGTCTTTTTTATATTCCAAGGAGCAAATGACGTCGGGGTACAGCCGCTCCAGCTCGGCAATAATAGCGTTTACTTCGGCAGGATTCTTCAAAATACATCACCTCTCGCGCCTATTATAATTGCTGCGAAAGAAAATTGCAATTACCTGTTCCGTGTGGTATAATAAACCATCATCGCGAGAGGAGGGAGCCGCATGCAGCCTTTGGCCGATGCCATTCGTCCGCAGACGCTGGATGAGGTGGCGGGACAAAAGCATCTGTTGGGAGAGGGGGCCATGCTCCGCCGCATCATCGAGAGCGGCACGGCTGCCAATCTGATCTTTTACGGCCCCTCCGGAACGGGTAAGACCACCGTGGCGGGCATCATCGCAAGGCAGACCAACAAGACCCTTTATCATCTGAACGCCACGACAGCGTCGCTGCAGGATGTGAAGAACATCATGGCGGATGTGGGTACCATGCTGGCCCCCAACGGTGCGCTGCTGTATCTGGACGAGATCCAGTATTTCAACAAGAAACAGCAGCAGAGTCTGCTGGAGTATATGGAAAACGGCAAGATCACCCTCATCGCCTCCACCACGGAGAATCCCTATTTTTATGTTTACAACGCCCTGCTTTCCCGCAGTACGGTTTTTGAGTTCAAGCCCCTGACGACGGAGGAGACTGTCCCGGCCGTGGCGCGGGCGCTGGAGATTGTGCGATCCCGGAGCACACTGCCTGTGACATGGGAGGAGGATGTGCCGCTGGCCATTGCCGCCGGCTGCGGCGGGGATGTGCGCAAGGCCATCAACGCCGTGGAGCTGCTGAGCCGCACGGCAAAGCCGGAGGACGGCGAGCTGAAGCTGAAAAGGGAAGACGCGGCGCAGTTGGCCCAGCACAGCGCCATGCGCTATGACCGGGAGGGGGACGACCACTTTGACTTGCTCTCGGCCCTGCAGAAATCCATCCGCGGCTCCGACCCGGACGCAGCGGTGTATTATCTGGGGAGACTCCTGGTGGCGGGAGATCTTTTGTCTCCCTGCAGACGGCTTTTGGTGATCGCTGCCGAGGACATCGGCCTTGCCTATCCCCAGGCCATGGCCATCACCAAGGCCTGTGTGGACGCGGCGGTGCAGCTTGGCCTGCCGGAGGCCAGACTGCCTTTGGCGGAGGCGGCGGTGCTCTTGGCTACGGCGCCCAAGTCCAATTCCGCCCACAACGCCATCATCGCCGCGATGCAGGATATTGAGTCGGGGCAGGTGGGAGAAATACCCAGACACCTGAAAAATGTACACGCGGACAGTGCCGGGAGTGAGAAACCGGAGGCATACAGGTACCCGCATCTATATCCCAGGCATTATGTCAAACAGAGATACTTGCCGGAGATCATGGGGGAGAAGACCTATTATGAATACGCCGACAACAAGACGGAGCAGGCTGCCAAGCACTACTGGGACCTTGTAAAGGGCGAGGAGGAATAAGATGGATTTGCAGGTAAACGACAAGGTGGAGCTGAAAAAGATCCATCCCTGCGGCGGTAAGGAGTGGCTGGTGCTGCGTATCGGCATGGATATTAAACTGCGGTGCCTGGGCTGCGGCCACGAGATCATGGCCCCCCGACGGAAGGTGGAAAAGAGCATCCGCAAGGTCATAAAGGAGGAGAGGAATACATGAGACCGAAATGGACAAGATATGTTGCCATGGGAATTGCTCTGCTGCTGGCGGTGGTTATGCTGCTGGCGCTGGTGATTCCTTATATGGGCTTATGATTGCATTTGCGACAGCGGCGGAAATGTGGTATACTGCCTACACAATGATTGAAAGGAGATTCATTTGCACATGAACGACACTGTGAAAAACATTCTCCGGCGGGTGGATCACACTCTTTTGAGCCAGGGAGCCACCTGGGAGGAGATCAGAGCCATTTGCGACGATGGAATGAAGTACGGCTGCGCCAGCGTGTGCATTCCGGCAAGCTATGTGAAGCGTGCGGCGGAGTATGTGGACGGCAAGATTGCCATCTGCACTGTCATTGGCTTTCCCAACGGGTACAGCACTACCGCTGCCAAATGCTTTGAAACGGAGGACGCTGTGAAAAACGGAGCCTCCGAGATCGATATGGTCATCAACATCGGCTGGGTGAAAGACGGACTGTATGACCAGATCCTGCAGGAGATCCGGGCGGTGAAGGCTGCCTGCGACGGGAGACTGCTGAAGGTCATCATTGAGACCTGCCTGCTCACCGAAGAGGAGAAGAAGGAAATGTGCCGCGTGGTATCCGAGTCCGGAGCGGAGTATATCAAGACTTCCACCGGCTTCGGCGGCGGAGGAGCCACCCGGAAGGATGTGGCGCTGTTCAAGGCGAATGTCGCTCCCCATGTGAAGATCAAGGCTGCCGGCGGTATTGCCAATATGCAGGACGCCGAGGAATTCGTGGCGCTGGGCGCCGACCGCCTGGGCACCAGCCGCATCGTGAAGGCCGTGAAGGCGATGGAAGAATAAGGAGGATACAATATGCCAACCCCCCACAATAATGCAAAAAAAGGCGATTTCGCCAAAACCGTGCTCATGCCCGGCGATCCCCTGCGGGCTAAGTTTATCGCAGAGACCTTCCTCACCGAGCCGAAGCTTGTGAACAATGTCCGGGGCGTCCAGGGCTATACAGGCACCTACAAGGGCGTTCCGGTGTCTGTGATGGCCAGCGGCATGGGTATGCCCTCTATCGGCATCTATTCCTATGAGCTGTTCACGCAGTACGATGTGGAGAATATCATCCGTGTGGGTTCTGCCGGCGCTATGCGGGCGGACATGGAGCTGGGCAGCGTTATGGCCGGCCAGGGCGCCTGCACCAATTCCAGTTTCGCCGACCAGTATGAGCTGGGCGGCACGTATGCCCCCATCTGCGACTTCGATCTGCTGATGGCCGCTGTGGAGAGCGCGAAGGAGCTGGGTGTGAAGATGCCTGTGGGCAATCTCTATTCCTCCGATACCTTCTACGATGCAGCGGGGCGGAACATGCGCTTTGCCAAGATGGGTGTCATGGCGGTGGAGATGGAGGCGGCCGCGCTGTACTGCACCGCTGCCTACACCGGCAAGCGGGCGCTGGCAATCTGCTCCATTTCCGATAACCTGATCAACGGTACGGAATTGAGCGCCGACGAGCGCCAGACCACATTTACCAATATGATGAAAATTGCCCTTGAGATAGCGGTTAAGATGGGAAATAAGTAACTTTTTTATATGAAAAAACAGCTATTCACGCGCTATGCTCGCGGAAATGGCTGTCTTTTCACATCCGTCCTGAAAAAAATAGGGCTTGCAATATGCGGGAGTAAATGATAAAATGGGCGCAAGCACGGTAGAGATACTGTGCAAATCTATCCGCCCCTAAGGCGGAAAAAATGAAGAAAGGTAGATTTGACATGAAAAAGATTCTTGCGCTGCTTCTGGCTCTTGTCATGGCTCTGTCCCTGTTTGCCTGCGGCAAGAAGGATCCCGATCCCCAGCCCGATGACAGCAAGCCCGTCAACGCTGACGACATCAAGGACGAAATGACCTCTGCTGACGGTAAGTATGAGATCGCTTTCGTCACCGACGTGGGCTCCCTGAAGGATAAGTCCTTCAACCAGGGCACCTTCGACGGCGTGAAGCTGTATGCGAACGCCAACAACCTCAGCTACAAGTATTATCAGCCCGCCAATGACAAAGAGGCCACCGATGATGACCGCTTTGACGCCATGAAGGCCGCCTGCGAAAACGGCGCCAAGATCGTGGTGTGCGCCGGCTACCTGCAGGAGGCCGCTCTGCGCATGGCCGCTAAGGCTTATCCCGATGTGTCCTTCGTGTTCATCGATGGTTATCCCGTGGGCGAAGAGGCCGGTGTGAAGGGCTCCCCCGCTCTGAAGAACATCGCCGGTATCGCTTTCCAGGAGCAGCAGTGCGGCTATCTGGCCGGCTACGCTGCCGTTAAGGAAGGCTACACCAAGCTGGGCTTCACCGGTGGCGGCGGCGGCAACAACCCCGCTTGCTGCCGTTACGGTTACGGCTTCGTGCAGGGCGCCAGCGCTGCTGCCAAGGAGCTGAACACCAAGGTGGAGATGAACTACTCCTGGCTGTACGGCGGTAACTTCTCCGCTTCCCCCGAGCTGCAGACCATGGCCAACGGCTGGTACACCAACGGCACTGAGTGCATCTTTGCCTGCGGCGGTTCCATGTTCGCTTCCGTCGTTGCTGCTGCCGGCGCCAATGACGGCAAGGTCATCGGCGTTGACGTTGACCAGTCCTTCGAGTCCGAAACCGTTATCACCTCCGCTATGAAGGGCCTGTCCGACGCTGTGCAGTGGTCTCTGACCAAGTTCTATGCCGGTGAGTTCGCTTCTATCGGCGGTGTTGGCACTTCTCTGGGTGCTAAGGACAACGCTGTGGGTCTGCCCACCGCTACCTGGTCCCTGACCAAGTGGAGCGTTGACGATTACAACGCCATGCTGAAGGATATGGCCGAAGGCAAGCTGGTCGTGGACGACGACTACACCAAGCTGGCCGGCACCGACAGCCTGACGCTGAACATTATCCAGTAATCAATGACTACATAAAAAAGAAGGGCGAAAGCCCTTCTTTTTTATGCACAAATTGGAAGTATAGAATTATTATATTCTTGCAAAATTACATTGCAAGACTTGCAATCAAACACGGGGCACTGTATAATAATAAATATATTATTTCTGCGTTTTATACGGGGAAAGAGAAAATTAAGAAAGTAGGTGGCGGCATGGACAATACTCCCCAGTATGTGATTGAAATGCTTCACATCACGAAGGAGTTCCCCGGCATCAAGGCCAACGACGACATTACGCTGCAGCTCCGCAAGGGTGAGATCCACGCTCTGCTGGGCGAAAACGGCGCAGGGAAATCTACCCTAATGAGTGTGCTGTTCGGCCTGTATCAGCCGGAAGCGGGCGAAATCCGCAAAAATGGAGTGAGGGTGAACATCACCGATCCCAATGTGGCGACCGCTTTGGGGATCGGAATGGTACACCAGCACTTTAAGCTGGTGGATGTTTTCACCGTGATGGACAATATTATCCTGGGTGCAGAGACCACCAGGATGGGTTTTGTGCAAAAGAAGGAAGCCCGAAAAAAGGTGGAGGAGCTTTCAGAGCGGTACGGCCTGCGCGTGGATGTGGATGCCCTGGTGGAGGACATCACCGTGGGTATGCAGCAGCGGGTGGAAATACTGAAAATGCTGTACCGTGACAACGAGATCCTTATCTTCGACGAGCCCACAGCCGTGCTGACTCCTCAGGAGATCGATGAGCTGATGCAGATTATGAAGAATCTGGCGGCGGAGGGGAAATCCATTCTGTTCATCTCCCATAAGCTCAATGAGATCATGGAGGTGTCAGACCGGGTCACCGTTCTGCGTAAGGGCCGCTACATCGGTACCGTGAACACCAGGGAGACCAATAAGCAGGAGCTTTCCAACATGATGGTGGGCCGCCCGGTACAGCTGGAGGTGTCCAAGGAGCCTGCCCAGCCTAAGGAGGACATCCTCAGAGTGGAAGACCTGTGCGTGACCTCCCATACCCACAAACACAACGCGGTGAATCATGTCAGTTTTCGGGTCCGGGCCGGGGAGATCGTGTGCATCGCCGGTATCGACGGCAACGGACAGACGGAGCTGATCCACGGTTTGACGGGGCTGGATAAGTCCACGGGAGAGATCATCCTGTGCGGCAAGGATATTTCTCACTGCTCTATCCGCCAGCGCGGCGCAAATATGAGTCATATTCCTGAGGACCGCCATAAGCACGGACTGATCCTGGACTTTACGCTGGAGGACAATATGGTGCTGCAGCGGTTCCAGGAGCCGCAGTTCCAGCACGCAGGCTTTATTAAGAGAGACGCTGTGCGGGAATACGCCAACGGCCTTATCGAGCGGTTCGATGTGCGCAGCGGACAGGGGCCTGTGACCGTTGCCCGCAGTATGTCCGGCGGCAACCAGCAGAAGGCCATCATCGCCCGGGAGATCGACCGGGACAAGCCACTGATCGTGGCGGTGCAGCCTACCCGCGGACTGGATGTGGGCGCTATTGAATATATTCACAGTCAGCTTGTGGCAGAGCGGGACGCCGGGAAGGCGGTGCTGCTGGTGTCACTGGAGCTGGACGAGGTCATGAGTCTGTCCGATCGGATCCTGGTGATGTACGAGGGCGAGATCGTGGGTGAATTTGATCCTAAGCAGATCACCGTGCAGGAATTGGGCCTCTATATGGCCGGCGCCAAGCGCATGGGAAAGGAAGGTGAGCAGGCATGAAGCTGAAATTGCAGACTCTGGGCCGCAGCGATGGCTTCAACAAGCTGATGTCCTCCTTGATCTCTATTCTGGTCGGTTTGTTGGTGGGCGGCATCGTGGTGCTCATTGTGGGCTTGGTTGAGCCAAAGATCACAGGCAGCGGCATCTGGGATGGTATTCGCCTGATTTTCGGTGGTATCCTCAGTACCGGTCGTGACGCTGCCGGTACACTGACCTGGGGCTTTAACGCGCAGAACATCGGCAATATGCTGTTCCGAGCCACGCCGCTGATTATGACCGGCCTTTCCGTGGCCATCGCCTTTAAGACGGGCCTGTTCAACATTGGCGCGCCGGGTCAGTATCTGATGGGTACGCTGGCTTCCTTAAGCATCGCTCTGGGTATTCCCTCCACTTCCGTGCCTGCGGGTATCATCTGGGTCCTGGCTCTGCTGGGCGGTATGCTGGCCGGCGCTCTGTGGGGCGCGATTCCCGGCTTGCTGAAGGCTCTGCTGAACATCAACGAGGTGCTGGCGTGCATTATGACCAACTGGATCGCCGCCAATCTGGTGACATGGATGTTCGACATCAGTAACTTCAAGAACATGGTGGAGAACACCAAGTCCGGTTATATCTACAAGACATCTTTTAACGGCGTGGCCACGCCGAAGCTGGGGCTGGACAAGCTGTTCCCCGGCTCACAGATCAACGGTGGTATTCTGCTGGCGATCCTGCTGGCGGTAGTGGTGTATGTCATCATGCAGAAAACTACCTTCGGCTACCAGCTCAAGGCCTGCGGCAGCAACCGCCACGCGGCCCGCTACGCCGGTATTCCCGACAAGCGGAACATCGTGCTGTCCATGGCCATTGCTGGCGCCTTGGCCGGTACAGGCGCAGCTCTTTACTGGCTCTCCGGCAACACGGAGTTCTACTGGACCACCTATCAGTCTCTGCCTGCCGTTGGCTTTAACGGTATCCCTGTGGCCCTGCTGGCTATCAACAACCCCGTCGGCGTCATTTTTTCCGGTATCTTTATGGCTATGCTGGACATTGTGGGTATGCAGCTGACAAACCTCACGGCTTACAACGAGTATATCACCGACGTGATCATCTCCGTGATCGTCTACCTGTCTGCCTTCTCCCTGGTGATCCGTATGATGCTGGTGAATATCAGAAAGCGCAGGGAAATGAAGAAGGCCACCGTCACCACGGCTCCTGTCCCACCGGAGGCACAGGCACAGCCGCTGGATGCACCGGAGGAAACGCCGCCGGATCCGGATGGTGAGCAGGAGAAAGGAGGGGAGGACGCATGACATTTCTGATCCAACAGACACTGATCTTTGCTATTCCTCTGATGATCGTGGCGCTGGCCGGCGTGTTTGCCGAGCGAAGCGGTATCATCAACCTGGCGCTGGAAGGTATCATGATCTTTGGTGCATTCGTGGGCGTTCTGTTTGTGCGGCTGATGCAGCAGGCTCATGTGTTTGACGCCGCCAAGGCTTCGGGTAACTGGATTGCCCTGCAGGGCTTCGAGCTGCTGGCTATGCTGGTGGCCGCCGTGATGGGCGCGATCTTTTCGCTGCTGTTGAGCTTTGCGTCCGTGAATCTCCGGGCCGACCAGACCATCGGCGGCACGGCTCTGAACCTGATGGCTCCGGCTTTGGTGCTGTTCCTCATCCGTATCATTGCCAACCAGAACGTGCTGCAGATGAACTCCGGTGACTCTGCCAGTTGGTTTATGATCAAGAAGACTACACTGGGCTTTGATAAAGACGCGGATCTGGGATTTTTGGGAAATACGTTCCTGCACAAGGTATATCTGGCCACTTATATCTGCCTGATTATTTTTGTGGTGCTGTCCATCCTGCTGTATAAGACTAAGTTCGGTATGCGGCTGCGGTCCTGCGGTGAAAATCCTCAGGCGGCTGACTCTCTGGGCATTAATGTGTACAAGATGCGCTACGCAGGAACCACCATTTCCGGCGCGCTGGCCGGCATGGGCGGATTTGTATACGCACTGACCACCGCCAACTGCAGCTCCAACGGCGATGTAGCCGGCTTCGGCTTCCTGGCTCTGGCCGTTATGATCTTCGGCAACTGGAAACCGCTGAATATTGCCGGCGCTTCCTTGCTGTTCGGCCTGTTTAAGTGCATTGCCGCGGCTTACTCCAGTCTGGATATCAATGGCGACAATGTGTACTGGCTGGCCGAGATCGGCATCAGTTCCCATCTGTACCGGATGCTGCCGTATATCATCACTCTGGTGGTGCTTGCCTTCACTTCCAAGAAGTCCCGGGCACCCAAGGCTGAGGGTATCCCCTACGACAAGGGGCAGCGATAAGACCCATGGAAAGAGCGTCTGCATTCTGCAGACGCTCTTTTTTAGTACAACCAAAGACCTTGTTTGACTCGCAAACCTCCTTGCGGTGTGAATGAAAAGCAGGGATACATTTGCAGCGCGAGGGCAGGCGAATAAATGGCGGAAGCCTGCCATTGACTTTTTATCTCCCGGCGTGTAAAATAGCAGGGTGTAATTGTCTCCGTAGCTCAGCAGGATAGAGCGCGAGCCTCCTAAGCCCGAGGCCCCCGGTTCGAATCCGGGCGGGGACGCCACAAACAACGCCGAAAGCCTTGATTTTTCGAGGTTTTCGGCTTTTCTTATTTTCCGGCATCATTCAATCTTAACTTTTCCGTTTTGCCATCGCTTTTGCCCCGTTCTTGCTAAAAAAGGCGAAAGGTCGTGCTAAGAATTATTAGCAGGAAAACTGCTGTTCTGCTAAGAAAAGAAGCTCCCCTGCTAATTTGTACCTCAGACACGGCAAAAATCCTTGCTAATTCACAGGGCGGTAGTTATGCTGTTAGCCCTGCAATATTTGAACTACGCACTTGTTGTCTTTTGTTTGCCAGACAGTCGCAATAAATCGCAAGATTGCTTATTTGTTCTATGCTGTTACAATGAAGATAGTGGAGGTGTCAATATGAAGGACAAAAAGTATTATATCAATCTGACCGAGCAGGAACGCTCTCAAATCATACATTCGCTTATAGATAAAAAGAACGCACTTGTGGCTCAAGGCAGATACACCGACGCTGTTGATGAAGTCATCTTAAAGCTGATGAAAGCAAAGAAAAAGGCTTTCATACGAATCCTGCTGGAAAGCAAAGAATATGTTGAGTTTTTAGTTGGACGAAACGGAGAATTTGACCAACTTGTATCCTCGACAGTTCGCCGTGTCAAGCGGAATTTTCGTGATGATAACAGTGCCCTCATGCTCGTTCTGCCATATTTAACAGCCGAATATGAAAACAATCATCAGTCTTTTCACGAATATTATGATGAGATTGAAATCTGCCAGGACGCTGCTGGAGGTCATTATAAAGCGGCAATTCAGGTGAGGAACCGAGAGATGGTTGACCGTTCCGATTTGGTTGTCTGCTACATTGAACATAACAGTGGCGGTGCCTTTCAGACCGTGCAGTATGCAAAAAAGAAAAACAAAGAGATTGTTAATCTTTCAGACCAATAACGGACGATTTGCCAGTTCGCTTCTACATTAAAAAAGCAGGGTAGAAAAATTCAAAATTATGTGCTATAATTATTTTGTATATTTATGTCCGGATGCAAAAATGCCGGACAAAATAAGAATTTTACAAAGGGATGTCCCTTTGTTGGTTACACAGTAACCAACAAACAACCCCTGTCAGTATGAATTTTCGGAAAGGAGCGGAGGAAAGTGAAAGCCAGGAACAATAAGGCAATCTGTATCGTTGTGGCTGCCGTCGTTGTGATAGCCGCCGTGATCAGGCTTTACAACAATCAAAACAACTCTGATGATGTGTTGTTCACGGACTTTATCCGCTCTCTGCTCCATATCGGGCTGATTACGGCATGGGGCTTTTCCCTGTACCGGAGAGTTGTTCAGAAGCAGGCAAGGCATTATCTGTGCTGCATTGCCGTTTTGATGATCCTTTGGCTGAACTTTAAGGTTATGAAGTATTACATTTGCACGGATGTAAATGTCAGCCGGTATCTTTGGTATCTGTATT